>NZ_JBSGZN010000040.1:0-77714 GCF_053611025.1 Streptomyces sp. NPDC054842
CGCGGGCCCGCCGGGGGCCGCCCCCCCGCCGGCCCCCCCCCCCCCCCCCGCGGGCCCCCGCCGGCGGGGGCCGCCGGGCCCCCCCCCCGCGCCGCGCTGCCCGCGCTGTGCGTCACCCAGGTGACGAGCTGGGGCGTCCTCTACTACGCCTTCCCCGTCCTCAACCCGGCGATCACCGCCGACACCGGCTGGTCCGGTACGGCGACCACCGGCGCGTTCTCCGCCGCGCTCGTCGTCTCCGCCCTCGCCGGCATCGGCGTCGGGCGGGTGCTGGACCAGCGCGGTCCCCGCCTCGTCATGACGGCCGGGTCGGTCCTCGCCGTCCTCGGCCTCCTGGTCGTGGCGAGCGCCCCCGACCCGGTCGTGTTCACCGCCGGATGGCTGGTCATCGGGGTGGCGATGGCCGCCACGTTCTACCAGCCCGCCTTCGCCGCCCTCACCCGCTGGTGGGGTGAGGACCGCGTTCGCGCACTCACCGTCGTCACCCTCGCGGGCGGCCTCGCCTCCACCGTCTTCGCCCCCGTGACCGCCGCCCTGGCCGACCATCTCTCCTGGCGTGCCACCTACGCGGTGCTCGCCGGGACGCTCGCCGTCCTGACCGTCCCCGCCCACGCCCTCGCGCTCCGGGCTCCCTGGCCGGCGGCACCCGGCACTCCCGCGGGCACGGCCGCCGGCCGGGACCCGGTGCTGGGCAGCCGGCCCTTCTGGATGCTGGCCACGACCTTCACGTTGTCGGCCTTCGCGATGTACGCCGTCGTCATCGCTCTCGTGCCGCTCCTCCTCGCGCGGGGCTGCTCGACGTCCCAGGCGGCCTGGGCCCTCGGGCTCGGCGGTGCCGGGCAGACGCTCGGCCGTACCGCGTACTCGGCACTCGCCCGCCGCACCGGCGCCACCGCCCGCACCGCCGCCCTGGTCGGGCTCGGCGGCCTCACCACCGCGGCGTTCGCCGTGGTCCCCGGCCCGTACGTGCTCCTGGTCGTGCTGTCGGTGCTGGCGGGAGCGGTCCGCGGCAACCTCACCCTCCTCCAGGCGACGGCGGTCATCGACCGGTGGGGCACCACGCGTTACGGCCGCCTCTCCGGGATCCTCGCCGCTCCCAGCCATACCGCGGCGGCCCTCGCCCCGTTCGCCGGGGCGGCTGTCGCCGGCTCCGTCGGCGGCTACCCGGCCCTGTTCCCGCTGCTCGCCGCGGTGTCCTTCGCCGCGGCCGCCGCGGCCCTCGGCACGTCCGTGCGCGGCACACCGCCCTGAGCCGGCCGGGCCCGGAGACCCGCCGTTTCACCCGGACGACCACACGGGCCGCCCGTCCCCTGGGTAGGCGGGGCCGGCCTGGGCGATGAGTTGGGGCGGCGGAGCCGGTCTGCCCTGTATGACACGCATCATCGCCGACATCTCCGTATCGCTCGACGGCTTCGTCACCGGGCCCGGCCCCGGACCGGACAACGGCCTGGGCACAGGCGGGGAGGCCCTGCACACCTGGGCCTTCTCCGACGACCCCGATGACCGCCGGCTCCTCAGCGAGGGCACCGCGCGCTCCGGCGCCGTCGTCCTCGGGCGCCGGCTCTTCGAGGTGGTGGACGGTCCGGGAGGCTGGGACGACAACGTCGGCTACGGCGCAGGCGAGGTCGGCCGGCCCGCCTTCGTCGTCGTCACCGGCTCACCGCCGAAGTCGGTGCGGACGGCGCACCTGGACTGGACCTTCGTGACGACCGGACCGGCCGACGCCGTCGCCACCGCGCGGGAGCGCGCCGAGGCGGCGTCGGCGGCGCGCGGCGAGGATCTCGACGTCGTCCTCATGGGCGGCGGCGCCACGATCCGCTCGGCGTTCGACGCGGGGCTGGTCGACACGCTGATCCTGCACCTGGCCCCGGTCGTGCTCGGCTCAGGGACGCCCCTGTTCACCGGTGGCACGCCCCGCACGCTGGTTCAGCGAGGCGTGGTCTCGACGTCGACCGCCACCCATTTGACGTACGACGTGCTGTGACGAGGGCGGGCCGTCGGGCCGAGGGGCGGGGTGCGTCTCCTGAAGGCAGTCGCACCCGGCGCCATCAGGGCTGGCGGCTCGCCAGGACGCAGAACTCGTTGCCCTCCGGGTCGGCGAGCGTGACCCAGCTCTCGTCGCCCTTCTGTCCGACGTCGGCGTGGCGGGCCCCCAGGCCGAGCAGACGACGGACCTCCTCGTCCTGCTCCCGGTCGGTGGGGTTGACGTCGATGTGCAGCCTGTTCTTGACCGTCTTGCCCTCCGGTACGCGCGCGAAGGTCAGCACCGGTGGCACCGGGCCGGGCCGGCTCTTGCCCTCGGGCAGCGCGGGCGAGCCGATGCTGACGACCCCCTCCTCCTCGTCCTGCACCTCGTAGTCCAGGACCGCGCACCAGAAACGGGCCAGCGCGCCCGGATCGGCACAGTCGACGGCCAGCTCGGTGAACTTACTGCTCATGTCGGGACCCTCCGGTCGAGTGACGGCTCCGCAAGTCTGACGCAGCCCGCCTCAGCGGGCACGGGGACGAAGCCGGCCTCACGCGGCTCCGCGCGGCCCGGGCGCGGACAGCGCGCCTGCCCCCGGCGCGGTGCGCCGGGGGCAGGTCCGGTGAGGGGGTCAGCGCTGCGGTGTGCCGTCGCTTCCGTAGGAGCGGCGGGCCGCGTCGGCGGCCTTGTCGGTCTGGGCGTCGTACTTGTCGCCCGTACGCCGATCGACCGCCCGCTCCGCTGCTTCCACCCCCTTGTCGGCCTGGTCGGGGTGGCCCTTGGCCATGTTCTTGGCCTTGTTCGCCATGTCACCCAGCTTGCCCATGTCGTACCTCCCGGCAGCTTGTGTGTCGTACCGGGCCGCAAGTACCCCATGGGCGGGCGCCAAACGTGCGCGGGTCCACGCGGCCGGCGTCGGAGCCCGGTCCGCCCCGTGCCGCAGCGGCTCTAGGGAGCCGTTTCCGTCCAGGTCACGGGCAGTTCGTGGACGCCGTAGATGTTCATGTCGGTCCTGAGTCGCACCTCGTCGGCGGGAACGGCGAGTGCGAGGGTCGGGAAGCGGCGCAGCAGGCCGCCGAATCCGGCGCGCAGCTCGATACGGGCCAGTTGCGCGCCGAGGCACTGGTGCAGGCCGTGGCCGAAGGTCAGGTGGCCGCGGGCCGTGCGGTGGACGTCGAGGGTGTCGGGGTTCTCGAACCGCGCCGGGTCGTGGTTGGCGGCCAGCAGGGAGACGACGACGGTCGACCCCTCGGCGATCGTCTCGCCGCCGAGTTCGAGGTCCTGCGTGGCGTAGCGGTAGAAGATGTCGGCGACGGAGAGGTAGCGCATGAGCTCCTCCACGGCGTCGGGGAGCAGGCTCGGGTCGGCGCGGAGTTCGGCCGCCTGGTCCGGGTGCTCCAGGAGTGCGAAGGCTCCGAGTCCCAGCATGTTGGCGGTCGTCTCGTGGCCCGCGAGGAGCAGCAGGAAGCCGATGCCGGTCAGTTCCTCGACGGTGAGGTCGTCCCGGGCGGCCAGGTCGGACAGGATGTCCTGGCCCGGGGCGGCGCGTTTGCCGGTGACCAGTTCCGCGAGGTAGGTGGTCAGGCCGGTGTACGCGGCGATCTTCTCGTCGAGTGCCACGTCCCGTTCGAGGAAGGTGGCGGTGTCGGCCTGGAACCTCTCGCGGTCCGCGAAGGGGACGCCGAGCAGTTCGCAGATGACCTGCACCGGCACGGGCAGCGCGAACTCCTTGACCAGGTCGACGGGCGGCGTCAGGCGTGCCATCGCGTCCAGCTGCCGTTCGGCGATGTCGACGATGTGCTGTTCGAGTTCCTTCAGGCGTTTGACCGTGAAGGCACCGGTGAGCAGCCGCCGCAGCCTCGTGTGGTCCGGCGGGTCCATGCTGATGAACAGGCCCGGCACCTGGGGGGACGGTTCGGTGACCGCGGGCATGCCGGGCACGTCGTAGGGGATGTGGAGGGCGCCGATGTCCTGGCGGGAGCTGAAGCGGGTGTCGGCCAGGAGCGTGCGGACCGCTTCGTGGCCGGTGACCAGCCAGCCCTTGTGGCCGTCGGGGAACACCATCGGGCTGACGGGGCGGGCCTCGCGCAGCCGGGTGAGGGCGCGGGGCGGGTTGAAGGGGCCCGCGTCGCGCTGCGTCGGGAGGCCCTGCGGGGTCGGAGGTGACTGACTCATCGGTCGTCCTTTCGTGGGGGGATGCGTGGCCGCCCGCGCGCCGACGGCGGGCCCGGCTCGCGGTGATGGCGAGCGGTGGCCCCGGTCGCGTCGCGGCCACGGCGCCGGTCGTGCCGAGGCGCGGGCGGTGGGTCAGGCGGCGTCGAGGGCGTCGGTGATCTTGCGGGTCATGGCGGCCAGGGTGGGGCTGGCGGTTCCGCCCTTGGCGGTACGGGCGCCGGCCTCGACGGCGATCAGGACGGTGTCGCGGAAGTTGCCGGCCTCCTCGGGCGCCTGCTTCTTCAGCAGGTCCATGGCCCGGGTGAGGGCGGGCAGGACACGGTCGGCGATCTCGGCCGCCGACTTGCCGCCCAGGTCACCCACCGAGGACTTCTCCGACAGCACATGCCCGACCGGTCCGGTCGCCGAGGTCAGCGCGATGCTGCCCTGGGTGGCCACCTTGTGCGGGGAATCGGCCCCGGCGGCGGCGGCCATCAGCGTGACGGCCCCGTAGGCGGCGTTGCGCAGGGTGACCTTGTCCTCGTTGCTGAAGGTGACAGACATGGGGGGCTCCTTAGTACGTCGTACGCCGTTCCCGGCGTCGCTCCGTTTCCGTGACTCCATAATGGCACACATTTGGCGCCAGTGGGAGCCATGTTTGGCGCCACTTGCGCATCCGATTGGTCGACGCGCGCCTCATCCTGGAGAAAGTGCAGGTAGGGGCGCATGTGGCGCCGGTGCCATGGTGGCGACATTTCTTCATCCGTGACGTCCGATGGAGACACGCGAGGCCGTGTCGGGGGCGCCAGGGTGGGCGAGTGGCACACCGTGGCCCCACCCACGGCACCACGTCGTACGGGAGGCGTCGCGTCGGCTGAAGCGTGCGCACACGCAGCAGAGCCCGCCGGTGCCCTCGGGGGATGGTGGGGGCACCAGCGGACGGTTCGGCGCTCCGCGGAGGTTGATGACCGGCTGCATCGGAGCTCACGAACCGAAAGCGTTCCAGGCACCACTCGACCCGCACTCGCGGGACGGTGGAGCCGACGTGGCCGAGGTGTGCGGGGGAGGGGCGGGGATCGTCGACGGGGATCGGTGAAGGTACCGGGGCCGGCCGGAGGCCGTACGCAGCACCGCGACCCACGGGAAGCAACTTCCCTTTCCAGCTGCTTAGTTGACGTGCGCGGTCGTGACACTGGTGACGGAACAGTGACGACACGCCCCACAACTGTCGGGGGGCCTCCCGGGTCTCATCATCCGTGGACGGCAACGACCGGCCGTTCGCAGCGCATCGGCGCACACCACAACAGGGGGACCACATCATGAAGTCGACCCGCCGCAAGGCAGTCACCGCCGGCGTCCTGGCCGCTCTCGCGCTGGGCGGCACGCTCGTGGCGACCGCACCGGCCTCGGCCGCCACGCCCACCCGGTACAACGGTGCCTGCGGCACCGGCTACGACGTCATCAGGGCGACGCCGATCCGCTCGTCGCAGTCCACCATCCCGGCCACCACGTTCGTCACCTACAACAGCGGCGCCGGCAAGGTCTGCGCGGTCACCGTGCGCACGAACCCCGGTGCCCGGGTCTTCATGGAGGTCACGCTGGACACCTGGCCCTACAGCAGCGGCGAGGCCAAGGACTCCGGCTCGTACGGCAGTTACGCGGGCCCGGTCTACAAGGACGTCCCCGACGACGGCCAGTGCCTGACGTGGAGCGGTACGTTCGACATCTACTACAACTCTGACAACGGCAACTGCACCTGACGGGAAAGCGGTCGGCGTGAGCGGGGCGGTGCGCCTAAGTCACCGAAGCCTCGATTCCCGCCGTGGCCGTCACGCCGTCGCGTCAGTCGCGTAGGTGACCACCATTCAGGCCACGCCTTCCTGAGCAGCCCCTCCCCGAGACTCCGTGCGGGTGGGGGCTGCCCGCTGTCGCAGCACACGGCAGGAAAGTCGCGGTGCCCTCTCGCATCGGGCGCCAAGCCGGTCACCGCCCTGCGGCACCTCAGGACGCTGAGACGTCAAGTGTCCCCCGATGCGAATGGTTTCCCAGCGGTTCCAGAGTGTGTGATGCCATTCGCCGGAATCGGTGGCGGGAGGCGCCACCGGCCGCACCGGCCCTGGGCTCCCCGACATTTCGTTCCCCCCCACCGGCCCGAGTGGGGCATCACTCCGGGCCCATGCGCGCCCGGAGCGGTGTCTCACCTGAGGGAGATCACCCTCACCATGGCGGTATCGAACCGCCTGATCAGCGACACGACACCATGAGTTCGGCCTCAAGTCGGCAGGACGAGCGGCCGATGGGAAGCAACCGACCGAACTGCGTGCCGCCCGAGGGGCCCTCAGGCCGCCATCAGCGCCGCCAGGGCACGGTCCATCGCGGCGTTGAACTCTTCCGGCGTCAGCGGCAGACGGGACTTGATGTCCCGGCTCCACTGGTCGGCGAGGACCTCGGCGGAGCCCGCCTCGACACCGTCGAGCGCCGCGTCGGCCAGGTCCGACGGAGAAATCTTGGCCACGGGCCAGCCCGCCGCCATGTCGGTGTCGGCCAGGCCGAGGTGCACCGCGGTGACGAGCGTGTCCTGCTCGGCGAGCTCCAGGCGGACGCCGTTGGTCATGGCCCAGGCGGCGGCCTTGGTCAGGTGGTAGGCGTTGGCACCCGCACCCCCGAACCACGACATGGCGGAGAGGACGTTGACGATCGCGCCCCCGCCGTTCCTGGCGAGCGCCGGCGCGAACTCCCGGATCATGCCGAGGTGGCCGAACATGTTGGTCTCCAGCTCGTACCGCACCGCGTCCAGCGAACCGGTCACCAGGTCGGTCCCCGTATTGATCCCCGCGTTGTTGATGAGGAGCGAGACGTCCGGGGCCGCCTCGGCGGCGGCCCTCACGGATGCGGGATCCGTGATGTCGAGGGGCAGCACCTCGACCCCGGGCAGGTCCACGGTCTCGGGTCGGCGGGCGGTCGCGTAGACCTTGCGGGCGCCCCGTTCGAGCAGGCGCTGGGAGAAGGCGCGGCCCAGGCCGCGGTTGGCTCCGGTGACAAGGGCGACGGAGTTGTTGATGTCCATGGCCGGTACGCTAAAACCTGACGCCAACGTCAGAGGCAAGTGCTGTTCGTCAGGGCCGGGGGCGAGAGGAAACACCATGACGGAGACGGTGACCGCGTCCGAGCGGTTGATCCGCATCGGCGAAGTGGCACGAGGTGCCGGCGTCTCCGTGCGCGCCGTGCGCTACTACGAGGAGCAGGGGCTGCTCATCGCGGAGCGCAGCCCGTCCGGCCAGCGCCTGTACCGGCGGGACGCCATCCCCCTGATCCGCTTCTTCCAGCAGATGTACGCCGCCGGCCTCACCAGCCGAAGGATCGGCGAACTCCTGCCGTGCTGGGACTCCGGGCACACCGACGCCCAGCAACGAACCATGCTGCGAGCCGAACGCGAACGCATCCAGGCCAAGATCGCCGACCTCCAGGCGACCCTGGACCACCTGGACGAGGTCATCGCGATCACGGACACGCACCCGTAGACGCGGTCGGCTGCGGCAGGCCTGTGTCGCTTGGATCAGGGATGTGTATGAGGGCCTGCTGGTGCCTGTTGGCAGAAGGGTCCAAATGGGTCGAATGAGCACAACTCCGGACATGGACTGCTACGCGACCCAGCAGTAGACGCCTTGGTTCCGGCGCCGGGCGCTGCTGACGAGGGCGGCCAGACCACCCACGATCGCGTCGGAGACTTCCGTGCCGATGACCTCGTCGTCCTCCGCACGCAGTCGGGTCCACAAGACGGCGACGTCTCGGAGCCTGGCGTGCCCCGCGTCCGCGAGTGCGGTGGACAGGCGAGGCGACATCGCGAAGACGATGCATCCGTCATCGCCCTGACCGGCGACGACGCGGGGCTCACCGGCTTCGACGAGGTCCTCGAAGGTGCCGCCGGCCAGAAGGCATTCCCACTCGACCACGGCCTCTTCGGGGGCGAAGTTACCGAAGGTGAGCGACTCGAACGCCCGTCCCGGCCCGGACGCGAGGGCCAGACCCGCTGACGTGTCGTCCGGCGCCACGAAGAACTTCACGATGATGCTCACCCGGGCATGATGCCCGACTGCTCACAGCCATGATCGCCGGACAAGTCCCAGGTGCGCCGTTCCGGTGTCCGTAAGGGGTCGGGTCCGTTCGTTTTCGCCACGGTCATGAGCGATGAGGGCCGGCGCCCATATGAAGACTTGGTCCATCCGGGTGGTGAAGGGGTGCCGAGGCAATCCGTGGGGGTCCGGCGGACGGACCAGCGTACGAGGGTCGCGAACCGTGCGGCCCGGGCAGCCGTGATCGGCGGCAGCCCAACGCACCTGTCTGTGAGGTAGTTCCATGCTTCGTGTGATCAAGAGCCTTTCCCTGCTGGCCGCTGTCGGCGGCGCCGTCCTGGGCGGCTCCGCCGTCGCGGCGGCCGACAGCGACGCGCAGGCGGTCGCGGCGAACTCGCCCGGTGTCCTGTCCGGCAACGTCGTGCAGATCCCCGTCCATGTGCCGGTCAACGTCTGCGGCAACACGGTCAACGTCATCGGGCTGCTCAACCCGGCCTTCGGCAACGCATGCGTCAACGGCTCCCAGCACGGCTCCCACCACGGAAGCCAGCACGGCTCTCAGCACGGCTCCCACCACGGGGGCATGCGGAAGTAGCGGTACAGCCGCCGCCCGTCGCCGTTTGTCGGCGGGCGGCGGGCGGCGGTGCTACGCGTCGGCGTGCGATCGAGCGACGTCTCCGGCCTCACCGTCGACGCCGCAGCCGGCGGTCAGGACGGGCAGCCGGCGGTCAGGACAGGGCCGCCGGTGTTCAGGACGCGGCCACCGGCGGTCAGGACGTGGCCGCCGGTGGTCAGGGCGTACGGCCGATGAAGGCGAGCAGGCGGGTCTGCACGTCGGCGCCTTCGGCCACCTCCACCCGCGGCCCGTACTGGCCGCTGGTGCGGAGCACGTCGTCGAGCGGGAGCATCCCGTCGAGCAACTGCGCGCACTTGCCGGGGTCGAGGCGTTCGTCCTGCCCGGTCGCCCGTGCCAGGTCCCACGTGTGCATGAAGACGTCGGCGGTGTAGAACCGGTCGACCGCCTGATCCAGCGGGACCTCGCCGATGTGCGGGTTCGACAGCACCTTGTGCGCCGTGGCCGGATCGTCGAGGAGGGCCTGCACGCCGTCGCTGTGCACGGTCCACGCCGCCACCGGGTCGTCGTCGACCGACGGCCCCGTGGGCAGCTCCACCCCGGCACCCGACTTCAGGAACGCCGGGAACCACTCGACGAGATGGCGCACCACGTCCCGGGCGACCCACCCCTCGCACGGCGCCGGGTTGTCCCAGAAGGTGGGGTCCGCCGCGCGCACGCGCTCGGTGAACGCCCCCGCGACGGCGCGGTGTTCGTCGGCTGCACTCGTCATGATCTCGGGCCTTTCGTTTCGCTGCGCCGGTCGGCGCCGCCGTTCTGGCGGGCGAGCAGTTCGTCCAGGCGCTCGTGGCCTTCCCGGACGCCGCGCCGCATACCGCCTTTGATCATCGAGTCGCGGGCCTCGACGGAGTCCATGAGGGACTTCGTGGTGACGCGCGTGCGGCCGTCCAGGTCCTCGAAGGTGGTGGTCTCCAGGCTGACGCCGTCCGGGAACCCGTCGTAGGCGAACGTCTGCACGATGCGCTCGTCGGGGCGCACCTCGTGGAAGACGCCGCGGAAGCCGTACTGCGTCCCGTCGTCCTCGCTGTGCACATAGCGGTACGACCCGCCGCTGCGTGCGTCGTACTCGTCGATCCGCATCGTGAGCCGACGCGGGCCGAGCCACTGGACGACCAGGTCCGGGTCCGTGTACGCCCGGAACACGCGGTCCGGCGAGGCGTCGAACTCGCGGACGAGGAGGATGGTGGGCAGAGCCGGATCGGCCACGATTCGCGTCTCGTGCCGGCCGTTCGCCGTCGCGGCGCTCATGATGCCGCCTCCTTGTTCACGGTGTTCGCGGTATTGACGGTGCCTGTCTCCGGCTGCCGCGCGGTCTGCTCCAGGACGGCGTCGAGCCGACGGAAACGGTCCTCGGCCTCACGCCGGTAGCGCTCGATCCACTTCGTCATCAGGTCGAAGACGTCCGCCTCCAGGCGGCAGGGGCGCCGCTGGGCGTCCCTGCCGCGACTGACCAGTCCGGCGTCCTCCAGCACCCTGATGTGCTTGGACACGGCCTGCACGGTCACGTCGTACGGCTCGGCCAGTTCGTTGACCGTGGCATCCCCGGAGGCCAGCCTCGCCACGATGTCGCGCCGGGTCGGGTCGGCCAGAGCGGAGAAGACCCGGGACAGCCGGTCGTCGCCCACCTCGCACCTCTCATCCTCAACCAGTCGGTTGAATAACCGTATGGCTGCCCCTTTTCGTTGTCAACCAGTTGGTTGAATACGCGCAGCCGGCGGCGCGCCGGGACCGGACAACGGCTGGCGGCCCGGGGCCGGGCAACGACTGGGCGCGCCCGGACCGCGTCACGGCCTCGCGGGGTCCGCGCCACGCGGACGGCATTTCGGTGAGCGGACGGCAGGCATGCATGAGGGATGCCGGGGTAGGCGAGCCCCCGTCGGCTGCTTCACAGAGGACGGAAGCGGCTGATCGGCTACTGGAGGGGAACATCATGGCGCTCACGAGCACGGTGACGGCGGACACGCACATAGCCGAGCTGCCGGAGGTCACGGATCCCTGCAAGGTGGCTCCGAAGGACGCCCGCGAACTGTCCCGTCTCTTCTTCGACCAGCTGGCGCGTCTGGAGGAGGGGACACCCGAGTACAGCTACGCGCGCAACACGCTGATCGAGATGAACATGTCCATGGTCCGCTTCGCGGCGGGACGCTTCCGCAGCCGCGGGCCGCAGGAGATGGAGGACATCGTCCAGGTCGGCATGATCGGCCTGATCAAGGCGATCGACCGGTTCGAGCTGTCCCGCGAGGTGGAGTTCACCACCTTCGCGATCCCCTACATCGTGGGCGAGATGAAGCGGTTCTTCCGGGACACCTCGTGGGCCGTGCACGTGCCGCGGCGGCTTCAGGAGGCCCGGGTCCACCTGGCCCGCGCCACCGAGGAGCTCCGTGGACGCCTGGACCGCGCGCCCACCGTGAAGGAACTCGCCGAGCTGATGTGCCTGTCCGAGGAAGAGGTCATCGAGGCGCGGCTCGCGTCGAACGGCTACAACTCCGCTTCGCTGGACGCCGCGATCGCGGGCGGCGAGGACGGCGAGAGCGCGCTGTCGGACTTCATCGGCGCCGACGACGCCGCGCTGGAGCTGGTGGAGGACTTCCACGCGCTCGCGCCGCTGATCGCCGAACTGGGGGAGCGGGACCGGCAGATCATCCACATGCGGTTCGTCGAGGAACTGACCCAGTCGCAGATCGGTGAGCGCCTGGGCGTCTCGCAGATGCACGTCTCGCGGCTGCTCACCCGCACGCTGGCTCGTCTCCGCGAGGGCATGCTCACCACCCGCTGACCCCCGCCGGGCCGGCCCTGCCGGCCCGGCACGAGCGCCCGGTATGCGCGCACCGCCCGGCCGGCCCCGGTGCAGCCCCACCACCCGGTTGCAGTCGGTTGTGGTGCCGGCCCGCTGTCCGCGTCCCCGGTTCGGCCGGCCGTGGTGCCGCCTGCTACCCGCCTGCCCGGTGGAGCCGACCGTGGTGCCGCCCCGTGCTCCGCGCCCCCGATGCAGCCGGCCTCGGTATCGCCCCGCTACCCGCGCCCCCGTTGCAGCCGGTCGCCGCCGCTCAGGATCGCCGCCGCCAGCGCGTCCGCCGCGTCCTGGGCCGCGGGACGGCGACGGCCGTGCACCAGGACGAAGTCGACCTCGCCCAGCTCCGGGAGCCCCGCCCGCTCGGGCATCCGGACCAGGCCCGGCGGGACGAGGCCCCGGGAGTGGGCCATCACGCCGAGTCCGGCGCGGGCCGCCGCGATGAGGCCGTTCAGGCTGCCGCTCGTGCAGACGACGCGCCACGGCCGGCCCTGGCGCTCCAGCGCCTCGAAGGCGAGGGCGCGCGTGATGCCCGGCGGTGGGTACACGATGAGCGGGACCGGGCGGTCCGGCTCCAGCCGCAGCCGCTCCGCGCCGACCCAGACCAGCTCGTCGTGCCAGACCAGCTCGCCGCGCGGGTCCTCGGGGCGGCGCTTCGCCAGCACCAGATCGAGCTTCCCCGCGGCCAGCCGCTCGTGGAGGGTGCCCGACAGCTCCACCGTCAGTTCCAGGTCGACCTCGGGATGGTCATGACGGAACCCTTCGAGGATCTCCGGCAGCCGGGTGAGCACGAAGTCCTCCGACGCGCCGAAGCGCAGCCGCCCGCGCAGCCGCGTCCCGGCGAAGAACGCGCTCGCCTGCTCGTGCACCTCCAGAATCCGCCGCGCGAAGCCGAGCATCGCCTCGCCGTCCTCCGTCAGCTCCACGGAGTGCGTGTCCCGCGTGAACAGCCTGCGGCCGGCGGCGTCCTCCAGGCGGCGTACGTGCTGGCTCACGGTGGACTGGCGCAGCCCGAGCCGCCGGGCGGCCTGGGTGAAACTCAGTGTCTGGGCCACGGCCAGGAAGGTACGCAGCTGGGAGGGGTCGTACACGGCTCCCACGCTATCGCGGTACGCGATGACAGTAAGAGCGGTATGACGGATTCCCGATCATGACCCGGAGGAGGACGATGGAGAGGGCACGCCCCGACCGAGACGAACGACGCACCGAACGAAGCAGTGGAGCACCGTGAAACGCCTGCAGTGGCCGCGCCGGCTGCCGATCGACCCCTACATCCTGCTGTTGCTCGGGACGGTGGGCCTCGCGGCCCTGCTCCCCGCGCGCGGCACGGCGGCCGACGTGGCGTCGGGCGCTTCCACCGCCGCGATCGCGTTCCTGTTCTTCCTCTACGGAGCGCGCCTCTCCACCCGCGAGGCGTTGGACGGACTGCGCCACTGGCGGCTCCACATCACCGTACTGGCCTGCACGTTCGTCGTGTTCCCGCTGCTCGGCCTGGCCGCCCGCGGCTTCGTGCCGGTGTTCCTGACGGACCCGCTCTACCAGGGCCTGCTGTTCCTGACGCTCGTCCCGTCGACCATCCAGTCGTCGATCGCCTTCACCTCCATAGCGCGCGGCAACGTGCCCGCGGCGATCTGCGCGGGCTCCTTCTCCTCCCTCGCCGGCATCGTGCTCACCCCGCTGCTCGCGGCGGCGCTCATCGGCGACAGCGGCGGCGGGTTCTCCGCCGACTCGCTGGTCGAGATCGTGCTGCAACTGCTCGTCCCGTTCCTCGCCGGGCAGCTGCTCCGCCGCTGGATCGGCGGGTTCGTCACCCGTCACAAGAAGGTCCTCGGGTACGTCGACCGCGGCTCGATCCTCCTCGTCGTCTACACCGCGTTCAGCGAGGGCATGGTGCAGGGCATCTGGCACCAGGTCAGTGCCGGACGGCTCGCCGGACTGCTGGTCGTCGAGGCCGTCCTGCTCGCCGTGATGCTGGCCCTCACCTGGTACGGCTCGAAGGCGCTGCGCTTCGGCCGCGAGGACCGGATCGCGATCCAGTTCGCCGGTTCCAAGAAGTCCCTCGCCTCGGGGCTGCCCATGGCCAGCGTCCTGTTCGGCGCCCACGCCTCGCTCGCCGTGCTGCCGCTGATGCTCTTCCACCAGATGCAGCTCATGGTGTGCGCGGTGATCGCCAAGCGCCGCTCCCACGACCCGCTGCCGGTCAGCGGGGCGGCCCCAGCCGCAGGGTCACGAATCGCGGTCGGTACAGGGACACGTTCCGGCTCAGGTTCGCCTGCGCGGAAACCCCCGTCGGATCCAGCCAGTTGACGTCGTAGCTGAGGACCAGGCGGCCGTCGGCGCCGAGCGCCGGATGCGCCTGCGGGTTGTACGCGGCCACCTCCCCGGCGGGCAGCGGGGGGCGGAAACCCCGGGCGGGCCCGCGCCAGGGCCCGGTCGGCGAGCACGCCCAGTACGACGTGACCGTGGTCAGGCCCCGCGGGCCGGCGGCCATGGTGAACAGGACGTACGTGCCGCCGTCGCGCACCACCGTGAACGCGCTGCCCACGCCCCGGCGCCGGCCGTCCCCGAGCACCGGGGCCGGGCGGGCCCGCGCCTCCCACTGCGAGCCGTCCCAGTACTCCCAGGCACCCGGCTCGCCGAGCCGGCCGCGCGGTACCCGTGCCACGTACGCCGTCGAGGTCGGGCGTGCCGTCGCCTGCGCGTCGGTGCCGCCGAAGACGTACGTCCAGCCGCCCTCGTCGAGCGCGGTGGTGCCGAACAGCACGCGCCGGGAGGCGTCCGCGACGGAGCGCTGGTCGAGGACCGTCCGGACGCCTTCGAGCCGCAGGGCCGGCAGCGAGAGGGTGGCCACCTCGGTGGCCGTGGGCACGCCGTAGATCCACGGCGCCGCGCCCGCCGTGCGGGTCCACAGCAGCACGCGGACCACCCGGTCCGCGGAGCCGGGGGAGCGGGGCTCGACCCGGGCCGCCACCGGCCAGCGCCACTGCCCGGCCCCGGGGTCGGGGAACAGCGGCGCGGGCAGCGTGCGCTCCAGGCGGCCCGACCGGGACATCAGCACGGCCGAGTTGCGCACCAGCGGCGCGGTCGCGTCGCGCCAGGCGTAGGACTCGCCGGCGGGGTTGGGAGGCCCGTGCACCCGGCCGAGGTAGGTGTCGGAGAACAGCCACAGCATCCGGCCGTCCGGCAGCCGCAGCGAGTGGGTGCCGTCGCCGCCGGTCCAGTCGTCGGTGCGCGCCGGGTCGTCGCCGTACCGCGCGAACTCGTCCGTCAGGCCCCGGTCCGTCCGCCAGGACGTGAACGTGCGGGCCGCGCACGCTCCGCCGCCCTCCCGGTCGTGGTCCGGGAGGGCGGTGAGCAGCACGGCCGCGCAGACCAGGGCCAGCAGGACACCGAGGCCGGTTCTCGTCCGCCGTCGTGCTCGGGGGTCGTCGGGCACGGACGGGACGTTAGTGGCCCGCGGTCACCCGGTCCATGGGCAGCCACAGGACGGTGTCCCGGGTCCCGGCGGGCTCGCCCGCGCGGACGGCGGCCAGTTCCTCGTCGCTCAGCGCCCGGTCGTGGACCCTGACCTCGTCGATCGCGCCGGTGAAGTGGGCGCGGCCGTCCATGCGCTGCCCGACGTGCACCCCGAACGGCGAGTTGCGGCTCACCGACCCCGGCACGTCCGCCGTGCCGAGCGCCGCTCCGTCGATGAGGAGGGTGAGCCGTCCGCCGCCGCGGCGCAGGGCGAGATGGTGCCACTCGCCGTCGTTGTACGCGTCCGCGGTGCGCACCGAGGCGGTGGCCGGGGGCGCCGCGCCGTTCCGCGCGGTCATCAGCCCGGTGATCCGGTGGGAGGCGGGCTCGCCCCGCAGCCACACCTGGGGCTGCGAGGTGCCGATGCCGCCCATCCACAGCAGCGGCTGCTCCCCGGTGGTGGCGGTGTAGCGGAACCACAGGGAGGCCGTGAAGTCCTTGGCCCCGAGCGGCAGCCGGTCGCTGTACGGCAGCCGTACGGCGTCGTCGGTGCCGTCGAACAGGAGGGCGTTCCCGCTGCCGCGCGCCGTGGTGCGGGCGCCGCCGAGGACCAGGGCGCGCCGGGCGTGCGGAGCGTTGTCGGCCGTGGTCGGGTCGGGGCCGCGGCGGGGAGCGAGCCAGGTCTCGGTGAACCGGGCGAAGCGGATCTCGTCGCGGGCGTCGACCGCGCCGCCCTCGTACAGGAGCCCCACGCGCCCGCCGTCGATCCCCACCATGTCGGAGTAGCCGGACCAGTCGGTGGTGACGACCGTCCCGCGGTCCACGCTCTCCCAGGTGCGTCCGCCGTCGTAGGAGGAGCGGATCATCATGGTGCGCCGGCGGTCCGGGTCGCCCGGGCAGGCCAGCAGCAGCCGGTCGCCGAGGCGCAGCACGGAGCCCTGGACCTGGGGGGTGTAGAGGTCGGGGAGGTCGCTGAAGGGCGCCGCGAAGGTGTCGCCGCCGTCCCGGCTGAGGGTCTGGGCGCGGTGGCCGAGGTCGGTGCCGTCCTGTTCGCGTCCACTGACCAGGAGGGTTCCGTCGGCGCGCTCGGTGAGGGTCATCTCGGAGGGCTTCTGGCGGAAGGTGCCGTCGTCGGCGACCGGCCACGAGTCCGTCGCGCCGACGGCCCAGTGGTCGCCGCCGTCGTCGCTGGTGACGAGCGCGGCGTGGTTGGCGGTGACGCGGCTGCCGTTCCAGGTCTCGGTGTTGACGGTGAGGACCAGACGCCCGGCGTGCTTGCCGCGGGTGAGCTGGACGCCGTGCACGGGACCGGTGGCGTACCAGGAGTTCCAGTGGGCGGGCAGGAGCTCGCCGCTCAGGTCGCGGGGGCGCGACCAGGTCAGGCCGTCGTCGTCGCTGTACTGCAGATGCGGGGTCCGGTCGCAGGGGACCGCGCAGCCGCCGCTGTCCGTGCGGCCGGTGTTCCAGGTCTCGGCCAGCAGGATGCGGCCGGTCCGGCGGTCCACGACGGGGGCCGGGTTCCCGTGCGTGTCGCCGCCGCCCTCGGTGACGACCTGAAGCGGGCCCCAGGTGCGGCCGCCGTCCGTGGAGCGCTTGACCACGATGTCTATGTCGGCGGAGTCGCCGCAGTTGAGGACGCGGCCCTCGGCGAAGGCCAGCAGGGTGCCCTTGGTGGTCCGGACGACGGCCGGGATGCGGAAGCAGGCGTAGCCGGGGTCCTGGGAGGCCCGGAAGAGGACCTGCTGTTCGAACTCGCCCGCCGCGGGCGCCTGTTCGGCGCTCGCGGGGCCGGGTAACGCCAGCAGCGCGGCGGTCGTGAGGACGGCGGTGAGAGTGGATCTCAGACGGGTGCGGAGACTCGACGGCATGGTGCGGCCCTGCCCTTCAGTCGTCTGGACATTCTGGACATCCCACGTCCAACGTTCGCGGCACAGACGCTACTTGGGCCCTCGGAACCCCACAAGAACCGTGCGGCCGGGGATCGGCGCGGCGGCGCACGGCCCGCGCCCCCGATCGCTTGCTGCGCGGCCGGACCACCCCCGGGCACGGTGTCCGCACTGCACCCGGATGGCCCCGTCCCGGCCGCCGAACGGGAGCAGTTCACGCAGCCGTCGATCCGGATTTCCGGTACGGACGGCGGACGCGGGCTAACGTTCCGTCATGACCGCACCTGAAGCCGAGCCCCGTCTCGCCCTCGACCCCGCACGCTCCGCGCTGGTCCTCGTCGATCTGATGGACCGCGTCGTCGGGCTGCCCCTGGAGCCGCGCAAGGGTCCCGAGGTCCTCTCGGCGGCCGAGCGGGTGGCCGACGCCTTCCGCGCCGTCGGAGCGCCGGTCGTCCTGGTGCGGGTCGAGCGGGCGGGCGTCCCCGAGCAGCCGCCCGGCAGCGGTCTGGTCGCCGGGCTCGCGGTGGACGGCGACATCGAGATCGTGAAGCGGACGATCGGCGCCTTCCAGGGCACCGGTCTCGACGAGCGCCTGCGCGAGCGGGGGGTGACCACCATCGTGTTCGGCGGCATCGCGACCAACCTCGGGGTCGAGTCGAGCGCCCGCGCCGCCGGTGACCTCGGCTACGACCTGGTGTTCGTGGAGGACGCCATGGCCGCGCTGACGGCCCCCGAGCACGAGGCCTCCGTCGGTCTGGACTTCCCGCGCCTGGGCACGGTCGTGCACTCCTCGGAGGTCCGCTTCATCACCGGCTGACGCCCGGGGAGAGGGACCGGCGGGACGGGTACGGGCGGGACCCCTCCGGCGCAGGGGGCGCTCCCCGCCGGTCGGGGCCCCGCCGCCGTGTCGCGGGGGAGCCGGTCAGCCCTGGGCGGCCGCGGCCTCCAGGGCGATCCGGTGCTCACCCGCGTACACGTTCATGGAGGCGCCGCGCAGGAAGCCCACCAGCGTCAGTCCCGTCTCGGCGGCCAGATCCACAGCCAGCGACGACGGGGCCGAGACCGCCGCCAGCACCGGGATGCCCGCCATCACCGCCTTCTGCACCAGCTCGAAGGAGGCCCGGCCCGAGACCAGCAGCACCGCCCGCGACAGCGGCAGCGCGCCGCTCTGCAGGGCCCGGCCGACGAGTTTGTCGACGGCGTTGTGCCGGCCCACGTCCTCCCGGATGTCGAGCAGTTCGCCGTCCTCGTCGAACAGGGCAGCCGCGTGCAGACCCCCGGTCCGGTCGAAGACCCGCTGCGCCTCGCGGAGCCGGTCGGGGAGAGCCGCGAGGAGCGCGGGTTCCAGCCGCACCGGGGGAGTGTCGTCGATCGTCCAGCGGGCCGTCGTACGGACCGCGTCCAGGCTCGCCTTGCCGCACAGGCCGCAGGACGAGGTCGTGTACACGTTGCGTTCCAGCGTGATGTCAGGGACGACCACGCCGGGAGCGGTCCGCACGTCGACGATGTTGTACGTGTTCGCGCCGTCCACGGTCGCGCCGGCGCAGTACGCGATGTTCTGCAGCTCCTCCGCCGCGCCCAGCACCCCCTCACTGACCAGGAAGCCCGCCGCCAGCGCGAAGTCGTCACCCGGGGTGCGCATGGTGATGGCGAGCGGCTTGCCGTTGAGCCTGATCTCCAGCGGCTCCTCGGCCACCAGCGTGTCGGGGCGGGTGCTCACCGCGCCGTCCCGGACGCGGATCACCCTGCGTCGTTCCGTGACTCGTCCCATGTCCTGATCAGCCCCGGTTCTGTACGTGCTGGTGGCCGAGAGCGGCCCTTGCTGCGGAGGTGGCCCGCGGGTCACCGGCCGTCGTGCGGAGAGGTGACCCCGGCGTCCCATTGTCCCGCACCGGCGGAACGCGGCACCGGTCCGCCCGGCGCGCTCAGGCGGCCGTCCGCAGCGCGAGCAGGTCCGAGATGGCGTGGACGGTGCGCAGGGTGGGCACCGGGACGCCGGTGATCTCGGCCAGTTCGACGACGGCGGCCAGCAGCACGTCGAGTTCGAGCGGCTTCCCGCGCTCCAGGTCCTGGAGCGTCGAGGTGCGGTGGTCGCCGACCCGCTCGGCGCCCGCGAGCCGCCGCTCGATGGACACGCCGACCTCGCAGCCGAGGGCCTCGGCGACGGCGAGCGTCTCGGTCATCATGATCTCGATGACCTTGCGGGTGCCGCCGTGCAGGCACATCTGCCGCATCGTCGCGCGGGCCAGCGCGCTGATGGGGTTGAAGGAGATGTTGCCGAGGAGCTTGAGCCAGATGTCGTTGCGCAGGTCGGGTTCGACCGGGCACTTGAGGCCGCCCTCCTGCATGGCCTCGCTGAACGCGGTGCAGCGCGGCGACACCGAGCGGTCGGGTTCGCCGACGGAGAAGCGGGTGCCTTCGAGGTGGCGGACGACGCCCGGCCCCGCCAGCTCGGTCGCGGCGTACACCACGCAGCCGACGGCCCGTTCCGGCGCGAGCACCGCACTGACCGCGCCGCCGGGGTCCACGCTCTCGACGCGGTGGCCGTCGTGGGGGCCGCCGTGCCGGTGGAAGTACCACCAGGGGATGCCGTTCTGGGCGGCGACGACCGCCGTCGTGTCGTGGAGCAGGGGCTCGATCAGCGGCCCGCACGCCGCGTACGAGTTGGCCTTCAGGCCCAGGAAGACGAAGTCGACCGGGCCGATGTCGGCCGGGTCGTCGGTGGCGTGGGCGCGCGCGGTGAAGTCACCGCGCGGGCTGAGCACGCGGACGCCGTGCTGCCTCATGGCCGCGAGGTGCGGTCCACGGGCGACGAGATGCACGTCCGCGCCCGCACGGTGCAGCGCTGCACCGACGTAGGCGCCGATCGCACCGGCACCGAGAACTGCGACTTTCACTTGGTGAGCTCCGTCCGGTCGAGGGTACCGAGGAACGTCGCACTGTGTCGACGAAATATTGTCTACAGGATGGAATGCGGGGCGGCAATACTTCGCGCAGCACCGGCGGGCGCCGGCCCGTGCCCGGTGGGGACGCGTTGTCGCCGCACGAGACCGCCGCGCGAACCCGTGAGGGAGGTCTGGAAGCCCTTCGTCCGGACCCGCGAGGGGGCCCGGAAGTCGTTCGTCCGCATCCGCGAACGGCCTCCGGAGGCCGGTTCGTCGGTACCCGCGAGGGGCATCCGGAGGCCGTTCGCCCCGACCCGCGTGGACCGCCGGGAGTCGTTCGCCCGAACCTGCGAGGGGCATCCGGAAGCCGTTCGTCCGGCCGCACCGACCGTTCGTCGCGCCAGAGGGACCGCTCGCCGCAGACCGCCGGGACCTCGGTGCCGAGCGGGTTCCCAACCGGGCAGCCGCTTCCTATCGTTCCGGATCATGAGCCCCCCTGTCGCACCGCCGGGCTGGAGCCGCTGGCTCGTCCCGCCGGCCGCCCTCTCGGTCCACCTCGCCATCGGCCAGGCCTACGCCTGGAGCGTCTTCAAGCCCCCGCTGGAGTCCGCGCTCGGCCTCAGCGGCACCCAGAGCGCCCTGCCCTTCCAGCTCGGCATCGTCATGCTCGGCCTGTCCGCCGCCTTCGGCGGCACCCTCGTGGAACGCAAGGGGCCGCGCTGGGCCATGACGGTGGCCCTCGTCTGCTTCTCCTCCGGCTTCCTCATCGCCTCGCTGGGCGCCGCCACCGAGCAGTTCTGGCTGATCGTCCTCGGCTACGGCTTCGTCGGCGGCACCGGCCTCGGCATCGGCTACATCTCCCCGGTGTCGACCCTGATCAAGTGGTTCCCGGACCGGCCCGGCATGGCCACCGGGATCGCCATCATGGGGTTCGGCGGCGGCGCGCTCATCGCCTCGCCCTGGTCGGCGCGGATGCTGGAGTCCTACGGCTCCGACTCCTCCGGCATCGCCCTCGCGTTCCTGGTGCACGGGCTGACGTACGCCGTCTTCATGTCCCTCGGCGTGCTGCTGGTGCGGGTGCCGCGCGGTGAGCGGCCGGTCCCGACCGGGCCGAGCGCCCTCGACGGCGTCCAGGTGACGGCGAGGAGCGCCGTGCGCACGCCCCAGTTCTGGTGCCTGTGGGTCGTGCTCTGCACGAACGTGACCGCGGGCATCGGCATCCTGGAGAAGGCCGCGCCGATGATCACCGACTTCTTCGCCGACAGCTCGACGCCGGTGTCCGTCTCCGCCGCCGCCGGGTTCGTCGCGCTGCTCTCGGCGGCGAACATGGCGGGCCGGATCGGCTGGTCCTCGACGTCCGACCTGATCGGCCGCAAGAACATGTACCGCGTCTACCTCGGCGTGGGCGCCCTGATGTACGCGCTCATCGCCTGGTTCGGGGACTCCTCCACCCCGCTGTTCGTCGTCTGCGCGCTGGTGATCCTCTCCTTCTACGGCGGCGGCTTCGCGACGGTCCCCGCCTATCTGAAGGACCTCTTCGGCACCCACCAGGTCGGCGCGATCCACGGCAGGCTGCTCACCGCCTGGTCCACGGCGGGCGTCCTCGGCCCGCTGATCGTCAACTGGATCGCGGACCGTCAGGAGGACGCCGGCAAGCACGGGGCCTCGCTCTACGGCCTCTCCCTCCTCATCATGATCGGCCTGCTGCTCGTCGGCTTCGCGGCCAACGAATTGATCCGCCCCGTCCACACCCGTCACCACATCCCCGCGCCGAGGGAGGCCGCCGATGTCGAGCGAGAGCAGTCCGAGTCCGCCTGACCGCCGATGGCTCGTGGCGCTCGCCTGGATCTGGGTGGGAGCGCCCCTCTGCTACGGGCTCTACGAGCTCGTGCTGAAGGCCAGGCAGCTGTTCACCGGGTGAGGCCGGGCAGGCGTACGTAAGGTGTTCGGGCGTCCGACGGCCTGACAGAAGCCGACAAGCGCGGCGCCCCAATCCTGTGGCATCACCTGCCGTCGTACCCGCGAGTCACTGATCAGACTGGTGGATCCCGCTACCCAAGGCAACGAGGGGACCCACCCATGAACGGCTCACGGATCGCCGCCGTCGGTCACTACCAGCCCGCCAAGGTACTCACCAACGAGGACCTGGCGGGCCTGGTCGACACCAGCGACGAGTGGATCAGGAGCCGCGTCGGCATCCGCACCCGCCACGTCGCCGGGCCCGACGAACCGGTGGACGAGCTGGCCGGGCACGCCGCCGCCAAGGCGCTCGCCGCCGCCGGGCTCGGCCCGGGCGACATCGACCTGGTGCTCGTCGCCACCTCCACGGCGATCGACCGCTCGCCGAACATGGCGGCCCGGGTCGCCGCCCGCCTCGGCGTCCCCTCGCCGGCCGCGCTGGACGTCAACGTCGTGTGCGCGGGGTTCACCCACGCGCTCGCCCTGGCCGACCACACGCTGCGGGCCGGGGCGGCGACCCGGGCGCTGGTGATCGGCGCCGACAAGATGACCGAGGTGACCGACTGGACCGACCGCACCACGTGCGTCCTGGTCGGTGACGGCGCGGGGGCCGCCGTGGTCGAGGCGTCCGACGAACCGGGGATCGGCCCGGTGCTGTGGGGCTCGGTCCCGGAGATGGGCCACGCCGTACGCATCGAGGGCACCCCGCCCCGGTTCGCGCAGGAGGGCCAGAGCGTCTACCGGTGGGCCACCACCAGGCTGCCCGCCATCGCCCGGCAGGCGTGCGAGCGCGCCGGACTCGCCCCCGAGGACCTCGCCGCGGTCGTCCTGCACCAGGCGAACCTGCGCATCATCGAGCCGCTCGCGGAGAAGATCGGCGCCGTGAACGCGGTGGTGGCGCGCGACGTCGTCGACTCCGGGAACACCTCCGCCGCCAGCATCCCGCTCGCCCTGTCCAAGCTTGTGGAGCGCGGGGAGATCTCCTCGGGCGACCCCGTCCTGCTGTTCGGCTTCGGCGGGAACCTCTCGTACGCGGGACAGGTCGTCCGCTGCCCCTAGGGTCCGGTGTCCGTGGGCAGTGCCCAGCCGGGGGCGGTGCGACGAGCGTGGGGGCGGTGTGACGAGGCAGACCCCCGTCGGGTCTGGCCATTGTGCGCCGTAGACTGTAGACGAAAGGCAATCCATACTGAGTTCACGGAGCCGCGCCGCGACCACGGGTCGCCCGGTGCCGCCGCCCAGAGGGGAGACCGCGATGTTGTCCACCGGACTGCCGCAGGGGGCGGTGCCCAGGCTCGAACGTCCCGGCCCGCTGCGCGACCGCGTCTACGAGGCCCTGCTCGAACTCATCATCACCCGCGCCCTGTTGCCGGGGCAGCACCTGGTGGAGAGCGAGCTGGCCGGGCACCTCGGGGTCTCCCGGCAGCCCGTGCGCGAGGCACTCCAGCGGCTCAACACCGAGGGCTGGGTCGATCTCCGGCCCGCCCAGGGCGCGTTCGTGCACGAGCCGACCGAGCAGGAGGCGGACCAGCTCCTCACGGTTCGTACGCTCCTGGAGGCCGAGGCGGCCAGGCTCGCGGCCACGTCGGCGGACGACGCGGGCATCGCCGTCCTGGAGGAGCTGTGCGCCGAGGGCGAGCGGGCGGTCGCCGCCGACGACGTGGACGGCGCGGTCGCCCTCAACGCCCGCTTCCACACCAAGGTGATGGAACTCGCGGGCAACACGGTCCTCGCCGAACTGGCCGCGCAGGTCGAGCGGCGCGTCCGCTGGTACTACACCCCCGTCGCCCGCCAGCGCGGCCACCGGTCCTGGGAGGAGCACCGCGAGCTGATCGCGGCGATCGCCAACCACGACGAGGAGCGGGCCGCGGCGGTGTCCCGCGCCCACACGGAGCACACCCGCAAGACGTACCACGAGCGCGAGCGGTAGAGGCGGCCCGGGGCGAGCGGGGCCCGTGGGCCGGGGGCCCGAGGGCTTCCGGGGGACCGGAGACCGGGAGGGGGCCGGGGGACCGGAGACCGGGGGGGGAGTCAACAGGGCGGTGGCCGCGCGGTCACCGCCCTGTCGCGTCGCCCCGACCTTGGCGCAGCACAACGCCGTTGTGGCATCGTCCCGTGCCCGTCGCATCGACCCGCGCCCATCGCGCCGACCCGGCTCCCTCGCGTCGTCCGGGGCTCCGTCGCATCGCCGAGGCATCCTGGCTCCGACTCCGTTGCCCGGTGCTTGCTTGAGCCGGCCTCCTTGCTCAGAACCCTCGCCCGAGGCCCCCCTCTTCCCGTCCGTGGCTCCGTCGTTGGGGTGCCGCCGACCGGTGGCACCGCAGGTCCTCCGGTGCTCAAACCCCCGTCGAACACGGCCTGTTCGCCTGTCGCGACCCCCTCCGCCCCCGGCTTTGTCCTGTGAGTGGAGAAAGTCTGCGGCAATTCGTGCGCGACTTCTTCCCACTCCCGGCAGCCGCTGCTACGTTCACCTCGAAAGCCCGACGGAGACGGCCGATTGAGGCGGGGAGGGGCACGTGAGACGCATGACGGCTCGACCCGCGAACGCGCACCAGGCGCGGCTGCTGCGCCTGTTGCGGGACGGCGGCCCCAACTCCCGTGCCCAGCTGGGCGACCAGATCGACCTCTCCCGGTCGAAGCTGGCCGTCGAGGTGGAACGGCTCCTGGAGACCGGCCTCGTGGTCGCCGACGGACTCGCCGCGTCCCGCGGCGGCCGCCGCTCCCACAACATCCGGCTGGCGCCCGCACTGCGCTTCCTCGGCGTCGACATCGGGGCGACCTCGATCGACGTGGCCGTCACCAACGCCGAGCTGGAGGTCCTCGGACACATCAACCAGCCGATGGACGTGCGCGAAGGGCCCGTCGCGGTCTTCGAGCAGGTCCTGGCGATGGCGGCGAAACTGAGGGCGTCCGGACTCGCGGAGGGCTTCGACGGCGCCGGCATCGGCGTCCCGGGGCCGGTCCGCTTCCCCGAGGGCGTCCCGGTCGCCCCGCCGATCATGCCGGGCTGGGACGGCTTCCCGGTCCGCGAGGCCCTCAGCCAGGACCTCGGCTGCCCGGTGATGGTCGACAACGACGTGAACCTGATGGCCATGGGGGAGCAGCACGCGGGCGTCGCGCGCTCCGTGGGCGACTTCCTCTGCGTCAAGATCGGTACCGGCATCGGTTGCGGGATCGTCGTCGGCGGTGAGGTCTACCGCGGTACGACGGGCAGCGCGGGCGACATCGGACACATCCAGGCCGTGCCCGACGGCCGCCCCTGCGCCTGCGGCAACCGCGGCTGTCTCGAAGCCCACTTCAGCGGCGCCGCGCTCGCCCGCGACGCGACGGAGGCGGCGCAGCACGGGCTCTCGCAGACACTCGCCGCACGGCTGGAGGCGGCGGGCGCGCTCAGCGCCGTCGACGTCGCCGCCGCGGCCGCCGCGGGCGACGCGACCGCCCTCGACCTGATCCGCGAGGGCGGCAACAGGACCGGCCAGGTCCTCGCCGCACTCGTCAGCTTCTTCAACCCGGGCCTGGTGGTGATCGGCGGCGGGGTGACGGGTCTCGGCCACACCCTGCTCGCCGCGATCCGCACCCAGGTCTACCGTCAGTCGCTTCCCCTGGCGACCGGCAACCTCCCCATCGTCCTGGGCGAGTTGGGCCCCACCGCCGGTGTCATCGGCGCGGCCCGCCTCATCAGCGACCACCTGTTCTCACCCGCGTAGGACCCCAGGCCGCCAGGCCACGGAACACCTCACCCGCACGCCCCGCTGCTTCGCCCTGCCCTGAACACGCCCGTCCCGAACAGGCCCACCCCGAACACGCCTGCCCCGAACCCGACTTCGCCGCAAGCGCCCTGCCCTGCAACCGGCCCGCACGCCCGCCGAGGGGAACCGTCATGGCACCCGAACCACCGCTGCTCACCATGTCCGGCATCACCAAGTCGTTCCCCGGAGTCCGGGCCCTGGACGGCGTCGACCTGGAGGTCCAGGCCGGTGAGGTGCACTGTCTCCTCGGCCAGAACGGCGCCGGCAAGTCCACCCTCATCAAGGTCCTGGCCGGCGCCCACCAGCCCGACGGCGGCACGATCGGCTGGCGCGGCGAACCCGTCACGCTCCGGTCCCCGATCGCCGCGATGCGCCTCGGCATCGCCACCATCTACCAGGAACTCGACCTGGTGGAGGGCCTGTCGGTGGCCGAGAACGTCCACCTCGGGCACGAACCCACCGCCGCCGGCTTCGTCGTACGGGGAAAGGCGGCCCGCGAGTCCACCGGCGCGCTCCTCCAGCGGCTCGGACACCCCGAGATCGACCCGGGACGGCTCGTCGGCGACCTCTCGGCGGCCCAGCAGCAGATCGTCTCCATGGCCCGGGCGCTCTCCCACGACGTACGCCTCATCGTCATGGACGAACCGTCCGCGGCACTCGACCCCGACGAGGTGGACAACCTCTTCCGCATCGTCGGCGACCTCACCGCGGACGGCGTCGCCGTCGTCTACATCTCCCACCGGCTGGAGGAGATCCGCCGCATCGGGGACCGCGTGACCGTCCTCAAGGACGGACGCGCCGTGGCGGTCGGACTGCCCGCGAAGTCCACCCCGACCCGCGAGGTGGTCGCCCTGATGACGGGCCGCAACGTCGAGTACGTCTTCCCGGACCGTCCCGCGCGGGAACCCGCGGCCGAGCCGGTCCTGCGGGTCCAGGGACTCACCAGGCAGGGGGAGTTCGAGCCGATCGACCTGGAGCTGCGCCCCGGCGAGATCGTCGGCCTCGCGGGACTGGTCGGCTCCGGCCGCTCCGAGATCCTGGAGACGATCTACGGCGCGCGCAGGGCGACCGCCGGCCAGGTCCTCGTCGGCGGCACCCCGCTGCGGCCCGGCAGCGTCCGCGCCGCCGTCCGCGCCGGACTGGGGCTCGCCCCCGAGGAACGCAAGGCGCAGGCCCTGCTGATGCTGGAGTCCGTCACGCGGAACGTGTCCGTCTCCTCCATGTCCCGCTTCTCGCGCGGCGGCTGGGTCGACCGGCGGGCCGAGCTCGGTGCGGCCCGCGCCGCGACCCGGGAGCTGTCGCTGCGCCCCGACAACCCCTCCGCGCCGGTGCGGACCCTGTCCGGCGGCAACCAGCAGAAGGCCGTCCTCGCACGCTGGCTGCTGCGCGGCTGCCGGGTGCTGCTGCTGGACGAACCCACGCGCGGCGTCGACGTCGGCGCCCGCGCCGAGCTGTACGCGGTCATCCGCCGGCTCGCCGACGAGGGCCTCGCCGTCCTGCTGGTCTCCAGCGAAGTGCCCGAGGTGCTCGGGCTCGCCGACCGCGTACTCGTACTGCGCGAAGGCCGGGTCGTCCACACGGCACCCGCCCGCGAACTCGACGAACACCGTGTGCTCGACCTCGTCATGGAAGGCGGCCCGGTGGCCAGTGAAGGGAGCCCGGCGTCATGACGCAGCCCGTATCCCCGCCCCGGGGTGACACCCGCAAGGCGGCACCGATCAATGACCGCACACCCTGGCAGACGCTCGGCCTGCGCGCCGACGTCCGCACCCTCTCGCTCCTCGGCGTGCTGGCCGTCCTGATCCTCATCGGGGGCATCACCAAGCCCGACGAGTTCCTCGACACCCGCAACCTCCAACTCGTCCTCACCCAGGCGTCGGTGATCGGCGTCGTCACCGTCGGCATGACCTTCGTGATCATGTCGGGCGGCATCGACCTGTCGGTCGGCGCGATCGTCGCGCTCGCCTCGGTCTGGGCCACGACGGTCGCCACCCAGGAGTACGGCTTCGCCGGCATCCTGTTCACCGCGGTGATCGTCGGCGTGGGCTGCGGCCTGGTCAACGGCCTCCTCATCGCCTACGGGGCGCTGGTCCCGTTCATCGCGACCCTCGCCATGCTGGCCTCCGCCCGCGGCCTGGCCCTCCAGCTCACCGACGGCAGGACCCAGATCGTCACCGTGGACGGCGTCCTGAAGCTCGGCGAACGCGACTCCTACGTGCTGGGCATCCCGCCGCTGGTCCTCGTCTTCGCCGTCGTCACCGTCATCGGCTGGCTGGTCCTCAACCGCACCACCTTCGGGCGCCGCACGGTCGCCGTCGGCGGCAACGCCGAGGCGGCCCGGCTCGCGGGCATCGACGTCCGCAGGCAGCGGCTGTACCTCTACCTGCTGTCCGGGCTGTGCTGCGGCATCGCGGCCTTCCTGCTGATCATCCTGTCCGGCTCGGGCCAGAACACCAACGGCAACCTGTACGAACTCGACGCCATCGCGGCCGCCATCATCGGCGGCACGCTCCTCAGCGGAGGCCGCGGCACCATCACCGGCTCCGTGCTCGGCGTCCTGATCTTCACGACGATCACCAACCTCTTCGCGCTCAACAACCTGCAGAGCGACGTCCAGCAGATCGCCAAGGGCGCGATCATCGTCGCCGCCATGCTCGCCCAGCGCCGTACCGCCCACACCACCTGAGCCGCACCGTAAGGAAAGGTCCACCGCCATGCCAGAAAGCACGAGCCGCACGAGCCGCAGAGGACTGCTCTTCGGGACCGCCGCCGTCTCGGCCGGAGCCTTCCTCACCGCCTGCACCAGCAACGACCCCAAGGACGACAAACCGGCCGCGAACGACCAGCCGGCCGCCGACGACAAGCCCGGCAAGCAGGTCACCATCGGCTTCGCGGGACCGCAGGCCGACCACGGCTGGCTCAACGCGATCAACGACAACGCGAAGAACCGCGCCAAGAAGTACTCGGACGTCACCCTGGAGATCACCGAGGGCTCCAACGACACCGCCGCGCAGATCGGCCAGATCGAGACGCTGATCAACAAGAAGGTCGACGTCCTCGTGGTGCTGCCCGCCGACGGCAAGGCGCTCACCCAGGTGGGCCTCAAGGCCATGCGCGCCGGCATCCCGGTCATCAACCTGGACCGCATCTTCAACTCCCCGCAGGCGTACCGCTGCTGGATCGGCGGCGACAACTACGGCATGGGCCTGAGCGCCGGCCACTACATCGGCGAGAAGCTCAAGGACAAGAAGAACGCCCGCGTCATCGAACTCGCCGGGCTGGACAACCTGGAGCTGACCAAGCAGCGCACCGAGGGCTTCGACGCGGCCCTGAAGAACTACCCCAACATCAGGAAGGTGGCCCGCCAGGCCGCCGAGTTCACCGTCGAGTCCGGCCAGGCGAAGATGTCCCAGCTCCTGCAGGCGCAGTCGAAGTTCGACGCCCTGTGGAACCACGACGACGACCAGGGCGTGGGCGCGCTGCGCGCCATCAAGCAGGCCGGACGCGACGACTTCCTGATGGTCGGCGGCGCCGGCGCCCTCTCCGCCTTCCAGGCCATCGAGGCCGACAACAGCGTCCTGAAGGCCACCGTCCTCTACCCGCCGACCATGGCGGCGTCCGCGATCGACCTCGCCCGCGCCCTCGGCCAGAGCAAGGGGGTGGGCGGCCTCGCCGAGTTCGAGATCCCGGCCTCGCTCACGCTCTACTCGGCCGTCGTCGACAAGGAGAACGTCGACCGCTACATGCCCACCGGCTTCAAGTGACGGGCCCCGCCCGGCCCCGCTCCGCCGGGCCGGGCCCCACCCCCCACCGCGCCACGACGACGAGGAGGAGATCGGCATGGGACAGCCGCACCAGCGCGAGGAAGCCGGGGCCGAAGCGGCGAAGCCGCCCCTGGGCGTGGGCCTGATCGGCTACGCGTTCATGGGCGCCGCCCACTCCCAGGGCTGGCGCACCGTGGGCCACGTCTTCGATCTGCCGCGCCGCCCGGTCCTCGCCGCCGTCTGCGGCCGCGACGGGCGGGCCGTGCGGGAGATGGCGGACCGGCACGGCTGGGCCGCGACCGAGACCGACTGGCGTGCCCTCATCGCCCGTGACGACGTCGACCTCGTCGACATCTGCACCCCCGGCGACAGCCACGCCGAGATCGCCGTCGCCGCGCTGGCCGCGGGCAAGCACGTGCTGTGCGAGAAGCCCCTGGCCAACACGGTCGAGGAGGCGGAGGCGATGACCCGGGCGGCCGAGGAGGCGGCGGGGCGCGGCCAGGTGGCCATGGTCGGCTTCAACTACCGCCGGGTACCCGCCACTTCGCTCGCCCGGTCGATGGTCGCCGAGGGCCGCCTCGGAACCCTGCGCCACGTGCGGGTGACGTACCTCCAGGACTGGCTCGTGGACCGCGACTTCCCGCTCACCTGGCGGCTGCGCAGGGAACTGGCCGGCTCGGGCGCGCTCGGCGACCTCGGCGCGCACATCGTCGACCTGGCGCAGTACCTGGCGGGGGAGCCGGTCGTCGGGGTGTCGGCGCTCACCGAGACGTTCGTGCGCGAGCGGCCGTTGCCCGCGGGCGCCTCCAGCGGCCTGTCGGCGGCCGGGGCGCAGGCCGGCGCCGACGGCCCGGCGACCGCTCTCGGCGCGGTCACCGTCGACGACGCGGCCCTGTTCACCGGCCGCTTCGCCTCCGGCGCCCTCGCCTCCTTCGAGGCCACCCGCTTCGCGACCGGCCGCAAGAACGCCCTGCGCATCGAACTCAACGGCGAACTCGGCTCGCTCGCGTTCGACCTGGAGCGGCTCAACGAGCTGTCCTTCCACGACCACACCGAGCCGGGCGCCTACGCGGGCTTCCGCCGCATCCTCGTCACCGAGCCCGACCACCCCTACCTCGACGCCTGGTGGCCGCCGGGCCACGGCCTCGGCTACGAGCACACCTTCACCCACCAGGCCCGCGACCTGGTGCGGGCGATCGCAGCGGACCGGCCGCCCGTGCCGTCCTTCGCCGACGGACTCCAGGTGCAGCGCGTGCTGGCCGCCGTCGAGGAGAGCGCCGCGAAGAACTCCGTCTACACGACCGTCCCGGCCTGACCGTCCCGGCGCCCCGAGGAGGCACCCGAGCATGCCCCGCACCTTCACCCTCTTCACCGGCCAGTGGGCCGACCTGCCGCTCGAGGAGGTCTGCCGGCTCGCCCGCGACTTCGGCTACGACGGACTCGAACTCGCCTGCTGGGGCGACCACTTCGAGGTCGACAAGGCCCTCGCCGACCCCGCGTACGTCGCGTCCCGCCACGAACTCCTCGACAAGTACGGCCTCAAGTGCTGGGCGATCTCCAACCACCTGGTCGGACAGGCCGTCTGCGACGCGATCATCGACGAACGCCACCAGGCCATCCTGCCCGCCCGCATCTGGGGCGACGGCGAACCCGAGGGCGTACGCCGCCGGGCCGCCGCCGAGATCGCCGACACCGCGCGTGCCGCGAACGCCCTCGGCGTCGACACCGTCATCGGCTTCACCGGCTCCGCGATCTGGCACCTGGTGGCCATGTTCCCGCCCGTCCCCGAGGCGATGATCGAACGCGGCTACGAGGACTTCGCCACCCGCTGGCACCCGATCCTCGACGTCTTCGACGCGCAGGGCGTGCGGTTCGCGCACGAGGTCCACCCCAGCGAGATCGCCTACGACTACTGGACGACCCGGCGCGCCCTGGAGGCCGTCGACCACCGTCCCGCCTTCGGCCTCAACTTCGACCCGAGCCATTTCGTCTGGCAGGACCTCAACCCCGTCGGGTTCCTCTACGACTTCCGCGACCGCGTCTACCACGTCGACTGCAAAGAGGCCCGCAAGCGGCTCGACGGCCGCAACGGCCGCCTCGGCTCCCACCTGCCCTGGGGCGACCCGCGGCGCGGCTGGGACTTCGTCTCCGCGGGCCACGGCGACGTCCCCTGGGAGGACGTCTTCCGGATGCTGCGCTCCATCGGCTACGCCGGTCCGGTGTCGGTCGAATGGGAGGACGCCGGCATGGACCGGATCCAGGGCGCACCCGAGGCCCTGGCCCGCCTCAAGGCGTTCGACTTCGAGCCCCCGTCGGCCTCCTTCGACGCGGCCTTCGGCGGCAACGACCGGTGAGGGCCAAGGTGTTCGACTTCGAGCCGCCGCCGGTCTCCTTCGACGCGGCCTTCGGCGGCCACGACCGGTGAGTGCCCGCGGCCAGGGCACGGCCCGGCCGCGGGACTCCTCCGAGCCACCCACCACACCTCCGGGGTGACGGCGCACCCCGGCGACACCGCACCCGCCCGTACGACCAGCCCCGTCATGGAGGCATTTCGTGCACCCGAACGGCAGGAACAGGAACACCGACAGCCACCCCCGACGCCCGAGACTCCGCAGAGCACTCGCCCTGCTGAGCGGCGCGCTGCTCGCGACCGCGTCCCTCTCCCTGACCGCACCGGCGGCCGGCGCGGCCGTCGCCGACCCCGGAGACGCCCCGGCCGTCGCCGCCGAGGACTTCCAGCAGGTCACCCTCGCCAAGGGCGAACCCGAGGTCGGCGAGCCCATGTCGCTCGCCGTCCTGCCCGACCGCTCCGTCCTGCACACCTCGCGCGACGGCGAACTCCGTCTGACGGACGCCGCGGGCAACACCAGGATCGCCGGCAAGCTCGACGTGTACACCCACGACGAGGAAGGGCTCCAAGGCGTCGGCGTCGACCCCGACTTCGCCGACAACCGCTTCATCTACCTCTACTACGCGCCGCCCCTCGACACCCCCGCCGGAGACGCCCCCGAGACCGGCACCGCCGCCGACTTCGCCCCCTTCGACGGCGTCAACCGGCTCTCCCGGTTCGTCCTGAGGACCGACGGCACCCTCGACGCGGCGAGCGAGAAGAAGATCCTCGACGTGAAGACCTCCCGCGGCATCTGCTGCCACGTCGGCGGCGACATCGACTTCGACGCGGACGGCAACCTCTACCTGTCGACCGGGGACGACTCCAACCCCTTCCAGTCGGACGGCTTCACCCCCATCGACGAGCGCTCCGACCGCAATCCCGCGTTCGACGCCCAGCGGACCTCTGGCAACACCAACGACCTGCGCGGCAAGATCCTGCGCGTCAAGGTGAACGCGGACGGCTCGTACTCCATACCCGAGGGCAACCTCTTCGCCCCGGGCACCGACAGGACCCGGCCCGAGATCTACGCCATGGGCTTCCGCAACCCGTTCCGCTTCAGCGTCGACAAGCAGACGGGCATCCTCTACGTCGGCGACTACGGCCCGGACGCCGGCGCCGCCGACCCCGCGCGCGGTCCCGCGGGCCAGGTCGAGTTCGCCCGCGTCACCAAGCCGGGCAACTTCGGGTGGCCCTACTGCACCGGCGACAACGATGCCTACGTCGACTTCGACTTCGCCACCAGGACGTCGGGATCCGCCTTCGACTGCGCCGCGCCGAGGAACGACTCCCCGCACAACACCGGACTCACCGACCTGCCACCGGCGCAGGCGGCGTGGATCCCGTACGACGGCGGCTCCGTACCGGAGTTCGGCACCGGCTCGGAGTCCCCGATGGGCGGCCCGGTCTACCGCTACGACGCCTCGCTCGACTCCCCGGTGAAGTTCCCCGAGGCCTACGACGGCGACTTCTTCGCGGGCGAGTTCGGCCGCCGCTGGATCAAGCGGATCGTGTCGGACGACAACGGCACCGTGCAGTCCGTCAACGACGTGCCCTGGACCGGCACCCAGATCATGGACATGGCGTTCGGCCCGGACGGGGCGCTGTACGTCCTCGACTACGGCACCGCCTGGTTCGGCGGGGACGAGCACTCCGGCCTGTACCGCATCGAGAACGCCACCGACGGGCACTCTCCCGTCGCCCAGGCCGCCGCGGACCAGACCTCGGGACAGGCCCCGCTGCGGGTGCGGTTCTCCTCCGCCGGCACGAGCGACGCCGACGGTGACGCCCTCACCTACAGCTGGGACTTCGGCGACGGCGGCACCTCGACGGCGGCGAACCCCACCCACAGGTACCGCACGAACGGCACGTACACCGCGACACTGACCGCCAAGGACACGACCGGCCGCACCGGAAGCGCGAGCGTGCAGATCGTCGTCGGCAACACCGCGCCGCAGGTGGTCCTCGAACTCCCCAAGGACGGGCAGCTGTTCAGCTTCGGCGACGCCATCCCGTTCAGGGTCCGGGTCACCGACCCGGAGGACGGAAGCGCGATCGACTGCGCCAAGGTGAAGGTCACCTTCGTCCTCGGGCACGACAGCCACGGCCACCCCGTGACCTCGGCCAACGGCTGCTCCGGCACCATCCAGACCAGCGCCGACGGCGGTCATGACGACGACGCCAACATTTTCGGGGTCTTCGACGCCGAGTACACCGACGGCGGTGGCGGCGGCCAGGAGGCGCTGACCTCCCACGACCAGAGCGTCGTCCAGCCCAAGCACCGCCAGGCCGAGCACTACGGCAAGCAGTCCGGCGTCACGGTCCAGTCCAGGGACACCGTGCACGGCGGCAAGACGGTCGGCGACGTCAACAACGGCGACTGGATCTCCTTCACGCCCTACGTGCTGAGCAACGCCAGGACGCTCACGGCCCGGGTCTCCTCCGGCGGGACGGGCGGCACGCTCGAAGTCCGCGCGGGCTCGCCGACCGGACGGCTGCTGGGCAGCGCGAAGGTGCCGGCGACCGGCGGCTGGGACACCTACCAGGACGTCAGTGCCGGACTGTCCAAGGCACCCTCGGGCACGACCACGCTGTACCTGGTCTTCAAGGGCGGCGGCACCGGTGCGCTGTACGAGGTGGACGACTTCACGTTCACGACGAGGAGCTGAGAAAAGGAGTCGGGTGTCATGCGCGCACCGGCACCAGTGACGACGGCCGCCACGGCGTCGGTCCGCGCGGACGACTCCGTTGTCCTCGGGGGCCTCCCGGCCCCCGACGGCCCCCGGTCCGCCGGGGACCACCGCCACGGGTTCCGGAGCGACGCGACCGACCGCACCCCGAGCCCGGGGGACGGCCAGGTCCGCATCCGGAACCACGGAACCGACGACCGGGTGTCCCTCCGCGGCACCCGGGCCGAGGAACTGCCCGCGCGCTCCGCCGCGCCGGGCCGCTGAACGACGGCGGGCGGGAGACGCCGGACTCCCGCCCGTCGTCCCACCCCTGACTCCGCCCCGTCACCCGCGTGGCCGGCCGCCGCCGCCGGCGCACCACACCGGCGGCGCCGGCCACGCCGGTCACCACGCCACACCGGCCGCCCGTACAGGGCCGGTCACCGCACCACACCGGCCGTCCCCACCGGGCCGGTCGCCGCACACACCGGCCAGGCACACGAGGTCGTTCACCAGCACCCCTCGCGTCATCCGCGCCACTCCCGCGTCACCACGCCACGTACGGCAAGCAAGTACGGCAAGTCGGCAAGCACGACAAGGAGGCTGCCCATGTCCGCGTCCCTCTCCGACCCCCGGGTGGGAGTGTGGCTGATCGGGGCCCGCGGCTCCGTCGCCACCACCGTCGTCGCGGGCTGCGCCGCCACGACCGCCGGTCTGCATCCACCGACGGGCATGGTGACGGAGACGGACCTCTTCTCCGGCAGCGGCCTGCCCGCCCTGTCCTCCCTCGTCTTCGGCGGCCACGACACCGACGACTGTCCCCTCCCCAAGCGGGCCGAGGCGCTGGCCGCCGGGGGAGTGCTGCCACCCGGGCTGCCCGCCGTCGTCGCGGCCGAACTCCTCGACGCCGACCGGGAGATCAAGCCGGGCGGTCCCGTCACGAGGGACACCAGGACCCCCGACGAACTGATCGACACCTTCGCCGCCGACATCCGCGACTTCGTACGGCGCAGAGGGCTCGCCCGCGCGGTGGTGGTGAACGTCGCGTCGACGGAGCCCGAACCACCGGGCGCGGCACCCGGCCCGGCCGGACCCGCCGATTCGGGGGCCGGGAAGCACACCGGGGCAGGACGGCCGCTCCCCGCCAGTTCGCTCTACGCGGCGGCGGCCCTGCGCTCGGGCTCCGCGTACGTGAACTTCACCCCGTCGACGGGCCTGCACCATCCGGCACTCGCCACGGCGGCCGGGACCTGCCCACTGCCCTACGCGGGCCGTGACGGCAAGACCGGCCAGACCCTGCTGCGGTCGGTGCTGGGCCCGATGTTCGCGCAGCGCGCGCTGCGGGTCCGTGCCTGGTCCGGCACCAACCTCCTGGGCGGCGGCGACGGCGCCTCGCTCGCCGACCCGGCCGCCGCGGCGGCGAAGAACGCGGGCAAGGAACGCGTGCTCGCGGACACCCTGGGCACGGTGCCGCAGGGCGAGGTGCACATCGACGACGTTCCGGCCCTCGGTGACTGGAAGACCGCCTGGGACCACATCGCCTTCGACGGCTTCCTCGGCACCCGCATGGTCCTGCAGACCACCTGGCAGGGCTGCGACTCCGCGCTCGCCGCACCCCTGGTCCTCGACCTGGCCCGGCTCGTCGCCCGCGCCCACGAGGCGGGCCTGACCGGTCCCCTCGGCGAACTCGGCTTCTACTTCAAGGACCCCGTGGGGGAGGGACCCGCGGCCCTGGGGGAGCAGTACGCGGCCCTCGCGGGGTTCGCCGCACGACTGCGCGCACTCCCGGGGGCGGCCGGATGAGGCCCCGGCTCGGTACGCGCGCCCGGGCGACGGCGCGGGCCTGGGCCGAACTGCTGCGCCTGCCCGCCCTGTTCACCGTCCCCGGCGACGCGCTCGCGGGCGCCGCCGCGGCCGGGGCGCGCCCGGGCCCGCGCACCGTGCTGGCCATCGGCTCCTCGGTCTGCCTGTACGAGGCCGGCATGGCCTTGAACGACTGGGCCGACCGCGCCGAGGACGCCGTCGAACGCCCGCACCGCCCGCTGCCCTCCGGCCGCGTCCGTCCCGCCTCCGCCCTGCTGGCGGCCGGCGTCCTCACGGCGGCGGGGCTCGCCCTGGCCGCTCGTGCGGGCCGCTCCGCCCTGGCGGTCGCGGTGCCCCTCGCGGCCACGGTGTGGGCGTACGACCTCGGCCTCAAGCACACCCCCGCCGGCCCGGTGGCCATGGGCGCCGCCCGCGGCCTGGACCTGCTGCTCGGCGCGGCGGCCGGCGCGGGCGGCATCCGGGGCGCCCTGCCCTCCGCCCTCGCCCTGGGCACGCACACCGTCGCGGTGACCACCGTCTCCCGCGGCGAGACCCGAGGCGGCTCGCACCTGGCCCCCCTGGCCGCCCTCGCCACGACGGCCGCGCTGACCTGGGAACTGACCAGGACCCGCACCGGCGTGCACACAGCCCCGGCCGCCCCACCGACCGACGGCGCCGCACGTACCCGGGGCAGCGGCGAGCGCGGCGGTACGCGGGACAGCGGCCCGGCAGCAGGACGGAACGCGGGCCGGGGAGGAGGGTTCGCCGGCCTGCGTGCCTGGACGGGCGTCGCTCGCGGGGGCGTCCGAGGCCCGGGTACGCATACGGCGGGTGGTGCTCCCGGGGACGCCCGGAGCCCCGGTTCGTCCGCGGCGGGCGCTGCTCGCGACGGCGTCCGAGGCCCGGCTTCGCGCACGGCGGGCGTCGCTCGCGGGGCCACTGGAGGCCCGGGTTCCCGCCACGCGGGCGTCGCTCGCGGAGACATCCGACGCGCGGGTCCCCACACGGCGCGTGGTGGTCGTCGGGGAGGAATCTCGGGTCTCCGCCCGGCGGGCGCCGCTCGGCCGGGCGAGCCCACCGGCCCCCACCCGGCCGCCACCGGGTACGGCAAGCCCGCCGGTCCCCGTCCGGCGGGCGCCGCCTCCCGGGCGTGGGCTCCGGGAGACGGGCGCTCGCCGTACCCGGTGGCGGACGCGCTGCGGGCCGCCCTCACCGTCGTCTACGCCGTGACCTCCGCCCACCCCCTCCTGCACGCCGCGCTCAATCCGTCGCCCCCGCTCACCCAGCGGGCCGTCGGCGGCGGCATCCGCGCGCTCATCCCGCTCCAGGCCGCGCTGTCCGCCCGCGCGGGCGCACCCGCCGTCGCGTTCGTGACGGCGGCCCTGGCCCCGGCGGCCCGCACGTTCGCGAGGAAGGTGAGTGTCACATGAGCACCGGCCACGACCCGGCCCCGTACGCGCCCCCCGATGCGACGCCTCACCCGCTCCGCTTCGGCTACGGCACGAACGGACTCACCGACCTCCGGCTGGACGACGCGCTCGGCCTGCTCGCCGACCTCGGCTACGACGGCGTCGGCCTGACCCTCGACCACATGCACCTCGATCCGCTGGCCCCCGGTCTCGCCGCCCGCGCCCGGCGGGTGGCCCGGCGTCTGGACGCGCTCGGCCTGGAGGTCACCGTCGAGACCGGCGCCCGCTATGTGCTCGACCCGCGCCGCAAGCACGGACCGTCGCTCCTCGACCCGGACCCCGACGACCGCGCGCGCCGCGTGGACCTGCTCGTCCGGGCCGTGCGGGTGGCCGCCGACCTGAGCGCCCACGCCGTGCACTGCTTCAGCGGGATCACCCCGCCCGGCACCGACGAGGACACCGCGTGGAAGCGGCTGGCCGAGGCGTTCGCCCCGGTCGTGGAGGCCGCGACCGAGGCGGGCGTCCCCCTCGCCGTCGAACCCGAACCGGGCCACCTGCTCGCCACGCTCGCCGACTTCCACCGGCTGCGCGCGGCGCTCGGCGACCCCGGCGCCCTCGGTCTGACCCTGGACATCGGCCACTGCCAGTGCCTCGAACCGCTGCCGCCCGCCGACTGCGTGCGCGCCGCCGCACCCTGGCTGCGCCACGTCCAGATCGAGGACATGCGCAGAGGCGTCCACGAGCACCTCCCGTTCGGGGACGGGGAGATCGACTTCCCGCCCGTACTCGCCGCCCTGGCCGCCACCGGCTACCAGGCGCTCACCGTCGTCGAACTGCCCCGCCACTCCCACGCGGGCCCCCACTTCGCCGGCCGGTCCCTCCCGTTCCTCCACCGCGCGGCCCGGGCGACCCCCGAGGGCCCCGAAGGGAGAACCCCGTGAACCACACGCGCCGCACCCCGAACAGCAGAGCGGACGACACCGCCGTCGCCGCCCTGCGGGCCCGCCTGGACGCCCGCCTCGGCGGCACCGCCCGCGCCTGGCTCGACCAGGCCCTGGACGAGGCCGCCGACCATCCGGGCACCCACGGACCCATCTCGGTGTGGGAACTGCGGATCGCCGAGGCGGGCCGCCGGTGCGGGCCGGAGCACGCCGACGCCGTCCGCGTCCTGCTCCTGCACGCGGCACGGGCCGACACCGACGCGCTGACCCGTGTCTACCGGCAGGGCACGGCCGCCGAACGCCGGGCCGTCCTCCAGGCCCTGCCGCACCTCGTGCCGGGCCCCGACGCGCTGCCCCTGGTCGAGGACGCGCTGCGCACCAACGACACCCGGCTCGTCGCGGCGGCCGTCGGCCCGTACGCAGCCCGCCACCTCGACGCGCACAACTGGCGTCACGCCGTCCTCAAGTGCCTGTTCACCGGCGTCCCCGTCGACGAGGTGAGCGACCTGCCCCGGCGCGCCCGCGGCGACCGCGAACTCGCCCGGATGCTCGGCGCCTACGCCGAGGAACGCCTCGCCGCGGGCCGTCCCGTACCCGAGGACCTGCACCGCGTCCTCGGGCTCACCGAGACCGGCGGCACGGCGGCGGCCCCGCCCGGCACACCCCGCACCGCCGGGGCGTCCGGCAGCCCCGACGGCCACGCCGATCCCGGCCCGCCCGCCCCGCCGGCGGGTGACGCCCCGACCGGCACCTTCCCCACGCCCGGCCGTCGCACCCCTTCCGGCACCTCCCCCACGCCCGGCCGCCGCGGCCCGACCGGCAAGGAGTCCTGATGCGCATCTTCGACCCCCACATCCACATGACGTCACGGACCACCGACGACTACGAGGCGATGTACGCGGCCGGTGTCCGCGCCGTCGTCGAACCGGCCTTCTGGCTGGGCCAGCCCCGCACCTCGCCCGCCTCCTTCCTCGACTACTTCGACTCCCTCCTCGGCTGGGAACCCTTCCGCGCCGCCCAGTACGGCATCGCCCACCACTGCACCCTCGCGCTCAACCCCAAGGAGGCCAACGACCCCCGCTGCCTCCCCGTCCTGGACGAACTCCCGCGCTACCTCCTCAAGGACCAGGTCGTCGCCGTGGGCGAGATCGGGTACGACTCGATGACCCCCGCCGAGGACGCCGCCCTCGCCGCCCAGTTGCAGCTCGCCGCCGACCACGGCCTGCCCGCGCTCGTGCACACCCCGCACCGCGACAAGCTCGCCGGGCTGCGCCGCACCGTCGACGCCGTCCGCGCCTCCGCGCTGCCACCGGAGCGGGTGCTGCTCGACCACCTCAACGAGACGACCGTCAAGGAGGCCAAGGACAGCGGCAGCTGGCTCGGCTTCTCCGTCTACCCCGACACCAAGATGGACGAGGAGCGCATGGTCGCCGTCCTCAAGGAGTTCGGACCGGAGAAGGTGCTCGTCAACTCCGCGGCGGACTGGGGCAGGAGCGACCCCCTGAAGCCCCGCAAGGTCGGTGACGCCATGCTCGCCGCCGGGTTCACCGAGGACGAGGTCGAGCGGGTGCTGTGGCACAATCCCGTCGCCTTCTACGGACTGAGCGGACGCCTGAACCTCGACGTCACCGGCACGGCGGCCACCCACGAGGGCAACTCCGTCCTGCGCGGTGCTCCCAAGCCGGGGAGTCCCGAGGAGGCACCCGACGGCACCCCCGCGACGGGGGTGTGACCCGTGCGCTTCCGCCATCCCGACGGCTCCACCGTCCACCTCGCCTACTGCACCAACGTGCACCCGGCCGAGACCCTCGACGGCGTCCTCGCCCAGCTCCGCGACCACTGCGAACCGGTCCGCCGGCGCCTGGGCCGCGACCGCCTCGGCATCGGCCTGTGGCTCGCGAGGGACGCCGCCCGCGCCCTCGTCACCGACCCCGCCGCCCTGCGCGGCCTGCGCACCGAGCTCGACCGCCGCGGCCTGGAGGTCGTCACCCTCAACGGCTTCCCCTACGAGGGCTTCGGCGCCGAGGAGGTCAAGTACCGCGTGTACCGGCCGGACTGGGCCGACCCCGAACGGCTGGACCACACCACCGCCCTCGCCCGCGTCCTCGCCCAGCTCCTCCCCGACGACGTCACCGAGGGCAGCATCTCCACCCTGCCCCTCGCCTGGCGCACCGCCTGCGACGAAGGCCGGGCCGCCAGGGCGCACACCGCGCTCACGACGCTCGCCGAACGCCTCGACGCCCTCGCGGAGACGACCGGCCGCTCGATCCGGATCGGCCTCGAACCGGAACCCGGCTGCACCGTCGAGACCACCCATGACGCCCTCGTCCCCCTCGCCGCGATCGGGCACCCCCGCATCGGCGTCTGCGTCGACACCTGCCACCTCGCCACCTCCTTCGAGGACCCGGACACCGCCCTGGACGCACTCGCCCGAGCCGGTGTCCCCGTCGTCAAGTCCCAGCTCTCCGCCGCCCTGCACGCCGAACACCCCCACCTCCCCGAGGTCCGCACGGCCCTCGCCGCCTTCGACGAACCCCGCTTCCTGCACCAGACCCGCACCCGCACCTCCGCCGGCCTGCGCGGAACCGACGACCTGGGGGAGGCCCTCGGCGGCGACGTCCTGCCCGACGGCTCACCCTGGCGCGCCCACTTCCACGTCCCGCTGCACGCGGCCCCCGCCGCGCCCCTCACCTCCACCCTTCCCGTGCTCAAGGCCGCACTGGCCCGGCTCGTCGGCGGCCCCCGCCCCCTCACCCGCCACCTGGAAGTCGAGACCTACACCTGGCAGGCACTCCCGCCCCGACTGCGCCCCCGCGCCCGCGCCCAGCTCGCGGACGGCATCGCCGCCGAACTCACCCTCGCCCGAGACCTGCTGACGGACCTCGGCCTCAAGGAGCTGCCGTGACCCAGGCCCCGCCCGGACACCCCCGGCCCATCCCTCTCCTCGTCCTGGACGTCGTCGGCCTCACGCCCCGCCTCCTCGACCACATGCCCCACCTCAAGACGCTCGGCCAGGCCGGCTCCCGCGCCCCGCTCGGCACCGTGCTGCCCGCCGTCACCTGCGCCGCCCAGTCCACCTTCCTCACCGGCACCCACCCCGGCGAGCACGGCATCGTCGGCAACGGCTGGTACTTCCGCGAGCTGGGCGACGTACTCCTGTGGCGCCAGCACAACGGTCTGGTGGCCGGCGACAAACTGTGGGACGCGGCCCGGCGCGCGCACCCCGGCTACACGGTCGCCAACATCTGCTGGTGGTACGCCATGGGCGCCGACACCGACATCACCGTCACCCCCCGTCCGGTCTACTACGCCGACGGCCGCAAGGAACCCGACTGCTACACCCGGCCCCCGGCCCTGCACGACGAACTCACCGACGCACTCGGCACCTTCCCCCTCTTCCACTTCTGGGGACCCGGCGCCGACCTGGTCTCCAGCCAGTGGATCATCGACGCGACCCGGCACGTCAACCGCACCCGCGGACCCGACCTGACGCTCTGCTACCTCCCTCACCTCGACTACGACCTGCAGCGCTTCGGCCCCGACGACCCCCGCTCCCACCGGGCCGCCGCGGACCTCGACGCGGCCCTGGCCCCCCTCCTCGACGACGCCAGAGCCGAGGGCCGCACCGTCGTCGCGCTCTCCGAGTACGGCATCACCCGCGCGGACCGCCCCGTCGACATCAACCGCGCGCTGCGCCGCGCGGGCTTCCTCGACGTCCACACGCAGGACGGCATGGAGTACCTCGACACGATGGCCTCGCGCGCCTTCGCCGTCGCCGACCACCAGATCGCCCATGTCTACGTGCGCCGCCCCGAGGACCTGGCGGCGGTGCGGGCGGTCCTCGCCGAGCTGCCCGGCGTCGAGCAACTCCTCGACGACGAGGGCAAGAAGGCCCACCACCTCGACCACCCGCGCTCCGGCGAGCTCGTGGCCGTCGCGGAGCCCGACGCCTGGTTCACGTACTACTACTGGCTCGACGACGCGCGCGCTCCCGACTTCGCGCAACTCGTCGAGATCCACCGCAAACCCGGCTACGACCCGGCCGAACTGTTCATGGACCCCCTCGACCCCTACGTCAAGGTCAAGGCGGCCGGCGCCCTCGCCCGCAAGAAACTCGGCATGCGGTACCGGATGGCGGTCGTGCCGCTCGATCCCTCACCCGTCAGCGGCAGCCACGGCCGCCTGCCCCCGAGCGACGACGAAGGTCCGCTCATCATCTGCTCCACCCCCCACGCGTTCCCCGGCCGCGTCGCGGCCACCGAAGTGAAATCGCTCCTGCTCGCCCTCGCCGGCCTTCCTGACACGGCGTGACGAGCGACTACGGAAAGTGAAACACGCGCCACTGACAACGCGCCCCGCACGTACCCCGGCAGCAGCCCGACCGGCACGCACACCGGCCGCCACGGCTCCGTCCGGCACGCGCGCGGGCCGCGCCCCGGCCACGTCCGCACCCGTCAGAGCCGTACACCGATCCGAAAGAGAGACATCGTGACCGCGTTCAACGACGAAACCGGAACCGACGACGCCCTGCGCCGCACCCTCGGCGTCAACCGCCGCCGTTTCCTGAGCACCTGCACCGCCGCCGCGACCGCGGCGATCGCCGCGCCCGTCCTCGGCGCCTCGCCGGCGCTGGCCCAGGACCGGGGGAGCGGCCACGGACACGGCGGCGGCGTCCTGGTCCCCGCGGACCGGCGGGGCATCATCCTCTACACCGTCCGTGACGCCGTGGGGCGCGACCCGCTCTCCACCGACCTGCCCTCCGGTTTCCTGGAGGTCTTCAAGCAGCTCTCGCGCCACGGGTACCGCCAGGTGGAGTTCGCGGGCTACGGACAGCACGCCAACGCGCCGGGCGGCGCGAACCTCGAGTCCGTCGAGGGCGCCCGGCTGCTGCGGTCCTGGCTCGACGACCACGGCCTGCGCGCCCAGGGCAACCACGGCTTCATACCGGGTTCCTGGCCGTTGACGGCACCCGACCTCGACACCTTCAAGAAGCACCTGGAGCTCGCCAACATCCTGGGCATGGACCACATGGGCACCGGCGGCGACCCCACCGGCAGCGCCTACCGGGCCGACTGGGACACGGCCGCCGACAAGTGGAACGCGCTAGGAGCCATCGCCCGCCGCGAGGGCATCAAGCTGTACACCCACAACCACGACGCGGCCTACGGCTTCCTGCTCGACGGTGGTCCGCTCGACGCCGCGGGCCGCCCGACCCGCAGCTCCGGCATCCGCAAGCTGGAGTACTTCCTCCAGGTCACCGACCCCAAGGCGGTGTGGCTGGAGATGGACATCTTCTGGGCCCACGTCGCCCGGTACAAGTTCCACACCTACACCGCCCACGACGGCTCGGTACGGGAGAAGGTCTTCGACCCGGCCGGGCTGGTCGCCCGCCACAACAAGCGCTACCCGCTGTTCCACGCCAAGGACGGCGTCGTCAACACCACCAACGGCATGGGGTACGACATGGTGCCGTTCGGCACCGGCGTCATCGACTACACCACGTTCTTCTCCCGCGTCGGCGCCCGGAACCACCACAACCCGATGGTCGAGCAGGACAACGCCCCGAGCTCCACCGATCCCGGCCAGTCGCTGCGCCACGCCAAGATCGGCTACGACAACCTCGCGGCACTGCGCCGCAGGCACGGCCGGTGAGCACCGCCTGACGGGTTGAACGGCCCGCCTCGTGCGGCGGTGGTGCGGCGGCGGCCGGACCACCGCCGCACCTCTGCGCGCCGACGCGCACCCGCTTGCCGCCGCCCGCCGTATCGACGGCCCTCCCACAACACGCGGCGGCCCTCTCCCCGACGTGCGTCGCGGAGAGGGCCGCCCGGTGCGGTGCGCTGCGATCGGATGCGTGATGGCGCGTAGTGCCGGCCGTCCCGTCAGCCCGCGGGCTGCGGGCGCGGTGCCCCGGCCCCGGCTCCCGACTGGCCGGTGCCCTGGTCGCCACCGACGACGGGTGCCGCCGTCGTGGAGCCCGTCAAGCCGTCTCCTCACCGATCGGGTGCGGGTTGGGCACGATGTGCCGGGCCCGCGGCCTGCCCGGCGCCTTCAGGAAGAGCGCGAGCACGCTCGACGCCAGCCCGACGGAGCCGGCGATGACGAACGCGCCCTCGTAGTCCCACGCGCCGACCACGACGGCCCCCATGCCGGAGCCCACCAGCCCGGAGATGAGCTTCGAGCTGTAGACCATGCCGTAGTTGCTGGCGTTGTGGTTCTCGCCGAAGTAGTCCGCCGTCATCGCCGCGAACAGCGGGAAGATCGCGCCCCCGCCGAAGCCGGAGACCATGGAGCAGAACAGGAAGAACGGCATGCTGCCCATCTGGCCGGAGATCAGCACGCCGAACTGCGCGGTGCCCAGCACCAGACACACGATGATCAGCGTGTGACGGCGCCCGACACGGTCGGATATCCAGCCGATGACGCCGCGCCCGGTGCCGTTGACGATGGCCTTCAGGGACATCGCGGTCGCCACGATCCCGCCCGCGAACCCCATGTCCTTGCCGAACGGCACCTGGAAGGCGATGCCGAAGATGTTGATCCCCGCCGTGCACAGCAGGCAGAACCACATCATCCACAGGACGGGCGTGCGGGCGGCCTCCCTCGGGGTGTACTGCTTCACCGCGGGCGGGTTCTTCTCCAGCGCGCGGCGGACCCTCGGGTCGTCTGACACCTTCAGCGGGTCCGCGTGCGCAGGCCACCAGCCCTTGGGCGGGTCCTTGAAGAACCAGCCCGCGAAGGCCACCACGGAGCAGCAGACCAGTCCGACGCCGACCAGGACGGTCTCGTAGTTGCTCAGGTCCATGTACGACGTGAACAGGAAGACGAACGGCACGGAACCGTACGCGAAACCGCCGTTGACCAGGCCGGTCTTGCCGCCCTTGCGTTCCGGGTACCACTTGCCCACCATGTTGACGCAGGTGGCGTAGACGAGTCCGGCCCCGATGCCGCTGAACATCCCGAACCCGAGGTACGCGACGATCACGTGCGGCGCGAACGCGAGGGAGAGGTAGCCGAGGATGGTGCCGAGCGCGCCGAGCATCATGGCGTAGCGCGCGGGCAGCCTCCCGCTCTCCCGCAACTGCCCGGCCGGGAAGGCGACGGCGGCCTGGAAGAACACCCAGACACCCATCAGCCAGAAGATGTGCCCACTGCTCCACAGGTGGGCCTCGTGCAGTGTGTCCTCGGCCGACGTGAACGCGTACTCCGAGGAACTGATGCCCAGCATCCCCATCCAGGGGAACAGCACCATCGTCCAGCGTGGTCGGCCCATGATGTCCCGATCGGTCTCACCGATGCGGTACAGGCGGCCGTTGACGTCCGTCACCTCTCTGTAGGGGACGGGCGTCGGGAAATCGGTGGTAGTCATCGTGCTCAAGCACCCCTTGCGTCGAAAGATCTGGACAGCGCCCCCTGCCAAATGCCTTTCGTGCGCCCACGGGTCCCGGGGGCGGCCGACGCGCACCGTCGGCCGCCCCCGTCCGCACTCAGGTCATGGACCCGCCCCCCAACAGCCCTGCCGCACGGGCCCACCGGTACTTGGCGCCGAGCACGGCCACCGGCATCTCGGTCGTGTACGGGTACGCCACGACGCCCCGCTCGAAGAGGTACCGGCAGGCCTCCTCGACCTCGACGTCACCCGCGAGCGACGCGACCACGGGCTTCTCGATCCCGCGCTCGCGGAACTCGGCCACCACGCGCGCGGTGAGCTCGGCGAAGACCATGGGAGGGGTCACGAGGGTGTGCCAGTAGCCGAGGACGAGCGCGTGGACGCGCGGGTCCGTCAGGCCGAGCCGGATCGTCGCCTCGTACGTCGACGGCGGTTCGCCCCCGGTGATGTCCACCGGGTTGCCCGCGGCTCCGAACGGCGGGATGAACGCCCGGAAGGACGCGTCCAGATCCGGCGGGATCTCCATCAGGGACAGGCCGTTGTCGGTCACCGCGTCGGACAGCAGCACCCCGCTCCCGCCGGCACCGGTGATGATCACGACGTTGTCGCCCCGGGGAGCGGGAAGCACCGGCAACGCGCGCGCGTACTCCAGCATGTCGCCGAGGCCCGGCGCCCGGACGACACCGGCCTGCCGGAGGATGTCGTCGTACACCGCGTCGTCCCCGGCGAGCGCGCCCGTGTGCGAGCCCGCCGCCCTCGCGCCGGCCGCGGTGCGCCCCGCCTTCAGGACCACCACCGGCTTCTTCGGCACCGTCGCGCGGGCCGCCGCCACGAAGGCGCGGCCGTCCTTGAGGTCCTCCAGGTGCATCGCGACGCACTCGGTGCGGGGGTCCTCACCGAACCAGGTGAGCAGGTCGTCCTCGTCCAGGTCGCACTTGTTGCCGAGGCCGACGATCGCCGAGACGCCCGTCCGCGTGGTCCGCGCGAAGCCCAGGACGGCCATCCCGATCCCGCCGGACTGCGACGTCAGCGCCACCCCGCCCTTCACGTCGTACGGCGTGCAGAACGTGGCGCACAGGTTCTCCCACGTCGCGTAGTAGCCGTAGATGTTCGGTCCGAGCAGGCGCACGCCGTGGCGCTCGCCGATCGCCACGACCTCGTCCTGGAGGGCGTGTTCACCGGTTTCGGCGAATCCGGAGGGGATGAGCACGGCGTTGGGGATCCCCTTGCGTCCCACCTCCTCCAGGACGGAGGCGACGGCTTTGGCGGGCACAGCGAAGACCGCCACATCCACCTCACCGGGAACGTCCGTGACACTCTTGTACGCCCTGCGGCCCGCGATGTCACCGCCCTTGGGGTTCACCGGGTGGATCTCCCCGGCGAATCCGCCGTCCACGAGGTTGCGCATGACAGCATTGCCGATCTTGCCCTGCTCGTTGGACGCGCCGATCACCGCCACCGAGGACGGCCGCATCAGCCGGCGCATCGACGTCAGGATCTCCTCGCGTGTGTACGTGCGGCGCTCCGCGGGGGCCTTCTCGGCGAGGATCACGCGGATGTCGGCCGCGACCGCGCCCTTCGGCGTGGCGATCACGGGGTTGAGGTCCACCTCCGCGATCTCCGGGAAGTCCGTGACGAGTCGGGAGACCCGGCGGATCTGCTCGGCGAGGGCCGACCGGTCCACGGCGGGTGCGCCACGCACTCCGCGCAGGACCTCCGCCGCCCGGATCGAGTCCAGCATCGACAGGGCCTCGCCGCCGTCGACGGGGGCGAGCCGGAAGGTGACGTCCTTGAGTACCTCGACGAGGACGCCGCCCAGGCCGAAGGCCACGACCTTCCCGAAGGTCGGGTCGGTCACCGCCCCGACGATGACCTCCTGCCCCGGGGGCAGCAACTCCTGTACCTGGACGCCCAGCAGGCGCGCCTCGGGATCGTACGACCCCGCGTTCGCGACGATCTCGGCGAACGCGGTACGCACCTCGCCCTCGCCCTCGACGCCGACGATCACGCCGCCCGCGTCGGTCTTGTGGGTGATGTCGGGGGAGACGACCTTCAGCACGACGGGTCCGCCGAAGCGCGCCGCGTGCGCCACCGCCTCGTCGGCGTCGGCGGCCAGCGCCTCGCCCGGTACGGCGATCCCGTACGCGTCGGCGACCACCTTGCCCTCCGGCGCGGTGAGCACGGTGCGCCCCTCGGCGCGCACGGCGTCGAGGAGCGCGCGCAGGTCCGACGCCGGGTCCCGGTCCGCCACGTCAGATCACCCCGCTCGTCCTGAGCAGGCGCAGTTCCTCGTCGCCGAGGCCCAGTTCGCCGACGTACACCTCTTCGTTGTGCTCGCCGAGCAGCGGTGAGGTGGTCACGTCCACGGGGGAGTCGGAGAGCTTCAGCGGACTGCCGACGGTCACGAACTCGCCCCGCTCGGGATGGGGCACCTTCACGACCATCTCGTTGGCGGCCAGTGACGCGTCCTCGATGATCTCCCGGGTGGACAGGATCGGGCCGCACGGGATGTTGTGGGCGTTGAGCTTCTCCAGCACCTGCCACTTGGGGAGGGTGCCGGTCCACTCCTCGATGAGCTGGAACATCTTGGTCAGCTTCGGCAGCCGGGCCTCCGGGGTGGCCCACTCGGGGTCCTCGGCCAGCTCGGGCCGGCCGATGAGTTCGGCGACGGGCTTCCAGCCGACGGGCTGCACGATCACGTACACGTAGTCGTTCGGGCCGCCCGGCGCGCACCTGACCGCCCACCCGGGCTGCCCGCCGCCGGACGCGTTCCCGGACCGGGGGACCTCGTCCGCGAAGTCCTCGTTGGGGTACTCGGCCAACGGGCCGTGGGCCAGGCGCTGCTGGTCGCGCAGCTTCACCCGGCAGAGGTTGAGCACGGCGTGCTGCATGGCGACGTTGACGCGCTGCCCGCGCCCGGTGTTCTCCCGCTGGAACAGCGCCGCGAGGATCCCCGCCACGGCGTGGATGCCCGTGCCCGAGTCGCCGATCTGCGCCCCGGTGGCCAGCGGCGGTCCGTCCTCGAACCCGGTGGTCGACATGGAGCCGCCCATGGCCTGCGCGACGACCTCGTACGCCTTGAAGTCGGTGTACGGGCCCTCGCCGAACCCCTTGATGGAGGCGTAGACGACACGGGGGTTGATCTCGCGGATGCGGTCCCAGGTGAAGCCCATCCGGTCCACCGCTCCGGGCCCGAAGTTCTCGACCATCACGTCGGAGCGCCGGATCAGCTCGGTGAGGATCTCCTTGCCGCGCTCCGTCTTGGTGTTGAGGGTGACGCTGCGCTTGTTGCAGTTGAGCATCGTGAAGTAGAGGGAGTCGACGTCCGGGAGGTCGCGCAGCTGCCTGCGCGTGATGTCTCCGCCGGGCGCCTCCAGTTTGACGACGTCCGCGCCGAGCCAGGCGAGGAGTTGCGTCGCGGAAGGACCGGACTGTACGTGCGTCATGTCGAGGACGCGGATGCCTTCGAGGGCTTTGGTCATGCCGGGTCACCTCACTGGTGCATCGTCAGGTTCGGGGTTCCGGGGGCCTGTGCGTCCGGTCCGCCCCGGACGGTGATCGGCGCCGGTCCGCCGCCTCCGCGGGCTCGGGGAAGGGCGGACGGAAGGTCCTTCCGTACTGCCCGGAAGCGGCTGTTGGCACATTGCATACAGTCGACGAATACTGTATGAAGATTGTTATCCCGCATCCGATGGGTGATGTCCAGGGGGCGTGCGCCACTTTTAAGACAGGAGCCGAAGATGGACCTGTACGAACATCAGGCGAGGGCACTCTTCGAGGAACACGGCATCGTCGTGCCCAGGGCCGAGCTCGCCGACTCCCCTGCGGAAGCACGCGAGTCGGCCCGCCGGCTCGGGGGACGCGTGGTCGTCAAGGCCCAGGTGAGGACCGGCGGACGCGGCAAGGCGGGCGGTGTGCGCCTGGCCGAGGACCCGGCCGCCGCCGAACTGACGGCACGCCGGATCCTCGGCATGGACATCAAGGGGCACCGGGTCCACCAGGTGATGCTGGCCCAACCGGTCGAGATCGAGAGCGAGTTCTACGTCGGCTACGTCCTCGACCGCGCCGCCGGGCGCTTCGTGGCGATCGCCTCCGCCGAGGGCGGCACAGAGATCGAGGAGGTCGCCGCGAACCGCCCCGAGGCCGTGGCACGCGTCCCCGTCGACCCCGCCCGCGGAGTCACCTCGGCGAAGGCGGCCGAGATCGCCGAGGCGGCGGGACTGCCCCCGCAGACCGTCGACGTCCTGGTCAGGCTGTGGGAGGTGCTGACCCGCGAGGACGCCGTCCTCGTCGAAGTGAACCCTCTCGTCCGCACCGTCCGGGGACAGCTCGTCGCCCTCGACGGCAAGGTCACCCTGGACGACAACGCCCGTTTCCGGCAGGCCCGTTGGGGTGAGCAGGCGTCCGTCCACGACAACCCGCTGGAGGCGGCCGCCGCGGCCAGGGGCCTCAACTACGTCAAGCTCGACGGCGAGGTCGGCGTCATCGGCAACGGCGCGGGACTCGTCATGTCGACCCTCGACGTCGTCGCCGGCTGCGGAGCCCGCCCCGCCAACTTCCTCGACATCGGCGGCGGCGCCTCCGCCCAGATCATGGCCGACGGACTCTCGGTCGTCCTCTCCGACCCCGACGTCAGATCGGTCCTCGTCAACGTCTTCGGCGGCATCACCGCCTGCGACACGGTCGCCGAGGGCATCGTGCGGGCCCTTGACACCGTCCGGCCGACCAAGCCCCTCGTCGTACGCCTGGACGGCAACAACGCCGCGCGCGGCCGTGCCGTCCTCGACGCCCGCGCGCACCCGCTGGTGCGGCAGGCCACCACCATGGACGGCGCCGCGCGACGTGCCGCCGAACTCGCCAACTCCACCTGAAGGAGCGGGACATGGCCGTCTTCCTCACCAAGGACTCCAAGGTCCTCGTCCAGGGCATGACCGGGACCGAGGGCATGAAGCACACCCGGCGGATGCTCGCGTCCGGCACCGACGTGGCGGGCGGGGTCAACCCGCGCAAGGCCGGCCGCAGCGTCGAGTTCGACCTGGCCGCCGGACCCGGGGGCCTGGCCGGCGCCACCGTCACCGTGCCCGTCTTCGGCTCGGTCCGCGAGGGCGTCGAGGCCACCGGAGCCGACGTCAGCGTGGTCTTCGTGCCGCCCGCCTTCACCAAGGCGGCCGTCATGGAGGCCGCCGACGCCGGGATCGGCCTCGCCGTCGTCATCACCGAGGGCGTCCCCGTCCACGACACCGTCGCCTTCCAGGCGTACGCCGCGGAGCGCGGCACCCGCGTCGTCGGCCCCAACTGCCCGGGACTGATCAGCCCCGGCCAGTCGAACGCCGGCATCATCCCCGCCGACATCACCGGACAGGGCCGGATCGGCCTGGTCTCCAAGTCCGGCACGCTCACCTACCAGCTCATGCACGAACTGCGCGACATCGGCTTCTCCACCTGCGTGGGCATCGGCGGCGACCCGGTCGTCGGCACGAGCCACATCGACTGCCTCGCGGCCTTCGAGGCCGACCCCGACACCGAACTCGTCGTGCTCATCGGCGAGATCGGCGGCGACGCCGAGGAACGGGCCGCCGCGTACATCCGCGACCACGTCACCAAGCCCGTCATCGGGTACATCGCCGGTTTCACCGCGCCCGAGGGCAGGACCATGGGCCACGCGGGCGCGATCGTCTCCGGCTCCTCGGGCACCGCGCAGGCGAAGAAGCGCGCCCTGGAGGCGGCCGGGGTACGGGTGGGCGGCACCCCGACCGAGACGGCACGGCTGGTGCTGGACCGCCTGGAGGCGGAGCGTGATGTCACTCATGGTTGACCCGCGGTGACTGTCGCGGGACCGGACCGCCGCACTACCTTCGTGGACACGTGCGCGACGACGTGTGCGCACGGACCGACGGACGACCACCCCGCGTGAGCACCGCGGCCCCGGGCCACCCGCCCGCGTCCACCGCCCCACCCGAGCCGTACGCGCCGACGGCCCGCCGTACCCGACAGCCGCCGAACGCCGAACGCGACGCCCGACGCCCGACGCCCGACGCCGACGCCCGGACGACCTGCCCGACCACGACCCCACCACCGTCCGCCGGACGACCACCGTCCCCGGACGACCGCCGTACCCGACCACCGTCGGGACGGACCGCAGTACCGGCCACCGAGCCGGAACGGATCGCCGTACCCGACGACCCTCGGGACGGATCGCCGTACCCGACGACCCTCGGGACGGATCGCCGTATCCGGCCACCGCGCCGGAAGGGACCGCCGAGCGACCCGGCTCGGCGTCCGAGCCACGCAGCCCCGCCCCCGACTGTGCACCGAGAGCGGAGACATCCGAATGGCAACAACCCCCGACGAGAGTCGCCCCACCCTCACCCTGAAGAAGGGGACGTCCTGGACCGACGCCTGGCAGCGCTGCCTGGCCGTCGCGCCCGAGGCGTTCCGCGACGACCGCGTCCTCAACCTCTGGGGCGCCGAGTGGCGGGCCGACGGCCGGGCGCTGCCCGCCACCAGCCCCGTCGACGGCCGCCCCATCGCGGGCCCGCCGCGCCTGGACGCGGCCACCGCCCAGCAGGCCGTACGCGCCTCGCTCGACCAGCACCGCGCCTGGCGCCACGTCCCCCTCCCCGAGCGCCGTGCCCGGGTGGCGGCGACGCTCGACGCGCTGACCCGGCACCGTGAGCTGCTCGCCCTGCTGCTCGTCTGGGAGATCGGCAAGCCCTGGCGGCTCGCGCAGGCCGACGTCGACCGGGCGATCGACGGCGTGCGCTGGTACGTCGACGGCATCGAGCCCATGGTCGAGGGGCGGAGCCCGCTGGAAGGGCCCGTGTCCAACATCGCCAGCTGGAACTACCCGATGAGCGTGCTCGTCCACGCCGTGCTGGTGCAGGCGCTGGCGGGCAACGCGGTCATCGCCAAGACCCCGACCGACGGCGGCGTCGCCTGTCTCACCCTGGCCTGCGCGCTCGCCGCCCGCGAGGGCATCCCCGTCACCCTCGTCAGCGGCAGCGGGGGACAGCTGTCCGAGGCGCTCGTGCGGGCACCCGAGATCGGCTGCGTGTCCTTCGTCGGCGGTCGCGACACCGGCGCCGCGGTGGCCACGGCCGTCGCCGACCTAGGCAAGCGGCACGTCCTGGAACAGGAGGGCCTGAACACCTGGGGCATCTGGAACCACACGGACTGGGACGCGCTGACGGCCGTCATCCCGAAGCTGTTCGACTACGGCAAGCAGCGCTGCACGGCCTATCCGCGCTTCGTCGTCCAGCGCACGCTGTTCGACGAGTTCCTCGCCGCGTACCTCCCGGCGGTCCGCACCCTGCGGGTCGGCCACCCCCTCGCGGTCGAGCACCCCGACGACCCCTACCCGCAGCTGGACTTCGGGCCCGTCATCAACGCGGCCAAGGCGAAGGAGCTGCACGACCAGGTCGCCGAGGCCATCGACCGCGGCGCCGTCCCCCTGCACCGCGGCAAGCTGTCGGACGCGCGCTTCCTGCCCGGACAGGACACGTCGGCGTACGTCCAGCCGGTCACGATCCTGAATCCGCCGCCGTCCTCGCCGCTGCACCACGCGGAGCCCTTCGGCCCGGTCGACACCATCGTCCTGGTCGACACCGAGGCGGAGCTGCTCGCCGCGATGAACGCGTCCAACGGGGCGCTGGTCGCCACGCTGTCCACGGACGACCGGGCCACGTACGACCGGCTGGCGCCGCAGATCCGCGCGTTCAAGGTCGGCCACGGGACGCCGCGCTCCCGGGGCGACCGCGACGAACTGTTCGGCGGTTTCGGCGCGTCCTGGAGCGGTGCCTTCGTCGGCGGCGAACTGCTGGTCCGCGCGGTGACGCACGGCCCGGCGGGGGAGCGGCTGCCCGGGAACTTCCCGGAGTACCACCTGATGCCGTGAGCTGACGCCGGCCGGCGTCCCGAGGGGGGACGCGGCGCGGGGGACGGTGCCTGGTGCGGCACCGGCCCCCGCGCCACACGGCAGCGGAACACCCAGCACGCGATCTCGACCTTCGACGCCCCGTCCGCCGTAGTCGTCCGATCACCCCTGGTGAGACCGTGGGCGCACCCCGGCAGGGCCCCGCGGGACCGCTCCGGCGGCCCGGATACGCAGGTGAAAGGCACCCTGAAAGCTTGGTATTGTTGTCCATGTCGCCGCGCGGGGAACACCCCCGCCCTGGCGGCAGACACCTGGTCCGGGTGGCGGAATGGCAGACGCGCTAGCTTGAGGTGCTAGTGCCCTTTATCGGGCGTGGGGGTTCAAGTCCCCCCTCGGACACACAGAGACGTTCACGCGATCGTCCCCATCACGTACACGAGAAGCCGGTGAGTCGATGACTCGCCGGCTTTCATCGTTTCCGGCGGTGCCCTCGGTCAGCCGGTCGGCCTGTTGCCGGCGGGAGAACGGCGCGCCCCCCGCCTGTCGAGGCGCGGACCCGGTGGAACCGGACCGTCCGGAGCCGCGCCCGGCGGGCCGGTCACTGATACTGAGAAAATGGGCAAAGTTGGGCAATTCGGGGCGGCGATCCGCCGGGGCGACCGTGTGCCGCCGGAGGCCGGGCCGCCGGACGCCGGCCCGGAAGCCCGTCACCGCGCGGCCGGCCGGCGGCTGCGGTCGTGGCTGAAGCCGCGCAGCGTCGCCGGCCAGGTCTTCCTGCTCCAGCTGGCGGTCGTCCTGCTGCTCATCGCCACGGCCGTGGTGGTGCTCGTCGTCCAGGACCGCAACCGCGCGCTCCAGGAGGCCGGCGACCGGTCGCTGGTGGCGGCCGAGGCGTTCGCGAACGCCCCGGGCACCGCCTCGGCGATGAAGAGCCGGGACCCGACGGCCGCACTCCAGCCCCACGCCGAGGCGGTGCGCAAGAAGACCGGCGTCGACTACGTCGTGGCGCTGAGCCCCTACGGCTTCCGGTGGACCCACCCGGACCCGGACCAGATCGGGAAGCACGTCTCCACCTCCTACGACCAGGCACTCGAAGGCGAACCCCACCAGACCACGTTCGACAGCAGCCTGGGGAAGGCGGTCGACTCGACGGTGGCCGTGTTCGACGAGCAGGGCACCGCCGTCGGGCTGATCACCGTGGGCGTCACGGTGGACAAGGTGTCCGGCGTGGTCCAGGACCAACTGCCGATGATCTTCGCCGCCGGCGGAGTCGCGCTGCTGCTCGCCGCGGGCGGGTCGGCACTGGTCAGCGGGCGTCTGCGACGCCAGACCCGGGGCCTGGGCCCGGTGGAGATGACCCGCATGTACGAACACCACGAGGCAGTGCTGCACGCCGTGCGTGAAGGCGTGATCATCCTGGACGGCGACGGACGGCTGCTGCTCGCCAACGACGAGGCGCGCCGGCTGCTCGCCCTGCCGCCCGAGGCCGAGGGCAGCGCGGTGACCGGACTCGGGCTGAGCCCGCCCCTGACCGCGCTGCTGGCATCGGGCCGGGAGGCCACGGACAAGGTCTTCCCGGCCGGGGACATCCTGCTCGCGGTCAACGTGCGCCCGGTCGCCGCGGGCGGCAGCGTGGCCACCCTGAGGGACACCACGGAACTGCGCGCCCTCGCGGGCCGGGCGGACGTGGCGGCCGTGCGGCTCCAGCTGCTCTACGAGGCCAGTACGCGGATCGGCACCACCCTCGACGTGCGGCGCACCGCCGAGGAGCTGACCGAGGTGGCGGTCCCGCGCTTCGCCGACTTCGCCACCATCGAACTGCTGGAGCCCGTGCTGCGGGGTGACGAACCGACCGGGGCGAGTACGGAGATGCACCGTGTCGCGGCTCAGGGCATCCGGGACGACGTGCCCCTCTCCCCGGTCGGCACGCGGATGCACTACGCGCCCGGCAACCCCGTGGCCACCGGCATGACCACCGGCCGGCCGGTCCTGGTGACGGACCTCTCCCAGGCCGAGGGATGGTGGTCCCAGAACCCGGAGCGGGCGCGGCAGGTCGTCGAATACGGTGTCCATTCCATGATCTCGGTGCCGCTCCGGGCCCGCGGCCAGTTGCTCGGGGTCGTGGAGTTCTGGCGCTCGGACCAGGACCCCTTCGAGCCGGACGACCTGTCCCCCGCCGAGGAGCTCGCCGCCCGGGCGGCCGTGTGCATCGACAACGCACGCCGCTACACCCGTGAGCACATCACCGCCGTCACCCTCCAGCGCAGCCTGCTCCCCGGCGTGCTGCCCGAGCTGTCCGCCCTGGAGGTCGGGCACCGGTACCTGCCCGCCCAGGCGGGGGTGGGCGGCGACTGGTACGACGTCATCCCGCTGCCGGGTGCCCGGGTCGCCCTGGTGGTCGGCGACGTCGTCGGACACGGTCTGCACGCCGCCGCGACGATGGGCCGCCTGAGGACCGCCGTGCACAACTTCGCCGCCCTGGACCTGCCTCCGGACGAGCTGCTCGCGCACCTGGACGACCTGATCACCCGGATCGACCAGGACACGGAGGCCGAGGGCGGCAACGGGTCCGTCACCGGGGCCACCTGCCTGTACGCGGTGTACGACCCGGTGACCGGCCGGTGTGTCGTCGCCCGGGCCGGTCACCCCGGGCCGGCGCTGGTCTCGCCCGACGGCTCCGTGACCTTCCCCGACGTCCCCGTCGCTCCGCCCCTCGGTGTGGGAGGAGGTCTGCCGGTCGAGACCGCCGAGCTCCGGCTGGCCGCGGACAGCCGGCTCGTCCTCTACACCGACGGTCTCGTCGAGGCTCGCGGCCGTGACATCGACGTCGGGCTCGGCATGCTGAGGGAGGCGCTCGCCGACACGGACGGCGCCGGGCCGGACGAGACGTGCCGGGCGGTGCTCGACGTGATGCTGCCCACCGGGTCGGGCGACGACGTGGCCCTGCTCGTCGCCCGCACCCGGCTGGTCGACCCGGACCACGTCGCGGAGTGGCAGGTGCCGGACGACCCGGCGGCCGTCTCCCGGATCCGGGCCGAGGCCACCCGCAGGCTGGAGGCCTGGGGGCTCGGCGAGGCCGCCTTCACGACCGAGCTGATCCTCAGCGAACTGGTGACGAACGCCATCCGGTACGGAGGGAGCCCCATCTGTCTGCGACTGCTGCACGACCGCGACAGCCTGATCTGCGAGGTCGCCGACGGCACCAGCACCTCCCCGCACCTGCGCCGCGCGGCCTCCACCGACGAGGGCGGCCGGGGCCTGTTCCTCGTCGCGCAGATGTCCCGCCGCTGGGGGACCCGGTACACCGACCGAGGCAAGATCATCTGGGCCGAGCAGGCGCTCGACGCCGGCGTCGCCGGGAACCTGGGCGATCTCCTGATGGCGGACCTGTGACGCGGGACGGATGCCGGACCCCCACGCACCTCGGGGCCGAGGCGGTCCGGAGCGTTCAGGAGCCGCCGGCGACCGTGAAGTACGGGATCTTGGCCGGGTCCTGGCCGAACGCGGCCCCGAGGTAGACGACCGACAGTTTGGCGAGCGTCCCGTCGTCGATCAGCTGCTTGATGATCCGGTCCAGTTCGCCCTTGTCGGGTGACCCCTTCGGGTACAGGGCGCCGTAACCCTGGTCGGTCCTGTACTGGCCCACGAGCCGCACCCTGCCGTCCCGCTTCTGGGGATACGCCAGCAGGATCGTCGTGTCGTGGACGACCGCGTCGATCCGGCCCTCCTCCAGCGCCGTGACCATCTCCGGGTCGTTCGGGAAGGCGGTGACGCGCTTGGCCGGCTTGAGGCGGTCCTCGACGAACGCCTCGCCCGTGGTGCCCTCGGCCACCCCGATGCGCACGTCGCGGATGTTGTCCGCGTCGACCTTCTCGTCGTCCCTGATCAGCACTCCCAGGGTGGAGGAGAGGTACGGCGGGGAGAAGTCGGCGACCCTGCTCCGTTCCGGAGTGATCGTGATCTGCGCCAGGGCCAGATCGAAGTCCTTGGTCTTGCCGGACACGACCTCCGGGAAGGGGGCGTTGACCACCGTCACCCGGTCCAGACCGGACCGGTGGGCGATGTTGGCGGCCATGCAGTACTCGTAGCCGCTCTTGACGGAGTCCGCCGTGTCGCCGTTCCACCAGCCGGGCGCGGGCAGGGTCGTCTTGACCGTGAGCGCGCCCGCCGTCTCGGGCGACAGATGGAACTCCCCGTACCGCCCCGAGACCTCGCAGTCGCCGTAACGGGTGTCCGACGCCTCGGACCCGCCCTGGTCGCAGGCCGATGTCGCGACGACGAGCGCTCCGCCGACGGCCAGGGAGACGATCGCTGCCGCGGCGCGCATCATTGCACCTCCGGTAGGGGCATACTTCCTGACTCACCATAAATCACCCCGAACCTTACGACCGCCGCAGCCACGGGGGAGGACTCCCGGGCGCGGGTCGCGGCGTCCGTCGTCCGGCGGTGTCACGGGGAGTCGGACCGCTCCCGGTTCCCGCCCGGCGGTCGGCATGGCGCGCGGTCGCGCGGCCCGCCCGGTCAGGACGGGCCGGACCCGGCGTCCAGCGCCGTCCGCAGGGCCAGCGGGGTCGCCGCCGCCCAGGCCTGGGGCGAGCACGAGTGCGGGTAGGGCACCGGCCCGGCGGAGCCGGTGCGGTCGTAGCCCGCCATCACCTCGGGGAGGCGGTGGCCGTGGTGGGCCGCCGCGGAGGTCAGTCCCTCCGCCACCGTGCGCACCTCGTCGTGCAGGCCCGCGCGGGCCAGGCCCAGCGCGATGACCGCGTTGTCGTGCGGCCAGGCGCTGCCCTGGTGGTAGGAGAGCGGGTGGTAGGGGCGCTGGCCGGCGGCCAGGGTGCGGATCGCCCAGCCCGAGAAGAAGTCGGGGGCCAGGAGTCTGCGGCCCACGCGGCGGGCGTGCTCGTCGTCCAACATGCCGGACCACAGCAGGTGCCCGGCGTCCGAGGCCAGGGCGTCCACCTGGCGTCCCTCCCCGTCCAGGGCCAGCGCGGGGAAGCCGGCGTCCGGCATCCAGAAGTCCCGGATGAACCGGGCGCGCAGCAGTTCGGCGTGCCGGTCCAGCCGCTCGGCGTAGGCGTCGTCGTGCCACACCTCCCGGGCCAGGCGGGCGGTGCGCAGCAGGGCGTCGTACGCGTAGCCCTGCGCCTCCGACACGGCGATGGGGCCCTCTGCCTGGGTGCCGTCGGTGAAGCAGATCGCGCCCGCCGAGTCCTTCCAGTTCTGGTTGACCAGGCCGCCCGGGTCGGGGGTGTAGACGAGGTAGCCGTGCCGGGTCAGGCCGCCGTCCTGGAGCATCCAGTCGACCGCGGCGCGGGCGTGCTGTTCGAGGCGGAGGGCGAGGGCGGGGTCCCCGGTCGTCTCGTGGTGCGCGTGCAGCAGGACCAGGAAGAGCGGGGTGGCGTCGACCGCCCCGTAGTAGCGGCCGTAGGGGATCTGCCGGAAGTGGGCGAGTTCGCCGTGCCGGATCTCGTGGACGATGCGTCCCGGCTGCTCGCCGCTGAACGCGTCGTGGCGGCGGCCCTGGGTGGCGGCGAGGGCGCTGAGGGTGCCGGCGGCGGCCGACGGCCGGTGGGGGAGCAGGAAGTAGGACGTCAGCAGGGAGTCCCGGCCGAAAAGGGTGAGGAACCAGGGGATGCCGGCCGCGGGTACGGCGACGGGTTCGCCGTCGACCCCGGCCGCCGTGACCGTGAGCAGGTCGAGATCGGCCAGGCCCTGACGGCACGCCCGGTCCAGGTCGTCGCCATCGCCCTGGTTCGGCGCGGAGACCGGGGCGGGCGCGGACGCGGCGGGCGTGAGGTCGGGAACTCCGTGCGGGCGGGCCTCGACCGTCAGTCGCAGTTCCGCCTCGCCGTGGGGCGGCAGGAGCAGGCTCCACTCCAGCCGGTGTGCGGTTCCGACGCCGTGCACGTCGTCCGCCCGGTCGGCCTGCACGGCGTCGGGGCGCGGGCTGCCCGTGACGGTGGTCCGCGCGTGCCAGTCCGCCCGCCGGTAGTCGAACTGCGCGCCGTTTGCGATCGGGTGGGCCTGCCGGACGGAGTCCGGCTTGGGGTAGTGCCGGTCGTCGGCGCGCAGTTCGAACAGGTCGGCGAAGTCGGCGTCGACGGTGACCTCGACCCGCGCGGTCACCGGGTCGGGCCGGTTGCTGACCAGCCGCAGATGCTCGGTGAGCCGGCCCGCGGTGACCGCCTGGCGGCGGAAGACCGTGTACGCGGCGGGTTCGTCGCGGGTGCCGGCCGGGGTGAGGACGCACTCGGCGGTGCCGTCGGGCCGGGCGGCGGAGGGCAGCAGGACGCCGGGGACGTCGCCGTCGACGGTGAGCCGCCAGCGGCTCAGGTGCCGGGCGTCGCGCACGAACAGACCGTCCGGAGCGGTGCCGCGTGAGCCGCTGACGCTCCCGTCGTCGCCGAGGACGGCGAAGGTGGCGTCCCGTACGAGCTGGACGCGGGCGGTGCCGGTCATGGCGAGGGCTCCTTGTCGCCGGCGCCCGGCAGGTCGAGGCCGTCGGCGCGCAGCAGGTCGAGGGTGAGGGCGGCGGTCCAGGAGAAGTCGCGGGTGCCGCGCCCCTCGCCGGTGGCGGAGTCGACGTACTCGGCGAACCGCGAGGCGCCCGCGGTGTCGAGGAAGGCGGCGCGCAGACGGTCGGCGCGTGCCGTGCGGCCGTGGAGGCGCAGCCCGCGCTCGATGAGCCAGGCGGTGTTGAACCAGGCGGGGCCGCGCCAGTACCGGGTGCTGCTGAAGGCGTGTCCCGTCAGGTCGTAGCTGGGCACCAGCGTGTCGGGCCCGGCGTGGAAGTGCGGTCCGTCCAGGGTGCCGGCCAGCCGCTCGACGACGTGCTCCGGCAGCCCGGGGACGAGGAGGGGGACCAGTCCCGACACGCTGCGTTCCGGGACGAGCCGGTCGTCGGCGAGGTCGCGGGCGAGGAACATCCCGCTCTCCTCGTCCCACAGGCGGGCCACCAGGGCCCGGGTCAGGTCCTCGGCGCGGGTCTCGTGCGGGCCGGGATCGGCGCCCGCCTCGCGGGCGATCCGGGCGAGCGCGAGTTCGCTGACGGCCAGCAGCGCGTTGAAGCACGGGTCCTCCACGGCGAACGCGTGCGGAGACGCGTCGTCGTACCCGGACGCGCGGTAGTCGGCGGCGAGTCGGACGTAGCGGCCGTAGTCGAGGTCCGTGGGCCGGTCCGCCGGATGGCCGTGGTCGAGGTCGGCCCTGCGGTACGTGTGGGGCGCGGCCGGGACGACCCGGGCCAGCGGCCGGTCCCAGCAGGGGCTGTTGTCCATGCCCGGCTCCCACGGGTGCACGACCGCCGCGAGGCCGCCGCCCGCCAGATCGCGCCGGGTGAGCAAGTAGTCGTGCCAGGCGGCCAGTCGGGGATACAGGCGGGCCAGGAACTCGCGGCGCCCGGACTCGGCGGGGTCGGCCCGGTGGACGAGCCAGGCCGCGAGGGCGTGGACGGGCGGCTGCACGATGCCGGAGGTCTCCGTCGCCGCGGGTGCCCCGGCGGGGCGGCCGGCGCGGGAGGACCGCCAGAAGTCCGGGCTCGGGAAGTACGCGTCGCAGGGCAGGGCGGGGTTGAACACGATGTGCGGGACGCGGCCGTCCGCCCACTGGGCCGCGAGCAGCGCCTCCAGTTCGCGCTGGGCGCGGCGCACGGACAGGTGCCGCAGGCCGATCGCGATGAACGCGGAGTCCCAGCTCCACTGGTGCGGGTAGAGCGTCCGGGAGGGGACGGTCGAGGTGCCGGTCCAGTTGCCGAGGAGGACCCGCGCCGCACCGCGCCGCAGGGTCAGGTCCGCGGCGGCGGTGGGCGCGGGCCGTTCGAGAAGTCCCCTCACGCGCCGGACCTCTTGAGGAAGGCGGGGACGGAGCGGACGGCGTCGACGGGGTCGCCCGTCAGCCGGCATTCGGCGGCGAGATACCCGTCGTAGCCGATGGTGTGCAGGGCGCCCAGCCAGGCGGGCCAGTCGAGGTGTCCGGCGCCCGGCTGGAAGCGGTTGGAGTCCGAGACCTGGGCGTGCCCGATGAACTCGGCGTGGGCCAGGATCGCGGCGGCGGGGTCGCTCTCCTCGATGTTCATGTGGTAGCTGTCGATACCGATCCGCACCGAGTCCAGGCCCGTCTCGCGGATCAGACCGGCCGCCTGCTCAAGGCGGTTGACCATGTGGTCCTCGTAGCGGTTGAGCGGTTCGAGGAAGAGGGTGACGCCCTCGGAGCGGGCGTGCTCGCCGAGTTCGGCCAGCCCGGACAGCAGGACCTCGCGGTCCTGCTCCTCGGTGCGGGGCGGCTCGAAGGGCGGCAGGCGGCGGGAGAACATGCCGTACGACGCCGGTGTCTGGGCGCCGAGGCCGCCGATCTCCGCGATCACGGTGAGCTGCGACTTCATCTGCGCGAGGGCGTCGCGGCGCAGGCCGTCGTCGAAGGCGCCGAAGAAGTGCAGCATGTCGACGCAGACGGTCGGCATGACGACGCCGTCCTTGCGGGCCTGCCTCAGCTCGGGCAGGCGGGAGGCGAAGTGGAGGTCGCCCCGGGCGCGCAGTTCGATGGCGTCGTAGCCGGCGTGCTGCGCGAACTCCCACTTCTCCTGGAGGGTCTCGCCCGGCAGGAGCTGTTCTTGTGCGGCGGTCTTGAGCATCGGGGGGCCTCTCAGAATTCCAGGACGACCTGGAGGGCGTCGGCGGGGCGTTCGTCCAGCAGCACGTACGCGTCGGCCGCGTCGGCGGCCGGTACGACATGGCTGACCAGGGACGCGACGTCGACCTGGCCCTCCGCCACCAGGCGCAGGAAGGTCCGCTGGAGCCGCTCGACGGTCCAACGGCCTGCCAACTGCGGGGGTACGCCGCTGATCTGGGAGCAGATGAGCTGGACGCGGTTGTGGTGGAACTCGTCGCCCAGGCGCAGGCCGATGCCGTCGCCCTGGTAGAAGCCGGACGCCACCACCCGGCCCCCGACGGCGACCGAGCGCAGCGCCTCGTGCAGGGCGGGGTAGGCGCCGCTGATCTCGATGGCGAGGTCGGCCCCCGCGCCGCCGGTGGCCTCGCGGACGCGCTCGGCGACCGAGTCGGCGCGGGCGTTGAGGGTCCGGTGGGCGCCGTACCGCTTCGCGGTCTCCAGCCGTCCGTCGAGGGCGTCGACGGCGGTGACGCGGGCGCCGTTGAGCTGGGCGAGGCGGGTGGTGAGCAGGCCGATGACGCCCTGGCCGAACACGGCGACGTCCTCGCCGACGTGGATGTCGCCCGCGAGCACCGCGTTGTGGGCGATGGCGCCGACGCGGGCGAAGGCCCCGGCCAGGGGGTCGAGGCCGGCCGGCAGGGTGTGGCCGATCATGCGCTCGGCCGGGACGATGCCCTCGCTGCGGTGCCCCCAGATGCCCCAGACCAGGTCGCCCGGGACCGGCACACCGGGCGTCCCGGACAGCTCGGGGGAGACCTCGGTGACCTCGCCGACCTCGGAGTAGCCCCAGCCGGCGACGGGGTAGGCGATGCCCGCAGAGCCGTCGCGGAACAGCCGGGCCTCGGCGTCCCAGGTGCGCGTCAGGTACGGGTTCGTGCCGCGGTACGCCGTGAGTTCGGTGCCGGCGGAGATGCCCGAGTAACGGGTACGCACGCGCAGATGGCCGGGGGGCAGCTCGGCACGGGGGTGCTCGGCCACCTCCACCTGGCGTGGGGCGGTGAATTGGACGACGCGTTCCACGGACGGCTCCGGAAGGGGTTGCGGGCTTCGGTTGCGTCGAGAATATCTCGCACTTATGTCTTGTCAACCAGCAAAAGTAGTGCTGAGATGCGTGCTCAGTAGACGTAAGTCGGCGATGAGGACATGCAATGCGCACGAGGACCCGGCGGTCGAGGACGACCGCGGCCGGTGTCACGGCAGCCCTGGCACTCGGACTGCTCACCAGCTGTGCCAACAGCACAGGACCCGGCAGACCGGACCGGGAGATCACCGTCTGGTCGCAGGAGAACCTCCCCGACAGGGTGGGCGCGACCCGGAAGATCATCGACGGCTTCGAGAAGAAGACCGGGATCAAGGTCCACCTGGTGGGCGTCGACGAAGGCCAGATGCCCCAGCTGATCATGTCCGCCGCGGCCGCCGGCGACCTGCCCGACGTCATCGGCGCCGCGCCCATGGGCCAGACCTGGCAGATGTACACCAACGGGCTGCTCAACACCGACATCCCGCGGGAGATCATCGGGGAGCTGGGCCGCGACACGTTCAACGCCAACGCCCTGGACCTGACCTCCGACGGCGGCAAGAGCCTCGGAGTCCCCTCCGACGCCTGGCTCCAGCTGCTCGTCTACCGCAAGGACCAGCTCGACAAGGCCGGCCTCGGCGCTCCCGACACGTACGCGAGCGCCCTGAAGGCGGCGAAGAAGCTCACCACCAAGGGCCACGACGGGATGTCCGCCGCCACGGACCCCAGTGACGTCTTCACCTCGCAGAGCTTCGAGAGCCTCGCCCTCGCCAACGGCTGCCAGCTCGTGGACGACCGGCACGAGGTCGCCCTCGACTCGGCGCGGTGCGGCGTCGCCTTCGACACCTACGACAAGCTCGCCCGCGACTACGGGGCACCCGGCACCCAGACCGTCGACTCCACCCGCGCCACCTACTTCGCGGGCCGCTCCTCGATGGTGATCTGGTCCTCGTTCCTCCTGGACGAGCTGGCCGGACTGCGCAAGGACGCGCTGCCGAGCTGCCCCGAGTGCAGGAAGGACCCCCGGTACCTCTCGGACAACAGCGGGATCGTCACCGCGCTCAAGGGCCCCGACGCGGCCCGGCCGGCGCAGTTCGGCGAGATCACCTCCTGGGTGACCACCAAGACCGCCGAGACGGCGGCCTCCCGCGAGTTCATCGAGTACATGATGGGCGCCGGCTACGAGTCCTGGTTCGGCCTCGCGCCCGAGGGCAAGATCCCCGTCCGCACGGGCACGGCCGCCGACCCCGGGCGCTACCTCGACGCCTGGCGGCACAGCGACATCGGCGTCGACACCCGCAAGCCACTGGACGAGGTCTTTCCCAAGCCCCTGCTCGACCAGCTCGCCGACGGCGTCAGCAACATGCGCCGCTGGGGCATCACCCAGGGCGAAGGAGCCCTCGTCGGCGCCACCAACGGCGAACTGCCCGTCCCCAAGGTCATCGGCGCCATGACCGGCGGCCAGCTCACCCCCACCGAAGCGGCCCGGGAAGCCGACGACGAGGTCGCCGCCCTGAAGAAGTCCCTGCAGTAGCCGTTCGCCGCACGTCACCAGAGGTCTCGCCATGACAACAGCCCCATCGGACGCGACGCAGCGTCCCCAGCCCCCGGGCCCGTCCGACCGGAAGCCCGTCACCCCCGCGGCTCCCCGCCGGCCGATGACCGCGAGCCGCCGCGCGAACCGCGCCGGACTCGCCTTCGTCTCACCCACCTTCCTCGTCGTGCTCGTCGTGGTGGTCCTGCCCATCCTGTGGACGGTGCTGCTCGCCTTCCAGAACGCCAAGCTCGTCGACATCCAGGGCATGGGCCTGTTCGGCAACTGGTCCCTGGACAACTTCAGCCAGGTCTTCGGCTCCGAAGGCTTCTGGTCGAGCCTGTCCACGACACTCATCTACACCGTCGGCGCCACCGGCGGCTCCGTCCTGCTGGGACTCGTCGCCGCGCTCGCCCTGCGCAAGCCCTTCCGCGGCCGGGGCCTGCTGCGCGCCGCGATGCTCCTGCCCTACGTAGCGCCGGTCGTGGCCGTCGCGTTCGTCTGGGAGGTCGCCCTCAGCCCCCAGTACGGCGTCGTCAACGACTGGGGCCGGCGCCTGTTCGGCTGGGACGACCCCATCGCCTTCCTCTCCACCCGCGCGTACGAAGTCCACCTGCTCGGCCTGCACTTCGACATCCCGCTGGCCCTGCTGACCGTCATCGCCTTCGAGACCTGGCGCTACTTCCCGTTCGCCTTCCTCTTCATCCTGGCCCGGCTCCAGGCGGTGCCCGACGGTCTCGAGGAGGCCGCGCTCGTCGACGGCGCCACCCCCAGCCAGCGCTTCCGGCACATCCTGCTCCCGCAGCTGATGCCCGTGATCGCCCTGCTGTGCGTGCTGCGCTTCATCCTGACGTTCAACAAGTTCGACGACGTCTACCTGCTCACCGGTGGCGGCGCGGGCACCGACGTTGCCGCCGTACGCGTCTACGACTTCCTCACCGCCCGCTACGACGTGGGAGCGGCGGCAGCCCAGGCCCTCGTCCTGGCCGGCTGCCTGGTGATCCTGCTGGGCCTCTACTTCAAGTTCTTCGGCAACAAGGTCCAGGAGGAAGCGTGACCCGCAAGGCGGCCCTGACCCGGGCCCGGTTCGAGGAGCGGTTCTTCGGCGTCCTGCGCTGGTTCGTCATCGCGTTCCTCGTGGTGATCACCGTCCTCCCCTTCTACTACATGGTGCTGCTGTCGCTGAAGCCCATCGACGCGCTCCTGCTCGACCCCGGCTCCCTGTGGGTGTCGGGCAAGGACTTCACCCTCTCCACCTACCGGGACGTCCTGCGCTCCGCCGACGACGGCGGCCAGGGATTCCTCGACTTCCTGCTCAACTCCGCGCTGGTGTCGCTGGGCACCGTGATCCTGACCCTCGTCGCGGCCGTGCCCGGCGCCTACGCCGTCAGCCGGCTGAAGTTCTTCGGCCACCGCCAGATCAGCGCGTTCTTCCTCGCCGTGTACCTGTTCCCGACGACGCTGCTGGCCGTCCCGCTCTTCGTCATCTTCGCCAGGATCGGACTGTCCTCCAGCCTGGTCGGCCTCGCGATCGTCTACGTCGCCCAGACGGTGCCCGTGACCATCTACATGCTGAAGAACTACCTCGTCACCATCCCCTTCTCCATCGAGGAGGCGGCGGCCCTCGACGGAGCCTCCCGGCTGCAGACCATGCGCAAGGTGATCCTGCCGCTCGCCCTGCCGTCCCTGATGGCGACCGGGCTGTACGTCTTCATGATCGCCTGGAACGAGTTCCTGTTCGCCCTGCTGTTCCTCGCCGCCGACCCCGGCAAGTGGACCGTGTCCCTGGGGCTCGCCCAGCTGTCCAACGGCATCGAGGTGCCCAAGACGGTCCTCATGGCCGGGTCCGTGGTGCTGACCATCCCCGTGGTACTTCTGTTCTTCGCCGCCGAGCGCCTGCTCACCGAGGGCCTCACCAGCGGCGCCGACAAGAGCTGACAACGGGGGAGCACATGATGACGCCGAACCAGGCCAGTCCGGGCGAGCTGCTCGACCTCATCCGCACCGGCCGTGCCAACACCCGGGCCGACCTGCAACGCGTCACGGGCCTGTCCCGCTCCACCGTGGGACAGCGCCTCGACCTCCTGAACCGCGCGGGCTGGCTCCGGCACGCCGACGGCACCTCCACCGGCGGACGTCCCTCCCACCGGCTGGTCTTCGACACCACGCACGCCGCGGTCATCGCCATCGACCTGGAGACCCGCCACGCCCGCGCGGCCGTGCTCGACCTGGCCGGCACGATCCTCGCCGAGCACACCGCGCCCCTGCACATCAGCGACGGCCCCGACCAGGTCCTCGACCGGCTCGCCGGCTGGTTCCCCGACCTGATCGCCGCCGCCGGGACCGACCCCGCGCGCATCTGCGGGATCGGGCTGTCCGTGCCCGGCCCGGTCGAGTGGGAGACCGGCCGGGTCGTCCAGCCGCCGATCATGCCCGGCTGGGACCAGTACCCCATCCGGGCGCGCATGCAGGAGGCGTACGAACAGCACGTGGGACGCAGCCTGGAGGACGGTCCCGTGCCCGTCTTCGTCGACAACGACGCCAACCTGATGGCGTTCGCCGAGTACCAGGCCAGCCACCGGGAGTGCTCCGCGTTCGTCCTGGTCAAGGTCTCCACCGGCATCGGCGCCGGAGTCGTCGTCAACGGCGAGGTGTACCGCGGGATCGACGGCGGCGCCGGCGACATCGGGCACATCCGCCTGCACGACCGCCCGGACGCCCTGTGCATGTGCGGCTCCTACGGCTGCCTGGCCGCCGTGGCCAGCGGCCGCGCACTCGCCCGTGAACTGTCCGCGCTCGGCCTCGACACCGCCTCCGGTTCCGACGTGAGACGGCTGCTCGCCGACGGGCACCCGGACGCCATCCGGCTGGCCCGGGAGGCCGGACGGCGCGCGGGGGAGGTCCTCGTGACCGTCGTGACCCTGCTCAACCCCGGAGTCCTCATGCTCGCCGGCGACCTCTCCGGGGTCCCCTTCATGACCGGCGTCCGCGAACTGCTCTACCAGCGCGCCATGCCGCGCACCACCGCCAACCTCCAGATCGTCACCTCCCGGCTCGGCGACCACGCCGGTCTCATAGGAGCCGGCGCCATGGTCGTCGACTTCCTCTACTCCCCAGAACGCGCCGACGCCCGCCTCACCGCGCACAACGGCTGACGGCGCCCGCACAGACAGGACACCCCCGTGACCGCCGCACCAGCAGCGTGGAACGACCACCCGGTCGAGGTCGGCCTCGTCGGAGCCGGGCCGTGGGCCCGCGCCATGCACGCCCGCATGCTCGCCACCGGCCCCGAGACCCGCCTCAGCGCGGTCTGGGCGCGCCGCCCGGACGCCGCCCGCGAGACCGCCGCACCCCACGGCGCCCGTGCCGTCGCCACGTTCGAGGAACTGCTCGACAGCTGCGAGGCCGTCGCCTTCGCCGTGCCGCCCGCCGTCCAGGCCGAACTCGCCCCGCGCGCGGCCAAGGCGGGCAAGGCCCTGCTCCTGGAGAAGCCCCTCGGCCCGGACCTCGCCTCCGCCGAGCGGCTGGCCGACGCCGTGGACGAGGCCGGCGTGGTCTCCCAGCTCGTACTGACCAAGCGGTACCACCCGGTCACCCGCGCCTTCGTGGACGCCGCCCGGCGGCTCGACGTCTCCGGGGCACGCTCCCGCTACCTCCACGGCGCCTTCCTGGGCGGCGAGTTCGCCACGACCTGGCGTCTGGAGCACGGCGCCCTGCTCGACCTCGGCCCGCACCTGCTGGACCTGCTGGACGCCGCCGTCGGACCCATCGCCCACGTCCGCGGAACGGGGGACCCGCGCCGCTGGATCGAGCTGACCTGCGAACACGTCAACGGCGCGGTCAGCCAGGCGTCCCTGTCCGGCTCGGTGAACCTCCCGCACGCCGTCACCCGCGTCGAACTCTTCGGCCCCCACCCCGAACTCGTCTACGACACCGCCGAACTCGACCACGAGGAGTGCTGGCCCGTGCTGCGCCGCGAATTCGCCGACTCCGTGCGCACCGGCAGGAGTACGGAACTGGACGCCCGGCGCGGCCTGCACCTCCAGCGGCTCATCGCCCAGGCCACCCCGGCCGCCTGATCCCGGTGGGCCGAGGTGGCGACGGCCAAGTGGATGAGCACAAGCGGCCGTTGATCCCGGTGCGGGACCGGCGGTACCGCACCGGCGGCCCCGGGGACCGGAAAGCCACCGCGCCCGCCTACTCCGTGCGCAGCGCCGTCGCCGTACGGGTCCGGGCCGCCCAGCTCGCCGGAAGCGACGCGCCGAGGAGGGCGATCGCGAGACCGGCCAGGCCCAGGAGGGCCAGGTGCCAGGGGGCGTACACGTCGAGGACCGACGGCGGGAGGCCGGTGCCCGCGGCGCGTCCCATCACCGGCAGGACATGGCCGTGCAGCGCGAGTCCGGCCGGTACGCCGAGCAGGGCGCCGAGCACGCCGATCCCGCCCACCGAGGCGAGGACGAGCCCCACGGTCTGCCGCGGCGACATGCCGAGCGCCTTGCAGACACCGAGGTCGTGGACGCGTTCCCGGGTGTCGATGACGACGGAGTTGAGCACCCCGAGTCCGGCCACGGAGACCAGCATGAGGGTGAGCAGGCCCGCCATCGCCTCCAGGAGGAGGATCATGTTCTCCCGCTCCGAGGGCGATCCGGCGAACGCGTCACCGCCCAGCGGCCGCACCACCGCGGCGAGTTCCCCGGCGTACGCGGCCGGTGCGACGCCCGGTTCGACGTCGACGAGGTAGACCTGCGGCTCGGCGCCGGCGAAGTCCGCCATCTCCGCGTGGATCCGCAGACCGCCGTCCGAGGTGTCGAAGACCTCGCCGACGATCCGCAGGGCCCGCGTCCGCCCGGCGTACGTCACCTGCACCGTGTCACCGATCCCGGCCGCGGTCTTCTCCAGGAACCGCGTGGGCACGACGATCTGCCCGGCGCGCTCGATCCAGTGCCCGGCGATCATCTCGTAGCCGGCCGCCCCCGAGTCGCCCTGGTAGAGGGTGGCCCGCGTCGGACCGGCGAGACCGGTCGCGCTCACGTCCACCTCGCTCGTGCCGTACGCGGAGGCCGTACCGGGCTGCGCCTCGACGGCGGCACGCACCCGCGCCGGGTCCGCGGCCGGGGCCTCTGTCCCGTCCCGCTCCCGGCGCACGGTCCCGCCCCCGCCGCCGGGGCCGCCGACGCCGGTGATCACGGTGACCGCGGCCCGGTCCTCGGGGTCCTGCGCGTCGCCGACCGCGTTCAGGGACGCGGTGAGCCCCACCGCGAACGTCGCCGCGACCGTCCCGAAGGCCACCGCGAGGAGCATCGCCGCCGCACGGACCGGATGCGTGAAGGGGGCGGCGAGACCGTAGGTCACCGCCCGCGGCAGCGGCAGCCGTCCCGCCGCGCGGTGGGCCCACCGGCCGCGCCCGGTCCGGGGTGCCCGGCCGACCGCGATGGCCTCGACCGTCCGCAGCCGCCCGGCCCGCAGCGCCGGCACCAGCGCCGCGACCGCGACCACCAGCAGCGCGGCGGCCGGGACCACGACGTCCACCCACCACGCCACCGACAGGGAGGCGCCCCCGTACGCCTGCTCGGTGTCCCGCAGCAGCGGCACGGCCAGCAGGTTGCCCAGCACCACGCCGAGGGCGATGCCGGCGCTCGCCGGGATCAGCGCCTGCGCGACATAGGCGCGCACCACCTCGCGCGGCGTGAAGCCGATCGCCTTGAGGATGCCGATCCTGCGCAGGCTGGTGCCGACGGCGCCGCCGATGACGCTGCCGACGATGATCACGGACATGACGATGCCGAGCACACCGAAGGCCACGAGGAACGGGATGGTCGGCGCCGCGCCCCGGTCGCTCTCGCGCTTGGTGTCCAGGTAGGACTGGCTGCCCAGCAGCGCTCCGGACGGCACGGCGGCGGTGAGCCGCTTCAGCCCGGCGGTGATGTCCGCGCTCGTGCCCGCGGAGTCCAGCCGGTAGAGCATCTGACGGGTGAGCGGGTTGTCCGGCGAGGCAATTGCTCTGGTCTGCGCGGGAGTTGCCCAGGCGTCGGCGGTCCTGCTCGCCGACACGGCCAGGCCGACGACGGTGAGCGCCGTGCCGTCCGCCGCGTCCGAGGTGCGCAGCACGGTGCCGAGGCTGAACGCGGGCCCGGCGAAGGTCGCGGAGAGCACGATCTCGCCGGGCCGGGCCGCCCAGCGGCCCGACGTCAGATCCAGCTCGTCCACGTCGGCCTCCGGCGCGGACCGCCCGACCAGGGTCAGGCGCGGCAGGTGGCCGCCGCCCTCGTCCACGGGGCTGATCGTCGTGGCGGGGTACGGTCCCGCGCTCCCGCTGACACCCCGCTGCCGCGCGGTGGCCGCGACCCGGTCGGCGCTCGCCTTCCCCGGGTCGAACTGCACGGTCAGGTGCGCGCCGTGCTGCCGGGCGAAGGCCCGGTCGAACGGCGCCTGGGCGGCGACCATGAGCGACCCGGCGACCACGGCCGAGGCCACCGCCATCATCGTGGCGATCGCGACGACCACCGTCTGCACGCGCCGCCGGCCCACGCCCGACCGTACGACACGGCCCAGCGCACCGGTGCCGAAGGCGCTCAACGGACCGCCTCCGTGAGCGAGTCGAGGGCGAGGTGCCCGTCGACCAGGTGGATCGTGCGGCTCGCGCACGCCTCGGCGAGCGCGAGGTCGTGCGTGACCAGGACGACGGTCTGGCCGCCCCGGTGCAGGTCGACCAGCAGGTCCCGTACGTCCTGTCCCGAGGCGGTGTCCAGCGCGCCTGTCGGTTCGTCGGCGAGGAGCAGCGCGGGCCGGTTCACCAGCGCCCGGGCCACCGCGACCCGCTGGCGCTCGCCGCCGGAGAGCCGTCCCGGGTAGGCGCGGGCGTGCTGCCCGATGCGGAGCAGTTCCATGAGTTCCGCGGCCCGGGCCGCCGCCGCCCGCCGGGAGGTCCCGGTGAGCTGGGCCGGGAGCTGGATGTTGTCGGCGACGGTGAGGTCGTCGAGGAGGTTGAAGAACTGGAAGACCATGCCGACGTGTTCGCGCCGGAAGCGGGCCAGCGCGTGCTCGCCGAGCCCGTCGACGCGCTGTCCGGCCACGGTCACCGTGCCCGCGGTCGGCTTGTCCAGGCCCGCGACGAGGTTCAGCAGCGTGGACTTGCCGCTGCCGGAGGGGCCGGTCACGGCGAGGGCCTCGCCCCGGTTCACGGAGAGTGTGAGCGGGCCGAGCGCGGGTGCGCCGGCGCTGTCGTAGCGCTTGGCGGCGCCCTCCAGCTGGATCACCTGGGTCATGGGACGGTCCGTCCTTCGGTTCGGGTGGGTTCGGGACGTGCGGTGCCGGCCAGGTGAACGTAGGGCGCGGGCGGCCGGGGACGCGTCGGCCGCGGCACCGACATCCGGCCCTCCCCGCGGAGGACCCGGCCCGGGGTCGTCCCTGCGGCGTACTCCTCGGGTACGGAGGTCCGGCCGCCCAGGCGGACGCGGCGGCGGTGAGCGGGCTCCACAATGACCGGATGGAGACGGACGGCCGACGGGCATGGCGGCGACGACTGCGGGACGCGTTCGCACCGGAGGGGCAGCCGCCCGCGCCGCCGAGGCGCGCCGTGTACGCGGACGTGGCGCTGGCGGTCGTCCTGACCGCCATCGCGCTGTACGTGGCGGCGCGTTACCCCGGCGACGGACCGGTACGGCTCGGTCCGGGCGGCGCCCACGGCCCGCTGCCCCCGGTTCCCCCGGAGCCGCCCCGGCCCCCGGCCCCCGGCGGGCCGCTCATGGAGGAGCGGCCCCCCACCGCGCACTGGGCCCTGGTCGTGCTGTCGGCGCTGCCGCTGGCGTTCATGCGCCGCCGTCCGCTGGCCGTGTTCGCGGTGGTCCTGGGCGCGGCGCTGGTCATCGGTGACGACGCCTCCTGGATCAACGTGCTGACCTGCGTCATCGCGGCCTACGGCGCGGTCGTCCACAGCCGGCACCGGACGTGGGCGACGGTCGGCCTCGTTGTCGCCGCCGTCATGGCGGGCTTCGCGTTCCGCGAGACGGAACCCATGCTCCCGGGGTGGTCGAGCCCCGCGGTCGTGCTGCTGGTGGCGGGGCTGCTGGCCGGCCTGGTCCGCTTCTGGCAGAGCCGGCTGGCCGCCAGCCGGGAGCGCTTCACCGCGTTGCAGCAAGGGCAGGAGGAGGCCATGCGCCGGGCGGTGGAGGAGGAGCGGGCCCGGATAGCCGCCGAACTCCACGACGTCGTCACCCACAATGTGAGCGTGATGGTCATTCAGGCGGGCGCGGCCCGCACGGTGATGGACGCGGCACCGGAGCGCTCGAAAGAGGCGCTGCTGGCGGTCGAGGCGGGCGGCCGGGCCGCCATGGCGGAACTGCGGCACGTGATGGGCCTGCTCGCCGGACCGGACGCGGGCCGCGCCGAGACCCCGGCCGACGGCCTCGAACCGCAGCCCGGTCTGGCCCGGCTCGACGCCCTGGTGGAGCGGGTCCGCGCGGCCGGGACACCGGTCGGTGTCGCGCTCTCGCTGCCCCCGGACCCGCTGCCGCCCGGCGTGGACCTCACGGCGTACCGGGTGGTGCAGGAGGCGCTGACCAACACGCTCAAGCACGCGGCCGGCGCCGAGGCCTCCGTCATGATCGGCTACACCGGCGACTGCCTGGAGATCGAGGTCGTCGACACCGGCGGAACCCACGACCGGCCGCCGGTGGACGGCAACGGCCGGGGGCTGATCGGCCTGCGCGAACGCCTGGCGGTCTACGGCGGCGGCCTCACCGCCGGCCCGACCCTCGCCGGCGGCTACCGGATCAAGGCCCGGGTGCCGTGGCGGACCGCGTGAACGAGCCGGCGCTGCGCGCGGTCATCGCCGACGACCAGGCCCTGGTCCGCACGGGCTTCGGGATGATCCTGGCCGCCGACGGCATCGAGGTGACGGCCGAGGCGGCGGACGGGGCCGAGGCCGTCGCCGCCGTCCGCCGCACCCGGCCCGACGTCGTCCTCATGGACATCCGGATGCCGAACATGGACGGCATCGAGGCGACCCGGCACATCCTGGGCGACGCGGGCCTGGAGGGGACGCGGGTCGTCATCCTCACCACGTACGACCTGGACCACTACGTCTACGCGGCGCTCACCGCGGGCGCGAGCGGGTTCCTGCTCAAGGACGTCACCCCGGAGCACCTGGTGGCGGCCGTACGCCTGGTGCGGTCCGGGGACGCCCTGCTCGCGCCCGCCATCACGCGCCGGCTCATCGAGCGCTTCGCGCAACGGGAGGAGGCGACGCCGCCCGGAATCCACAGCGGCCTGTCCGAACTGACCCCGCGCGAGCTGGAGGTGCTGCGCCTGCTGGCGACGGGGCTGAGCAACGCGGAACTCGCGGACCGGCTGTTCCTCAGCCCGACGACGGTCAAGACGCACGTGGGCCGCATCCTGTCCAAGCTGGGCCTCCGCGACCGCGTCCAGGCCGTCGTCCTCGCCTACGAGACGGGGCTGATCTCCCCGGGCGGTCCCGCCTGACGCGGTACCCGGGGTTCAACCACCGTGCGCGCAGCCGCCGTTGGTCTCCGGGGTACGGTGGCCGCGGTCCTCGCCCGGTCGTGCCGGACCCGTCGGGCCCGGCACGCCGGCGCATCGCGCCCGAACGCCCGGTACGGCCGGTGCGCCGTGCTCAGACGCCCCGGCGGATCCGGGCGGCCTTGCGGGCCTCGGCGGTCTGGCGCGCCTCGGTGGCCCGGCGGGACTCGCCGCCGGCGCGGCCCGGGCGGGTGCCCATGCCGCGGAACGGGGCACCCCCGCGCTTGGGGCGCTCGACGACAGGGGCGCCGCCGACCGGTACCCCGGACGGCGCCTGCGCCCCGGTGATGCGGCTCAACTCGGCTTCGCCGGAACGTACTTGGGTGACCTGCGGCCGGATGCCCGCCACGGACATCAGGCGGGTCATGTCACGGCGCTGGTTGGGCAGCACCAGCGTGACCACGCTGCCGGACTCGCCCGCGCGGGCCGTACGCCCACCGCGGTGCAGGTAGTCCTTGTGGTCGGCCGGCGGGTCCACGTTCACCACGAGGTCGAGGTCGTCGACGTGGATGCCGCGGGCCGCGACATTGGTCGCCACGAGCACCGAGACGCCGCCGGACTTGAACTGGGCGAGCGTACGGGTCCGCTGGGGCTGCGACTTGCCGCCGTGCAGCGCCGCGGCCTTCACCCCGCTGCTCAGCAGGTGCCGGGTGAACTGGTCGACCGCGTGCTTGGTGTCCAGGAACATCAGGACGCGCCCGTCACGGGCCGCGATCTCGGTGGCCGTGGCGTACTTGTCGGCGCCGTGCACGTGCAGGACGTGGTGCTCCATGGTGGTGACCGCGCCCGCCGACGGGTCGACCGAGTGGACCACCGGGTCGTGCAGGTAGCGACGGACCAGCAGGTCGATGTTGCGGTCCAGCGTCGCGGAGAACAGCATGCGCTGGCCGTCCGGGCGGACCTGGTCGAGCAGCTCGGTGACCTGCGGCATGAAGCCCATGTCGGCCATCTGGTCCGCCTCGTCCAGGACGGTGATGCTCACCCGGTCCAGACGGCAGTCCTTGCGCTCGATGAGGTCCGTGAGGCGCCCGGGGGTGGCGACGACGACCTCGGCGCCGGAGCGCAGCGCGCCGGCCTGCCGCCCGATCGACATGCCGCCGACGACGGTGGCGAGCCGCAGCTTCAGCAGCCGGGCGAAGGGTGTGAGCGCGTCGGTGACCTGCTGGGCCAGCTCGCGCGTGGGGACCAGCACGAGGGCCAGCGGCTTGCGGGCCTCGGCGCGCTGTCCCGCCGTACGGGCGAGGAGGGCGAGGCCGAAGGCGAGGGTCTTGCCGGATCCGGTGCGACCCCGGCCCAGGACGTCCCGGCCCGCGAGGGAGTTCGGCAGAGTGGCGGCCTGGATGGGGAACGGCTCGTGCATGCCGAGGTCGGTGAGCGTCCCGAGCAGCTCGGCGGGAAGATCGAGTTCCCCGAACGCCGTGACGGCGGGGAGGGCGGGCGTGACGCTCACGGGCAGCGCGAACTCACCCTGCGGTGCGGAAGGGCGGCGCCCGGAACCGTCCGGACGGGTGACGGGACGCCCCTGGCCCTGCGGGCGGAAGCGGGCACCCCGGTCGGAACCGGCGAAGCCGTCCTTGCGCTTTCCGGAGTAACGGTCGTTCGTGCGAGCTGAACGGTTCATGGAGAACCTTCCTCGATATGGCACGTATCGAGGAATTCTCGGCAGCGATAAGCCGAACGAATTGCAAGAACGAGCCGAATGCAAGACAAAAAAACTGGCCGGTCGCCCGGCGCGGGAAGACTGCGGGGCCGGCGGAAGAGGGCCGGAAATCCACGGGAATGGACGACCGGCCCGCATCCCCGGCCCCGGGCCGGGGCCCCCGAGGCACGCGGTTCACCCTGCGTACATCGGCGGGACACCCGGGAAAGCAACAAGCCGGGGCCCGCACCGCGAGGTGCGGGCCCCAGCTGTCTTGTGCGGTGTCAGTGTCAGGCGGGAGTGATGTTCTCCGCCTGGGGGCCCTTCTGGCCCTGCGTGACGTCGAAGTTCACCTTCTGGCCTTCCTGGAGCTCGCGGAAGCCCTGAGCGGCGATGTTCGAGTAGTGGGCGAAGACGTCCGGGCCGCCACCCTCCTGCTCGATGAAGCCGAAGCCCTTTTCCGCGTTGAACCACTTGACGGTGCCAGTAGCCATGTCTAATTCTCCTTCGGGGCAGTGCCCAGGGGCCCGCACTGTGTGGACCCCGGCGTCGCCGTAATGAACCCCGTCCGGAGACCAGCACCGGAAATACAAAAGTGCCCGACGACGAATTGTCGTCCAAGGCACTTGAAGTTTACGGGAACCACAACTGCAACTGAGATTCAGCGTAGCATGATGCGCGCTTGCGGGCGCGGCAAGTACGACTTTTCGAGCGTCGTGTCGTGTCGCGGACCCGTAATTCTCACTTCGGCGGCGCATGTTTCCTGCGCTGCCCGCGAGGCCGGTGCGCGGATCTCCGGGGCGTGCGGGCCGAGGTGACCCTTCGGGCAGATGTGCCCGAGAGGGTCGAGGCGCGCTGTGGGGGCGGGCGGGGAAGGCACCTGGCGGCGGCCGCGGCGGGCGGATCCGCCGTCCGGTCCGGTGCCGAGGGGAGGCCGCTCATGGCCAGTACGTTCCAGGAGCGCAAGTTGCGGGGGATGTTCGCGGCGTTCGACGCGGACGGGGACGGTTGTCTGCGCGAGGGGGACTTCACCGAGCTGGTCGCCCGGTGGGGCCGGCTGCCCGGGGTGGAGCCCGGCACGCGGCTGCGCGGCCGGCTGGAGACGCTGCTCATGGGCTGGTGGGCGGCGCTCCTGATGGCCGGGGACGCCAACGGGGACGGCTCCGTCGACTTCGACGAGCTGCTCGCCCTCGTCGACCGCCTGCCGGCGATGGAGGACGCCGTCACGGCGACCGCCGACACCCTCTTCGACGTCGTGGACGCCGACAGTGACGGCCGTATCTCGCCTCGGGAGCACCGCACGCTGGTCGAGACCTGGACGGGCCGGCCCGCGGACCTGACCGGCGTCTTCGAGCTGCTCGACCCGCGGAACGAGGGCCACCTCGGCCGCGAGCGGTTCGCGTCGCTGTGGCGCCAGTACTGGATCAGCGACGAACCGACGGAACCGGGCAACTACCTCTGCGGCCGGTTCCCCGCCTGAGGATCCCGCCGTCGCGTCCGAAAGCCACGTCGGCCCGGAAGGCCGCCGGGA
>NZ_JBSGZN010000041.1:0-77494 GCF_053611025.1 Streptomyces sp. NPDC054842
CCGCCGACCCGGGCGCCCGCCGCCAGCGCGGCTGCGCCTCTGACCAGGTGCGTGCGACGCCTCGCGGGCGTGACGTTCGGTCCCATGATTCCGCTGCTCCCCGTGTCCCGGTCGGCGCTCCTGCGCCGGCCTCCACGGAGAGCTACGCAACGGATACGGGACGGCACTCAAGGTGAGCGAGGTGACCTGCGTCACACCGAAATGCCCCGTACGGCGTATACGGGCAGGCGTGCGGGAGCACGGAGCGGGGGGGGCGGTCGCCGGGCGACCGCCCGGCGTCAGCCGGCGCGGTGGACCACGGCGTCGCACAGCTCCAGCAGGGCCGCCTTGGCGTCGCACTCGACCAGCGGCGCCAGCGCCGCCCGCGCGTCCTCCGCGTACCGCACGGTGTCCCGGCGGGCCTGCTCCAGCGCGGGATGCGTCCGCAGCCGGGCCAGCGCCTCGGCGTGCCGGGCGTCGTCCGTCAGGTCGGAGTCGAGCAGCTCGCACAGCGCGATGTCCTCGGGAAGCCCGAGGCGGGCCACGCGCTCGCGCAGCCGCAGCACCGGCAGCGTGGGGATGCCCTCGCGCAGGTCCGTCCCCGGCGTCTTGCCGGACTCGTGCGAGTCGGAGGCGATGTCCAGGACGTCGTCGGCGAGCTGGAAGGCGACACCGAGCCGCTCGCCGTACTGCGTGAGCACGTCGACGACCGTCTCGTCGGCGCCCGACATCATCGCGCCGAAGCGGCACGCCACGGCGACGAGGGAGCCCGTCTTGCCGCTGAGCACGTCGAGGTAGTGGTCGATCGGGTCGCGTTCGTCGCGGGGTCCCGCGGTTTCCAAGATCTGGCCGGTGACCAGCCGCTCGAACGCCTCGGCCTGGACGCGGACGGCCTCCGGGCCGAGGTCGGCCAGGATGTGCGAGGCGCGGGCGAAGAGGAAGTCGCCGGTGAGGACGGCGATCGAGTTGCCCCAGCGGGTGTTGGCGCTGGGCACCCCGCGGCGCACCTCGGCCTCGTCCATCACGTCGTCGTGGTAGAGCGTCGCCAGGTGGGTCAGTTCGACGACGACGGCCGAGGGCACGATGCCCGGCGCGTAGGGGTCCCCGAACTGCGCCGCGAGCATCACGAGCAGCGGCCTGAACCGCTTGCCGCCGGCCCGCACGAGGTGCTGGGCGGCCTCCGTGATGAAGGGGACCTCGCTCTTGGTGGCTTCGAGCAGGCCCTCCTCGACAGCCGTCAATCCGGCCTGGACATCGGCTTCGAGAGCCTGGTCCCGCACGCTCAGCCCGAACGGCCCGACGACGGTCACGAGAGGTTCTCCTGTCTGCTGACGATCACATGGCGAACTCGGTCGATCATTCGGTCGATGACACGGTTTGTCGATGTGTCGCTGCCATCACTCAAGTCAGCGTATCCGGTCACGTTTCGATCACCACGAGCGCCCACCGCCCCCACCTACGACTTCCCTCCCCCGGGAGGCGCAGTCATGACCGGGCGGCCCACCCTCACGAACGGTATGTTCTTGATCACCTGATACGACCGGACATGTACGGACTTGACGGGAAGGCTCTCGTGTCGCGACGCAGTGTCACCGCCGGACCGGGCCGCGGGCCGGGCCCGGTGCCCGGCCCGGGCCCCCGTACCCGCCCCGGAGGGCCCGGTCCCGGCGGCCGTCCGCCGCGGACCGGCGGAGGGGTGCGCAGCGGGACCGGGCGGGTGCGGAGTGTCCCGGCGTGTCCGGCGCCGCCCCCGTCACCTGGCCGGGTGCACGCGTCCGGCGCCCCGCGTGTCCGGCCCCGGCAGCGGGCGGCCGGTCCGGCGGGGCCGGCGCGATGAGCACCCGCATCCGTACGTCGTTCCCCCACCGGACGACGCACGAGGACGTCCTGATCCCGCTGCCCGACGGGACGCGCCTTTACGCGCGCGTGTGGCGCCCGGTCACCGACGAGCCGGTCCCGGCGCTCCTGGAGTACCTCCCGCACCGGCTGACGGACTGGACCGCGCCGCGCGACTGGCAGCGCCACCCCTGGTACGCGGGCCACGGCTACGCCTCGGTCCGGGTGGACGTGCGCGGCCACGGCAACTCGGAGGGGCTGCCGGCGGACGAGCACGCGCGCGTGGAGGCGGACGACGGCGTCGAGGTCGTGAACTGGCTCGCCGCCCAGCCGTGGTGCAGCGGGCGGGTCGGCATGTTCGGGCTGTCCTGGGGCGGCTTCGACGCGCTCCAGGTCGCGGCCCTGGCCCCCGAGCCGCTGAAGGCCGTCGTCACGGTCTGCGCGACGGACGACCGCTACGACAACGACCGGCACTACCTGGGCGGGTCCGTCCTGGCCGGCGACATGCCGGCCCGCGCGGCGGCACTGCTCGCCTTCGCCTGCCGGCCGCCGGACCCGCGGTACGTCGGCCAGGTGATGTGGCGCGACATGTGGGTGCGGCGGCTGGAGGCCGTGGACCCGTTCGTCCACACCTGGCTGGCGCACCAGACGCGGGACGCGTACTGGCGGCGCGGCAGCGTGCGCGAGGACTACGGCTCGGTGCGGGCCGCGGTGCTGGCGGTCGGCGGCTGGCACGACCCGTACCGCGACACGGTGCTGCGGCTGGTCGAGCACCTCCCGGCCGACCGGGTACGGGGGCTGATCGGGCCCTGGTCGCACCAGTACCCCGACCGGGGGCTGCCGCCGGGCCCCGCGATCGGCTTCCTCCAGGAGACTCTGCGCTGGTGGGACCACTGGCTGCGGCCCGGCTCCGAAGGCGCCGACGCCCCGGGCGCCGGTGTGATGTCCGAGCCGCTGCTGCGCGCCTACGTCTGCGACTCGCACCGTCCGGCCACCGTCCACCCGGTGCTGGCCGGCCGCTGGGTGGGGGACGACGCCTGGCCCGCGCCGACGGTGACGCCGGTGACGTACGCGCTGCGGGGTGTGCCGGTGCCGGTGCGCTCCCCGCTGCACACCGGCCTGGACGCCGGCCGCTTCCTGCCCGTCGGGGACGACGGGGACCTGCCGCCGGACCAGCGGGACGAGGACGCGAAGTCGGCCTGCTTCGAGTTCGAGGTGCGGGAGGAGACCTGGGTACTGGGACGGCCCAGGGTCCGGCTGCGGCTGACGTCGCCCGTGCCGCGCGGGCAGGTCGTCGCGCGGGTCTGCGACGTGTTCCCGGACGGGGCGTCGGCGCTCGTCACCCGGGGCGTCCTGAACCTCGGCGCCCGGGAGGGCACGGACCGGGTGGTGGAGTGGCCACCGGGCGCGACCGGGGACGTGACGTTCGAGCTGAGCGCCATCGGTCACGCCTTCCCGCCGGGGCACCGCATCCGGCTCGCCGTCTCCTCGGCGTACTGGCCGTGGATCTGGCCGCAGCCGGACTCGGACACCGGCTTCACCCTGCACCCGGAGGGCAGCTCCCTCGAACTGCCGGTGCGGGTACGGGAGTCGGACCCCTCCATCACCTTCGGGGAACCGGAGGAGTCGGAGCCGCTGGGCGCGGTCGTCCCGGCGACCCTGGACGAACCCCGGCCGGAACGGCTGGTCGTGCGCGATGTCGCCGCGGGTGTCTGGCGCCTGGAGGTCGACCCGCGCCACGGCGACACCCGGGTGTACCCGGACGGCCTGGAGGTCACGGAGGACGCCCTGGAGACGTTCACGACCGGTGAGTGGGATCCGCTGTCCGCGCGGACCCGTTCGGACTGGTCGATCCGGCTGCACCGGCCGGACACCGGATGGGACGCCCGCGTGGAGACCCACTCCGAAGTCAGCTGCGACGCGGGCGAGTTCATCACTTCGAACGAGGTGATCTGCACGGACGGCGACGAGGTGGTCTTCCACCGGACGTGGGAGCGGCGCATCCCGCGCACGGCGGGTTAGGCGCACCCGCTGGGTCCGCCCCCGTTGCCCGGATCAGGGTGCGTGGTGTGCCCGGCGCGCGTCCACGCCCCTCGCCGTCCGTCCGCCCCGGGGCCACGCGACGCGGGTCGCCCCGGGAGCCCGTGGCGCGGGTCGTCCCGAGGCTCGCGGTGAACCGGCGGCGCCTCCCGGCCGCCCGTTAATGACCGACTTGCCTGTGTTGCCGATGCTTTGACATGTCTTGGCCGCGTGAAATGGGTCACGCCCCAATCGATCTTCCGGCCGATCGAGCCTCGCAAGTCCGCCTTTGCTAAAGGCAAGTTGAGTTTCACGTTCCGGTCTAATCGGACCATTTCCCCCCTGGTCAGAGGTAGATCAAATGCCGTGGCACGGGAAATCGGGCCTTGTTTCGGACATGTGCTCTCGCATACGTTCACGTCGATCCGAGCGGACCCCGCCTAATCCTGCCGCCGCTCGGTGACCCCACCCACCCACGCACGGCAGGAGCGGGGGACCCACGTAAGCGCCGGTCCGGCAGCGCCCGGAACGGCTTGGGGTCAAGTCGCACGTCATGTGCGGCCGGGCACCTCCCAGCCCGAACCCGACAGCTCACCTCGCAGGCATCGGAGAGGAAACGCGCCATGGCCGCTCGAGGCAAGCACCGCCGTCCCAGAAACAACGCCCTCACCCGCGGGTTCGTCGCCGCCGGAACGGGCGGAGCCGCACTCGTACTCCCGCTCATCGGCGCCACCGGCGCCCAGGCGGCACAGCCGGCCCAGGCCGCGCAGTCCGTGCCGGCCGCCGTCCCGCAGGTCCAGCTCGTCACCTACAAGGTGGCCTCGGGCGACACCCTGTCCAAGATCGCCCGTGACCACGCCAAGACCGGCGACTGGAAGAAGCTGTACGACGCCAACCGCGCCGTCATCGGCAGCGACCCGTCGCTGATCCGGCCGGGCCTGAAGCTGACCGTGGGCACGAAGACCCTGAAGGGGGCGGCCACGACGGCCGCCGCGACGACGAAGACGGCCGCCGCGCCCGCGACCGCGAAGACGTACACGAACGACCTGGACGGCTGGATCAGGGAAGCCCTCGACATCATGGCCCAGAAGGGCATACCGGGCTCCTACGACGGCATCCACCGCAACATCATCCGGGAGTCCTCGGGCAACCCCCAGGCCATCAACAACTGGGACTCCAACGCCGTGGCCGGCACGCCCTCCAAGGGCCTGCTCCAGGTGATCGACCCGACCTTCGCCGCGTACCACGTGGACGGCACGTCGATGGACCCGTACGACCCGGTCGCGAACATCACCGCGGCCTGCAACTACGCCGCCGACAAGTACGGCTCGATCGACAACGTCTTCGGCGCCTACTGAGCCGGGCCCGGGGCGGCGGCGGCCCCCCGGACCGCGAGACCCGCTGTTCCCCGGTCCCCAGGGCCGGGGAACAGCCGTTCCAGGACGACCGCGATGCCGTCCTCCTCGTTCGAGAGGGTGATCTCGTCAGCCACCGCCCGGAGTTCGGGATGGGCGTTGGCCATGGCGACGCCGTGGGCGGCCCAGTCGAACATCGGGATGTCGTTGGGCATGTCCCCGAACGCGATCGTGTCCGCCGGCGACAGGCCGAGGTGACCGGCGGCCAGCGCGAGGCCCGTCGCCTTGGTCACGCCGTATGGCTGGAGTTCGACGGTGCCGGGACCCGACATGGTGACGGTCGCCAGCGAACCGACCGTCATCCGCGCCACCGACGCCAACTCGTCGTCGGACAAGGTGGGGTGGCGGAGCAGCACCTTGCTGATGGGCCGCGTCCACAGGTCGTCACGGCGCCGCACCCGCACCGCGGGCAGCGTCGGGTGCGGCATCAGATAACCCGGCTCGATGAGGGTGAGCCCGTCCACCCCGTCCTGGTCCACGGCCGCGTGGACCTGCCCGACCTCGGCCTCGATCTTGCCGAGCGCGATCTCGGCCAGCTCCCGGTCCAGGGTCACCGACCACAGCAGACGGCCGGTGCCGGCGTCGTACAGCTGCGCGCCCTGCCCGCACACCGCCAGCCCCTCGCCACCGAGTTGCTCCAGCAGCGGGCGCACCCTCGGTGCCGGGCGCCCGGTCACGACCAGGTGCCGGCCGCCCGCCCCGGCCACCCGCGCCAGCGCTTCCCGCGACCTCCCGGAGAGGGTGTCGTCGCCGCGCAGCAGCGTTCCGTCCAGGTCAGTGGCGATGAGTGAATATGCAGTCGGAGCGGCCATGATCCGAAGAATACGGACCCCGCGCCCCAAGGGCCCGGCGGGAACCGGACGACGTCCGGTATCCCGACAGCAACGCCGTTCACCGGTACGGGAGTCGACGGGACCACCACCCCGGGGCGACCGCCTGGTGCCGCGCGGCCCGGCCGCGAAGACCGGTGGCCCTCGTGGAGTCCAGAGGCGCCCCTGCCCACCGCCTGCTCGTACACGGCCCTGACCGAGGGAGTCGCGCCGACGCCGGCCCGGTGACCGGTCGCGGCGCCGCGGCGGCCACGGAACCTGTCTCCGGTCCTTCCTCCCACGTAACGTGTGCCGCGACCACATGGAACGCGTGGAACACATGGATCACAGGCGAGCACGAAAGCGAGGCAGCACCCGATGCCCCCCTTCGACGTCCCCGAGGGCGACCCCTTCGGTCCGCACAACCTTCCGTACGGCGTGTTCTCCCCGGCGGCTTCCGGCGACTCGGCGGCCCCCGGCGCGCGGCGGGTCGGGGTCAGGCTCGGTGACCGCGTGCTCGACGCGGGCGCCGCGGCGCGGGCCCTCGGCTCCCCCTACGAGGCCCTGCTCGCGCAGCCGGGCCTCGACCCCCTGCTGGCGGCGGGCCCCACGGCCTGGTCCGACGTACGGCGCGCCCTCACCGCGTGGGTGACGGTCCCGGCCCACCGGGAGACGATCGAGCCCCTGCTGCACCCGCTCTCCGAGGTGACCCTGCACCTGCCCTTCGCGGTCGCGGACTACGTCGACTTCTACGCCTCCGAGAACCACGCCCGCAACGTCGGGCAGATCTTCCGTCCGGACGCCGAGGACTCCCTCACGCCCAACTGGAAGCACCTGCCGATCGGTTACCACGGCCGGTCCGGCACCGTCGTGGTGTCCGGGACCGACGTGATCCGCCCGTCGGGCCAGCGCAAGGCCCCCGCGGACGCGGCCCCGGTCTTCGGCCCGTCGGTGCGCCTGGACATCGAGGCGGAGGTCGGCTTCGTCGTCGGCGCCCCCTCCGCGCCGGGCACCCCGGTCCCCCTGTCGGCCTTCCGCGACCACGTGTTCGGCCTCTGCCTCCTCAACGACTGGTCCGCGCGCGACATCCAGGCCTGGGAGTACGTCCCGCTCGGGCCCTTCCTCGGCAAGTCCTTCGCCACCTCGGTGTCGGCCTGGATCACCCCGCTCGACGCGCTGGAGGACGCACGGGTCGCGCCGCCCGAGCGCACCCACCCGCTGCTGCCCTACCTGGACGACTCCGCCGAGGACCCCGGCGGCTACGACCTGCGGATCTCCGTGGCGATCAACGGCCACACGGTGTCCGAGCCGCCCTTCTCCACCATGTACTGGACGGCGGCCCAGCAGTTGGCGCACATGACGGTCAACGGGGCGTCCCTGCGGACCGGCGACCTGTACGGCTCGGGGACGGTCAGCGGTCCCGGCGAGGGCGAACGCGGCTCCCTGCTGGAGCTCACCTGGAACGGCCACGACGCCCTCGAACTCCCCGACGGCAAACGGACGTTCCTGGAGGACGGCGACGAGGTGACCCTCACGGCCTGGGCACCCGGCCCCGGCGGCACCCGGGTGGGCCTGGGCGAGGTGACCGGCAGGATCGTCCCGAGGGGCTGAACACCGGCGGGCCGCGGCGGTGACGGCCGTGATGCGGGCGACGGTGGTGAGGCGGGCGCCGGCCGTGGTGTTGGACGGACGGTGGCGCCGGCGGTGGACGGGCAGTGCGCCGACGCCGGACCGGTGGTGGCCCCGCGGTGGCAGATCTTGCCCGGCGGGTGAGGGAAACCGCAGGTCAGCCCGGTGTCCGTGGGTGACGCAGGTGGCGCAACACTGCGGCAACACCACGGCCCGCACCCCGTGGGTATGGTCCGTCGCATGCCCACCGAACGCATCCGAGAGCACGCCGGAGCAGGCGCGACCACCGTCGCCGCCCGCCGGCGGCGGCTGCGCGCGGACCGGGCGAGGCAGCTCGCCGACCTGCTGCGCCACCAGGTGCTGACCGGCGGCTTCCCGGACGGCACGCTCCCGCACGAGGCGGCGATCGGCGACGACTACCGCGCCTCCCGCAACACCGTCCGCCAGGCCCTGGACCTGCTGCGCGCCGAGGGCCTGGTCACCCGGGTGCCCGGCGTCGGCACGGTCGTCGCCGCCCAGAAGTACGCCCACGGACTCGACCGGCTGATGGGACTCGCGGAGACCCTGCGCGAACACGGCCAGGTCAGCAACGAGGTGCGGACCGCCGGCCCGGTCGCCGCGCCCGCCCCGGTCGCCGAACGCCTGGGCGTGCCGTCCGGCTCCGACGTCCTCTACATCGAGCGCCTGCGCCGCCTGGACGGTCTCCCCCTCTCCCTCGACCTCACCTACATCCCCCTCGACATCGGAACCGCCCTGCTCGGCGCCGACCTGGAGAACACGGACGTCTTCCGGCTCCTGGAGTCGATCACCGGCCGCCCGCTCGGCCACGCCGAGATCACCCTGGAGGCCGTGAACGCCGACGCGCACTCCGCGGCCGTACTGGAGGCACCGCGCGGCACGGCCGTCCTGATGCTGGAACGGCTCACCCACCTCTCCGACGGCCGCCCCGTCGACCTGGAGTTCATCCGCTTCCGCGGCGACCGCATCACCATGAGCGGCCAACTGCGCCGCCTGCTGTAGCCCCGCCCGCCGCGGTCGGCCTCGCCGCGGCGCTCCCGCTCCCGGTGCCGCGCCTGCCCGCGGCCACCCTCCCGCGTACCGATTCCTGGAGACAGCCATGCCCTTGGTGCCCCAGCGGGCCGACGTGCCCGTGACCATCGACGAGTCGAAGTGCATCGACGGCTGCACCCTCTGCGTCGACATGTGCCCGCTGGACTCCCTCGCCATCGACGAGAGCAACGGCAAGGCGTACATGCACGTCGACGAGTGCTGGTACTGCGGCCCGTGCGCGGCCCGCTGCCCCACCGGGGCCGTCACGGTCAACATGCCCTACCTGCTCCGCTGACCCCTCGAACCGCACCGGTGGAAGGCCCCGACTCCCATGCGAACTCCCCTGCGCCGCACCGCGGCCGCGGTGACCGCCGCCCTGATCCTGCTCCCCCTCGCCAGCTGCGGCGGTGACGCCGAGGCCGGCGACGGCTCCACCGTCACCGTGACCGTCGGCTACCAGTCCAAGACAATCAACACCGTCACGGCGGGCACCCTGCTCCGCTCCCTCGGCTACTTCGAGCGGGAACTGAACGCCCTCGGCGACGGCACCACCTACAAGGTGGCCTGGCAGGACTACGCGACCGGCGCCCCGATCACCGCCCAGATGACCGCCGGGAAGATCGACATCGGCTCGATGGGCGACTTCCCGCTCCTCATCAACGCCGCCCGCGGACGGCAGCTCGACCGCCCGACGCGGCTCGTCTCCGTCACCGGCTACAACCTGGACGGCGGCCTCAACACCGTCGTCACCGCGCCGGACTCCGGACTGGACTCCCTCAGCGACCTGCGCGGCAGGAAGGTGTCGACGAGCGTCGGCTCGGCGGCCGACGGCACCCTCGTCCGGGCGCTGCGGCGCGCGGGAATCGACCCCGAGAAGGACATCCGCAAACTCAACCAGCAGCCCGCGGTGGGCGCTTCCGCGCTCTCCGCCGGCAGTACGGACGCCCTCTCCCAGTTCGTCGCCTGGCCCGGCCTCCTCGCCTACCAGGGCAAGGCGAAGGCCCTGTACGACGGCGCCGCGCTGAAGCTGCCCACCTTCCACGGCGTCACCGCCCGCGAGGACTTCGCGCGGCGCCGACCCGCCGTGCTGGAGGCCTTCCTCAAGGCCCAGTCGAAGGCGACGGACTACCTGCACGGCCACCCGGTGACCGCCGCGGAGAAGGTCGCGAAGGCCACCGGCCTGCCCGCCGAGGTCGTCTACCTCTACAACGGCGCGCACGGCATCGCCACCTTCGGCCCCGCCCTCAAACCGTCACTGGTCGCCGCGCTCAAGAAGGACGTCTCCGTCCTGAGGTCCGCGAAGCTCGTCGGGGACGTCGACGTGGACGCCTTCGTCGACGACCGGTACGTGAAGAGGGCGCTGGGCGCCGCCGCCTACGCCGACGCCCTCGCCGCCGGTCCCTCGCCGGCCGCCGGGGAGGTGTGGGAGAAGGACGCGACCACGACGCGTACGTTCACCTCCGCCGCCGCCCTCCTGCGCCACGTGTCCCGGCACCGCGCGGCCGTCCGCGCCGCGTACGTCTCCGACGCCACGACCGGCACCCCCTGGTTCGCGGACAGGGCGGTGTGGGTGGCGGACGGCGACGACCTGCGGCCGTTCGTCACGGCCGCCACCGCACGGGCGTACGTCACCGGCCACCCGGGCGCCCGCACCCTCACCTACGCCGAGGCCCTGGAGCGGGCCTCGTGACCGGGCACCCCGAGCACCGCGGGAGGGCCCGGGGCCAGGCCGGCCGGTACGCGCTGCGCGCCGGCTCGCTCGCCGCCGCGCTCACCGCCTGGCAGCTGCTGACCAGCCTGGACGTCGATCTGTGGCTGCGCTTCTCGCAGTTCCCGACCGTCGCCGACGTGGCGCGCGCGTTCGGCGGCCGGCTCGGCGGCGCCGACTACTGGACGGACCTCACCGACAGCCTCACCCGCATCCTCACCGGCTTCCTCCTGGCCGCCGTCCTGGGGATCGCCACGGGCGTGGCGGTGGCGCGCTCCCGGCTCGCCGAGGACCTGCTCGGTCCCGTCCTTGAGGTGGTCCGCCCCGTCCCGGCCATCGCGCTGGTCCCCGTCGCCATCCTGCTGTTCCCGAGCAACGAGCAGGGCATCGTCTTCATCACCTGCACCGCCGCGTTCTTCCCCGTCCTGGTCTCCACCCGGCACGCGGTGCGCGCGCTGGCCCCCGTCTGGGAGGAGGCCGTGCGCACGATGGGCGGCGGCCGGTGGCGGATCCTCGGCTCCGTGGTGCTGCCGGGCGCGCTGCCCGGGATCTTCGGCGGCCTGTCCGTCGGCATCGGCGTCTCGTGGATCTGCGTGATCTCCGCCGAGATGATCTCCGGCGAGTACGGCGTCGGCTACCGCACCTGGCAGGACTACACGGTCGTCGACTACCCCGGCGTCTTCGTCGGCATGGTGACGATCGGCCTGCTCGGCTGGCTCACCTCGACGGCCGTCGAACAGCTCGGCCGGTGGTCCACCCGGTGGCTGCCCCGCACGGAGTACGTCCCCGGAGCCCGGACGCGCACCCCGGGGCCGGCCCCCGTCTCCCCGCCCACGAGGGCGACCGCCCCCGTCCCCGGAAAGGAGGCCCGGGATGAGCACCTCGTCTAGGGCGACCGGCACGGCCCAGGAGTCCGGGGCGACCGGCACGGCTGGCGTGTCCGGCACCATCGGGGAGTCCGGGGTGTCGGGCGAGGCCCGGTCGCCCGGGGTGGCCGGGGTCTCGGTAGCCGGGTCCTCCGCCGCGCCGCACGGAACCCGGCTGACCCTCGCGGGCGCCGCACTGGGCCGCCCCGGCGCCCCCGTCCTCGAAGACGTCGCCCTGGACGTCGCGCCCGGCGAGATCCTGACCGTCGTCGGCCCCTCGGGCTGCGGCAAGTCGACCCTGCTGCGCACCCTGGCCGGACTGCTGCCCGCCCTCGCCGGGACGGTCACCGAGGGCGGCCGCCCCCTGGTGGCGCCCTCCGCCGACCGCGCCCTCGTCTTCCAGGAGGACGCCCTCCTGCCCTGGCGCACCCTGCGCGCCAACATCGAACTCCCGCTGGCCATCCGGGGCCTGTCCCGCGCGGACCGCAGGTCCCAGGCCGACGCCTGGCTCGCCCGGGTCGGCCTCGGCGACCGCGCGCGGCAACTGCCGCACCGCGTCTCCGGAGGCCAGCGCCAGCGCGCGCAGCTCGCCCGCGCCCTGGCCGGACGCCCCCGTGCCGTCCTGATGGACGAACCCTTCGGCGCTCTCGACGCCCAGACCAGGGCCGGCATGCAGGACCTCCTCGTGGAGGTGCTGCACGGCACCGGCGCCACCGTCGTCTTCGTCACCCACGACGTGGACGAGGCCCTGTTCCTCGGCGACCGGGTGGCCCTGCTCGGTACCGCCCGCACCGGCGGGGGCGACACCAGCGGGTCCGGGCGGGGGCGCCCCGCCGGCACCGCGGGCGGCCTCCTCGCCGTACGCCCGGTACCGCGGCCCCGCGAGCGCTCCGCACACGACGACCCGGCGCGGCTCGCCCTGCGGCGCGAGGTCCTCACGTCACTCGGCAACTGAAAGGCACCCCCGTGCAGACCCCCGTGGACACCCCTGCGGACACCGGCCGGCAGTCCCCGACGGACACCCTCCCGGCGATCCCCTCCCTCGCGGACGCCGAGGAGCTCACCTGCGACGTCCTCGTCATCGGCGGTGGCACGGCCGGCACCATGGCGGCCCTCACCGCCGCCGAGCACGGGGCGGACGTCCTCCTCCTGGAGAAGGCGCACGTCCGCCACTCCGGCGCCCTCGCCATGGGCATGGACGGCGTCAACAACGCGGTCGTCCCCGGCCGCGCCGAACCGGACGACTACGTCGCCGAGATCACCCGCGCCAACGACGGCATCGTCGACCAGTCCACCGTCCGCCAGACCGCCACCCGCGGCTTCGCGATGGTCCAGCGCCTGGAGTCCTACGGCGTCAAGTTCGAGAAGGACGAGCACGGCGAGTACGCGGTCCGCCAGGTGCACCGCTCCGGCTCGTACGTGCTGCCCATGCCCGAGGGCAAGGACGTCAAGAAGGTCCTCTACCGGCAGCTGCGGCGCCGCGAGATGCGCGAGCGGATCCGCATCGAGAACCGCGTCATGCCCGTCCGGGTCCTCACGGCGGAGGGGCGCGCGGTCGGCGCGGCGGGCTTCAACACCCGCACCGGGCAGTTCGTCACGGTGCGCGCCGGGGCGGTCGTCCTCGCGACCGGCGCCTGCGGCCGGCTCGGGCTGCCCGCCTCCGGCTACCTCTACGGCACCTACGAGAACCCCACCAACGCCGGGGACGGCTACGCCATGGCCTACCACGCGGGCGCCGAGCTCACCGGCATCGAGTGCTTCCAGATCAACCCGCTGATCAAGGACTACAACGGTCCCGCCTGCGCCTACGTCGCCAACCCCTTCGGCGGCTACCAGGTCAACCGGCACGGCGAGCGCTTCGTCGACTCCGACTACTGGTCGGGCCAGATGATGGCCGAGTTCGCCGCGGAGGTCGCCAGCGACCGGGGCCCGGTGTACCTCAAGCTGAGCCACCTCCCCGAGGAGTCGATCAGCGCGCTCGAATCCATCCTGCACTCCACCGAGCGCCCCACCCGCGGCACCTTCCACGCGGGCCGCGGCCACGACTACCGCACCCACGACGTGGAGATGCACATCTCCGAGATCGGCCTGTGCGGCGGCCACTCCGCGTCCGGCGTACGGGTCGACGAGCACGCCCGTACGACCGTGCCGCGCCTGTACGCCGCCGGGGACCTGGCCTGCGTCCCCCACAACTACATGATCGGCGCGTTCGTCTTCGGCGACCTGGCCGGCGCGGACGCCGCCCGCCACCGCGCCTACGAGGGCACGCTCCCGCGGGACCAGCTCCGGGAGGCGCACGAGCTGATCTACCGCCCGCTGCGCAACCCGGACGGCCCGCCGCAGCCCCAGGTCGAGTACAAGCTCCGCCGCTTCGTCAACGACTACGTCGCCCCGCCCAAGTCCGGCGCCCGCCTCTCACTCGCCCTCGACGCCTTCGAGCGGATGCGCGCGGACGTCGCCGCCATGGGCGCCCGCACCCCGCACGAGCTCATGCGGTGCGCCGAGGTCACCTTCATCCGTGACTGCGCGGAGATGGCCGCCCGTGCCTCGCTCGCCCGCACGGAGTCCCGCTGGGGCCTCTACCACGACCGCACGGACCATCCGGCGCGGGACGACGACGCCTGGTTCCACCACCTCGACCTGCGCAAGTCCCCTTCCGGCGCGATGGAGTTCACGGCCCGCCCCGTGGCCCCCTACCTGGTCCCCGTCGACGGCTTCACCCCGTCGGGCGGCCCGCCCCGCCACCTCGGCGAGGTCCACCCGGAGGGCGTGGCCACGGCCGGCGCCCGCGACGCGGCCCCGGTGGCGGCGTCCGCTCCACCGGCGGGGACAGCTACGGGGGCCTCGACGGCTCCGGGCGCGGCGACGGCTTCAGGGGCTTCGACGGCACAGTCGGCGTCGGACCACTCGCCCAACCGAACCGGTGACGCCGGTGATATCGGTGACGCGGGTGCCGTCGGTGATGTCGGTGCCGCAGGTGACCCCCGTGACGTGGGTACCGCCGGTGAGGTGGGTGCCGCAGGTGAGCTGGGTGCCGCAGGTGAGCTGGGTGCCGCAGGTGATGCCGGTGACGTGGGTGTCGCCGGTACCGCCGGTGCCGCGGGCGCGGCGGCCTCGCCCCGCCTCCTGGAACTCCTCGCCCTCACCGAGGACGAGCCCGAACTCGCCTGCGTACGGCCCTATCTGGCCGACCCGGAACCCGCCGTGCGCCGCGCCGCCGTCGCCCTCCTCACCGAGACGACTCCGCCCGGCACCGGTCCCGCCATCGGCGCCGCCCTCCGCGACCCCGACGGCGACGTCCGCGCCACCGCCGCCGCGTCGCTGCGCGAACTCGTCGAGACCCTCACCCCCGAACCGGCCCTGCACGACACCCTGGTGCACGCCCTCGCCGGGGAGGACCCCCTCGTCCGCACCACGGCTCTCGACGTCCTGCGCGCCCTGCGGCTCGGCTCCCCCGGCGTCTACGCCGACGCCCTGCGCGACCCCGACATCGCCGTACGCATCGCGGGCGTCCGGGGCCTGGTCGCGGTGGACGCCGCCGGGCCACTGCTCGCCGCCGTCGAAGACCCGTCCCGCGAGGTCCGCGTCACCGTGGCCAAGGCCCTGGCGGGGGTGAGCCCGTCCGGCCATGTCGAGGACGCGCTCGACCGGCTCACCGTCGACTCCGACGCCCTGGTCCGCGCCGCCGCCTATGAGGCACTGGCCACCACCGGCTGCCCGCCCGCGCTCGCCGCCCGCGCCGTCGCCGCCCGTACCGATCCGGCCTGGCAGGTCAGGTCGGGCGCCGCGACCGCGCTGTCCGCCGCTGACCCCGGGGCCGCCGTCCCCGCCCTGGCCGAGGCACTGCGGGACCCGAACGCCGACGTCCGCAAGGCAGCCGTCCTCGCACTGGTCCGGCACGCCGGGGCTCACGAGACCGCCCGCGCCGCCCTCGCCACGGCCACCTCGGACACCGACGCGGACGTCAGGGCGTACGCCGCACGGGCCCTGTGACACCGACGAGGTGAACGCACCCGCGAGGGCCGCGCCGGCCTACATCCAGTCCTCGGGCTCCGGCTCGTGCCCCCCGTCCAGCTCGGGCCAGTCCGGGTCCGGCACGTGAGCGGGACCGGAGGTGCGCCCCGCGTCGTCGGAGGCGGGGGCCGAGGCCGGGGCGTGCTGGGAGGCGGTGCCGTGCCCGGAACGGGCCGCGTCGCCGCCACCCGAGTCACGGGTGCTCCCGTCACCGGAACGGGAACCGGAGTCGCGGACGGAGCCGACACCGGAGCCGCGGGCGGGGTTGTCACCCGAGTCGCGGGTGGAACCGGCACCGGAGCCGACCCCGGAGCCGCGGGCGGGACCGACACCGGAGCCGGAGTCGGAGTCGTCGCCGGAACCGGAACCGGCGTCCGGGGTGGAGGCGGGGGCCGGGGCGGCTGTCGTGCCGCCCGCCTCGGCGAGCGCCGCCAGGACTCCCTCCCCGTACGTCGCCAGCTTCTTCTCGCCCACGCCGCCGATCCGGCCCAGCTCCGCCACCGAGGCCGGTGCCGCGGTGGCGATCTCCCGGAGGGTGGCGTCGTGGAAGATGACGTACGCGGGGACGCCCTGCTCCTTTGCCTGGGCCGCGCGCCAGGAGCGCAGGGCCTCGAAGACGGGGACCAGCTCGGCGGGCAGCTCGGCGACGGCGGCCTTGGCCTTCTTCTCGCCCCGTCCTGAACCGGACCGGGACGTGACCGGCTTCGCCGACTCCTTGCGCAGCGGAACCTGGCGCTCGCGTCGCAGCACCGTCCCGCTGGCCTCGGTCAATACCAGCGTGCCGTAGTCCCCCTCCACCGCGAGCAGGCCCTGGGCCAGCAACTGCCGGACCACACCGCGCCATTCGGACTCGGACAGCTCCTCGCCGATGCCGAACACGGACAGCTGGTCGTGGTCGAACTGGATCACCTTGGCCGTGCGCCGGCCCAGCAGGATGTCGACGATCTGGACCGCGCCGAACTTCTGCCCCCGCTCCCGCTGGAGCCGGACGATCGTCGAGAGCAGCTTCTGCGCGGCGACCGTGCCGTCCCAGGTCTCCGGCGGGGCCAGGCACGTGTCGCAGTTGCCGCAGCGGTCGGCCTGCGGGTCCTGGCCGAAGTAGGCGAGGAGCTGGGAGCGGCGGCACTGGACCGTCTCGCACAGCGCCAGCATCGAGTCCAGGTGGGCGGCGGCCCGGCGGCGGAACGCCTCGTCGCCCTCGCTGCCCTGGATCATCTTGCGCTGCTGCACCACGTCCTGGAGCCCGTAGGCCATCCAGGCCGTGGACGGCAGCCCGTCGCGGCCCGCGCGGCCGGTCTCCTGGTAGTAGCCCTCGACGGACTTGGGGAGGTCGAGGTGGGCGACGAACCGCACGTCCGGCTTGTCGATGCCCATGCCGAAGGCGATGGTCGCGACCACCACGAGCCCCTCCTCCCGGAGGAACCGCGACTGGTGGGCCGCCCGGGTGCCCGCGTCGAGCCCCGCGTGGTACGGCACGGCCTCGATGCCGTTGCGCGAGAGGAACTCGGCGGTCTTGTCGACCGAGTTGCGCGAGAGGCAGTAGACGATGCCCGCGTCGCCCGGGTGCTCCTCGCGCAGGAAGGACAGCAGCTGCTTCTTGGGGTCGGCCTTCGGGACGACGCGGTACTGGATGTTGGGCCGGTCGAAGCTGGCCACGAAGTGGCGGGCGTCCGGCATGCCGAGGCGCTGGGTGATCTCCTTGTGCGTCGCGTGCGTGGCGGTCGCGGTGAGGGCGATGCGGGGGACGTCGGGCCAGCGCTCGCCGAGGAGGGAGAGGGCCAGGTAGTCCGGGCGGAAGTCGTGGCCCCACTGGGCGACGCAGTGCGCCTCGTCGATGGCGAAGACCGAGATCTTGGCGCGCGAGAGCAGGTCCAGCGTGCCCTGCAGGCGCAGCCGCTCGGGGGCCAGGTAGAGCAGGTCCAGCTCGCCGGCCAGGAACTCCGCCTCGACCGTCCGCCGCTCGTCGAAGTCCTGCGTGGAGTTCATGAAGCCCGCGCGCACGCCGAGCGCCCGCAGCGCGTCCACCTGGTCCTGCATCAGCGCGATGAGGGGGGAGACGACGACGCCCGTGCCCGGTCTGACCAGGGACGGGATCTGGTAGCAGAGGGACTTGCCGCCGCCGGTCGGCATGAGGACGACGGCGTCGCCCCCGTCGACCACGTGGTCGATGACGGCGCCCTGCTCGCCGCGGAAGGCCTCGTACCCGAAGACCCGGTGCAGCGTGGCCAGCGCCTCGCTCCGCGCCGGTCCCGTCATCGCGTCCGTTCCGGTCACCACAGCTGTTCCGCCCATCCCGCTCATCGCCCGTCGTCCCCCGTCTGCCGTGCTTCCCCCACGACAGCCACCATAGGGCTCCGCACCGACAGCCCCGGGAGTTGTCCACAGGCTGCGACCGTTCCCTTCCGTTGCGCCACGCACCGGCGCCCCGCGATCCCGCGCCGCTGTCCGCCCCGGCACCGCGTCCGGAACGCGCGCGGGCCCCGGTCCTCCCTGCGGAGGCCGGGGCCCGTGCGTGTACGCGGTCGGGTCAGCGGACGAAGACACCCGCCTGGCCGGCCAGGTCCAGGAAGTACTGGGGCGCCACCCCCAGCACCAGCGTGACCGCCACGCCGACCGCGATCGCCGTCATGGTCAGCGGCGACGGCACGGCGACCGTGGGGCCCTCCGGCCGCGGCTCGCTGAAGAACATCAGCACGATCACTCGGATGTAGAAGAACGCCGCGATCGCCGAGGAGATCACGCCGACCACGACCAGCGCGCCCGCACCGCCTTCCGCCGCCGCCTTGAACACGGCGAACTTGCCCGCGAAGCCGGAGGTCAGCGGGATGCCCGCGAAGGCCAGCAGGAAGACCGCGAACACGGCCGCCACCAGCGGGGACCTGCGTCCGAGGCCCGCCCACTTGGACAGGTGCGTGGCCTCGCCGCCCGCGTCCCTGACCAGGGTCACGACCGCGAACGCGCCGATCGTGACGAAGGAGTACGCGCCCAGGTAGAACAGCACGGACGAGACCCCGTCGGGCGTCGTGGCGATGACACCGGCGAGGATGAAGCCGGCGTGCGCGATGGACGAGTACGCCAGGAGCCGCTTGATGTCGGTCTGGGTGATCGCGACGATCGCGCCGCCCAGCATGGTGACGATCGCGACGGCCCACATGACCGGCCGCCAGTCCCAGCGCAGGCCGGGCAGGACGACGTACAGCAGGCGGAGCAGGGCGCCGAAGGCGGCCACCTTCGTCGCCGCGGCCATGAAGCCGGTGACCGGGGTGGGCGCGCCCTGGTAGACGTCCGGGGTCCACATGTGGAACGGCACGGCGCCGACCTTGAACAGCAGGCCCATGACGACCATCGCGACGCCGATGAGCAGCAGCGCGTCGTTGCCCATGGTGCCGGCGAGCGCCGGGTCCACGGTCTGCACGGTGCCGTCGACGACCTGGGCGACCGTCGCGTACGACACCGAGCCCGCGTAGCCGTACAGCAGGGCGATGCCGAACAGGGTGAACGCGGAGGCGAAGGCGCCGAGCAGGAAGTACTTGACGGCGGCCTCCTGCGACATGAGCCGCTTGCGGCGGGCCACGGCGCAGAGCAGGTACAGCGGGAGGGAGAAGACCTCCAGCGCGATGAACAGGGTCAGCAGGTCGTTCGCCGCGGGGAAGACCAGCATGCCGCCGACCGCGAAGAGCAGCAGCGGGAACACCTCGGTGGTGGTGAAGCCCGCCTTGACGGCGGCCTTCTCGCTGTCGCTGCCGGGCACGGACGCGGCCTGCGCGGCGAAGGAGTCGACGCGGTTGCCGTGCGCCTCCGGGTCGAGCCGGCGCTCGGCGAAGGTGAAGACGCCGAGGACCGCGGCCAGCAGGATCGTGCCCTGCAGGAAGAGCGCGGGGCCGTCGACGGCGATCGCGCCCATGGCGGCGATGTGCGCCTTCGTCGTGCCGTAGCCGCCGGCGGCGAGCGCCACGACCGCGGCGAACGCGGCGGCGAGCGCGACGACGGACACGAACACCTGCGCGTAGTACCGGGACTTGCGAGGCACGAACGCCTCGATCAGGACCCCGATGACCGCCGCCCCGATGACGATCAGGGTGGGCGACAACTGCCCGTACTCGATCTTCGGCGCGTCGATCTTGGAGATCGGGTCGGCCGCGTTTGTCCACAGGCTGTGGACGGCTACTGCGCTCACTTGGCCGCCTCCACCTCGGGCTTGGGGTCCTTCTTGTGTACGTCTGACATGGTCTGCTGGACCGCCGGGTTGACGATGTCGGTGAGCGGCTTCGGGTAGACGCCCAGGAAAATCAGCAGCGCGATCAGCGGGGCGACGACCAGGAGCTCGCGCACCCTGAGGTCGGGCATCGTGGAGACCTCGGCCTTCACCGGGCCCGTCATCGTCCGCTGGTAGAGGACGAGCGTGTAGAGCGCGGCGAGGACGATGCCGAACGTGGCGATGATGCCGATCACCGGATAGCGCGAGAACGTGCCGACCAGGACCAGGAACTCGCTCACGAAGGGCGCGAGTCCGGGCAGCGAGAGGGTCGCGAGCCCGCCGATCAGGAAGGTGCCGGCGAGCACCGGGGCGACCTTCTGCACCCCTCCGTAGTCGGCGATCAGGCGCGAGCCGCGCCGCGAGATCAGGAAGCCCGCCACGAGCATCAGGGCGGCGGTCGAGATCCCGTGGTTGACCATGTAGAGCGTCGCGCCGGACTGGCCCTGGCTGGTCATCGCGAAGATGCCGAGGATGATGAACCCGAAGTGCGAGATGGACGCGTAGGCCACCAGCCGCTTGATGTCGCGCTGGCCGACCGCGAGCAGCGCCCCGTAGATGATGCTGATCAGCGCCAGTACGAGGATGACGGGCGTCGCCCACTTCGAGGCCTCCGGGAACAGCTGGAGGCAGAAGCGCAGCATCGCGAAGGTGCCGACCTTGTCGACCACCGCGGTGATCAGCACGGCGACCGGGGCCGTGGCCTCGCCCATCGCGTTCGGCAGCCAGGTGTGCAGCGGCCACAGCGGCGCCTTCACCGCGAAGGCGAAGAAGAAGCCGAGGAACAGCCACCGCTCGGTGTTGGTCGCCATGTCGAGCGTGCCGTTGGCCCGCGCCTCGGCGATCTCCTGGAGCGAGAAGTTCCCGGCGGCCACGTAGAGGCCGATGACGGCGGCCAGCATGATCAGGCCGCCCGCCAGGTTGTACAGGAGGAACTTCACGGCGGCGTAGGAGCGCTGCGTCGCCGCCACCGCGTCGCCGTGCTCGTGGGCACGGTCCCCGAAGCCGCCGATGAGGAAGTACATCGGGATGAGCATGGCTTCGAAGAAGATGTAGAAGAGGAAGACGTCGGTGGCCTCGAAGGAGATGATCACCATCGCCTCGACGGCCAGGATCAGGGCGAAGAAGCCCTGGGTCGGCCGCCAGCGGCTGCTTCCGGTCTCGTGCGGGTCGGCGTCGTGCCAGCCCGCGAGGATCACGAACGGGATCAGCAGCGCGGTCAGCGCGACGAGCGCCACCCCGATGCCGTCCACACCCAGCTCGTACCTGACCCCGAAGTCCTTGATCCAGGAGTGGGATTCGGTGAGCTGGTAGCGGTCGCCGCCCGGTTCGAAACGGACCAGGACGACCGCGGCCAGGACCAGGGTGGCGAGCGAGACGAGCAGCGCCAGCCATTTGGCCGCGACGCGTCGCGCGGCCGGCACCGCGGCCGTGGCGATCGCCCCGAGGGCCGGGAGCGCCGCCGTCGCTGTCAGCAGGGGAAAGGACATCGGTATCAGACCGCCCTCATCAGCAGGGTCGCGGCGATGAGGACCGCCGCACCGCCGAACATCGAGACCGCGTACGAGCGCGCGTAGCCGTTCTGGAGCTTGCGCAGGCGCCCGGAGAGCCCGCCGACCGAGGCCGCCGTGCCGTTGACGACGCCGTCGACCAGGCTGTGGTCGACGTACACCAGGGAGCGGGTGAGGTGCTCCCCGCCGCGCACCAGCACGACGTGGTTGAAGTCGTCCTGGAGCAGGTCGCGCCGGGCGGCCCGGGTGAGCAGGGAGCCGCGCGGGGCGACCGCCGGGACGGGGCGGCGCCCGTACTGGACGTAGGCGACGGCGACGCCGACGACGAGCACCGCCATCGTGGCGAGGGTGACCGTGAGGGCACTGACCGGCGAGTCGCCGTGCGAGTGCCCGGTGACCGGCTCCAGCCAGTGCAGGAAGCGGTCGCCGATGCTGAAGAAGGCGCCCGCGAAGACCGATCCGAAGGCCAGCACGATCATGGGGATCGTCATGGTCCTGGGCGACTCGTGCGGGTGCGGCTCGGCGTGCTCGCCGCGCTCCTCGGCGGCGGGCTCCACGCTCGGTTCCGCCGGGGACGGCGTCGGCGCGTCGCGCCAGCGCTCCTTCCCGAAGAACGTCATCAGCATCACGCGCGTCATGTAGTACGCGGTGATGGCGGCGCCCAGCAGGGCCACCCCGCCGAGGATCCAGCCCTCGGTGCCGCCCTTGGCGAAGGCCGCCTCGATGATCTTGTCCTTGGAGAAGAAGCCGGACAGGCCCGGGAATCCGATGATGGCCAGGTAGCCGAGGCCGAACGTCACGAAGGTGACCGGCATGTACTTCCGCAGGCCGCCGTACCTGCGCATGTCGACCTCGTCGTTCATGCCGTGCATGACCGAACCGGCGCCGAGGAACAGCCCGGCCTTGAAGAAGCCGTGCGTCACCAGGTGCATGATCGCGAAGACGTAGCCGATGGGGCCGAGTCCGGCCGCCAGCACCATGTAGCCGATCTGCGACATGGTCGAGCCGGCCAGCGCCTTCTTGATGTCGTCCTTCGCGCAACCGACGATCGCACCGAAGAGGAGCGTGACGGCGCCGACGACCGTGACGACGAGCTGTGCGTCCGGGGCGCCGTTGAAGACGGCCGCGGACCGCACGATCAGGTAGACGCCGGCGGTCACCATGGTCGCTGCGTGGATGAGGGCGGAGACCGGGGTCGGGCCCTCCATCGCGTCGCCGAGCCAGGACTGCAGCGGAACCTGCGCGGACTTGCCGCAGGCCGCGAGCAGCAGCATCAGGGCGATGGCCGTCAGCCTGCCCTCCGTCGCGTCCCCGGCCGCACCGGCCTCGCCCTCCGCGCCGAGCAGCGGGCCGAAGGCGAAGGTCCCGAAGGTCGTGAACATCAGCATGATGGCGATGGACAGGCCCACGTCGCCGACGCGGTTGACCAGGAAGGCCTTCTTCGCGGCGGTGGCGGCACTGGGCTTGTGCTGCCAGAAGCCGATCAGCAGGTACGAGGCGAGACCCACGCCCTCCCAGCCGACGTACAGCAGGAGGTAGTTGTCCGCGAGGACCAGCAGCAGCATCGCCGCGAGGAACAGGTTCAGATAGCCGAAGAAGCGGCGGCGGCGCTCGTCGTGCTCCATGTACCCGATCGAGTACAGGTGGATCAGTGAGCCGACGCCGGTGATCAGCAGCACGAACGTCATCGACAGCTGGTCGAGCTGGAAGGCGACGTCCGCCTGGAAGCCCTCGACCGGCACCCAGCTGAACAGGTGCTGGGACATGGCCCGGTCCTCACCGGACTTCCCCAGCATGTCGGCGAAGAGGACCGCGCCGATCACGAAGGAGACGGCGGCCAGGGCCGTCCCGATCCAGTGCCCGACGGCGTCCAGCCGCCGGCCGCCGCACAGCAGTACGGCCGCTCCGAGCAGAGGCGCCGCCACCAGCAGCGCAATCAAGTTACCCACGATTCAGCGACCCCTTACAGCTTCATCAGGCTGGCGTCGTCGACCGAGGCCGAGTGGCGGGAACGGAACAGCGACACGATGATCGCGAGCCCGACCACGACCTCCGCGGCGGCGACGACCATCGTGAAGAAGGCGATGATCTGGCCGTCGAGATTGCCGTGCAGGCGGGAGAAGGCGACGAACGCGAGGTTGCAGGCGTTGAGCATGAGCTCGACGCACATGAACACCACGATCGCGTTCCGCCTGATGAGCACACCGGTGGCGCCGATCGTGAACAACAGGGCGGCGAGATACAGGTAGTTGACCGGGTTCACTTGGGACCCTCCCCTGTCTTCGTGCGCTCCAGGCGCTCCTCGGCGCGCTGTTCCAGGGCCTTCAGGTCGTTCAGTGCCTCGGTCGACACGTCACGGATCTGGCCGCGCTCGCGCAGCGTCTTGTTGACCGTGAGCTCCGACGGCGTGCCGTCGGGCAGCAGGCCGGCGATGTCCACCGCGTTGTGCCGGGCGTAGACACCGGGCGCCGGCAGCGGCGGCAGGTGCTTGCCCTCGCGGACGCGCTCCTCGGACAGCTCGCGCTGGGTCTTGGCCCGCTCGGTGCGCTCGCGGTGCGTCAGCACCATGGCGCCGATGGTGGCGGTGATGAGCAGCGCGCCGGTGATCTCGAAGGCGAACACGTACTTCGTGAAGATGAGGGAGGCGAGGCCTTCCACGTTCCCGTTCGCGTTCGCCCGGCCGAGGCCGTTGAAGTCCTTCACCGACGCGTTGCCGATGCCCGCGAACAGCAGGATGCCGAAGCCGAGCCCGCACAGCAGGGCCAGCCAGCGCTGGCCCTTGATGGTCTCCTTCAGCGAGTCCGCCGCGGTGACGCCCACGAGCATGACGACGAAGAGGAACAGCATCATGATCGCGCCCGTGTAGACGACGATCTGCACGACGCCCAGGAAGTACGCGCCGTTGGCGAGGTAGAACACCGCCAGGACGATCATGGTCCCGGCGAGACAGAGCGCGCTGTGCACGGCCTTCTTCATGAAGACGGTGCACAGGGCGCCGATCACGGCGACGGTGCCGAGGATCCAGAACTGGACGGCCTCTCCGGTGGAGGTGGAGTAGGCGGCGAGCGGCATCATCGGCGGATCACCTTCTCCGACGCCGGTTCGTCCTCTCCGAAGGTGGACGCGGCCTCCTGCGGCACCTCGCCCCGGGAGACGGCCACCTGGCGCTCCGTACCCGGCGCGGCCTCGGTGACCAGTCCGCGGTAGTAGTCCTGCTCGTCCGTGCCGGGGAAGATCGAGTGCGGGCTGTCGACCATGCCCTCCTCCAGTCCGGCGAGCAGCTGCTCCTTGGTGTAGATCAGGTTGGCGCGGCTGCTGTCGGCCAGCTCGAACTCGTTCGTCATCGTCAGCGCGCGCGTGGGGCACGCCTCGATGCACAGGCCGCACAGGATGCAACGGGCGTAGTTGATCTGGTAGACGCGGCCGTACCGCTCGCCCGGCGAGTAGCGCTCCTCGTCGGTGTTGTCCGCGCCTTCCACGTAGATGGCGTCGGCGGGGCAGGCCCAGGCGCACAGCTCGCAGCCGACGCACTTCTCCAGGCCGTCCGGATGGCGGTTGAGCTGGTGCCGGCCGTGGAACCGCGGGGCGGTGGTCTTCGGCTGCTCCGGGTACTGCTCGGTCAGCCGCTTCTTGAACATGGCCTTGAAGGTCACACCGAAGCCGGCGACGGGGTTCTGGAAGCCGGGCTTGCTCTGCCCGGTCTCCTTCGGCTCCTCAGCCATCGGACCCCTCCTTTCCGTCACGAGTCCCGCCGAGTGATCCGTCACTCGCAGTATCGGACCCACCACTGACAATCAACTCCCGCTCGCGGCGCGAGGGGCGCCGCGGTACCGGCGGCAACTCCTGGCCGGGCAGCGGGGGCACGGGGAATCCGCCGGCCATCGGGTCGAAGGCGGCCGGCTCGGCGGGCGCCTCCTGCTCCTTGGCACCCCGGTCGCGGAAGATGTCCACGACGAACGAGAGCAGCAGCAGGACGAGGACACCGCCGCCCACGTACAGGGCGATGTCGGCGAAGTCGTAGTTCTCGTTGCGCAGGGTCCGCACGGTCGCGACGAGCATCAGCCAGACCACCGAGACCGGGATCAGGACCTTCCAGCCGAGCTTCATCAGCTGGTCGTAGCGGACCCGGGGCAGCGTGCCGCGCAGCCAGATGAAGAAGAACAGCAGCAGCTGCACCTTCACCGTGAACCAGAGCATCGGCCACCAGCCGTGGTTGGCGCCCTCCCAGAAGGTGCTGACGGGCCACGGGGCCCGCCAGCCGCCCAGGAAGAGCGTCGTGGAGACGGCCGAGACCGTCACCATGTTCACGTACTCGGCGAGCATGAACATCGCGAACTTGATCGACGAGTACTCGGTGTTGAAGCCGCCGACCAGGTCGCCCTCGGACTCCGGCATGTCGAACGGGGCGCGGTTGGTCTCGCCGATCATCGTCACGACGTAGATCACGAAGGAGACCGGCAGCAGCACGATGTACCAGCGGTCGTGCTGCTGTTCCACGATCGTGGACGTCGACATCGACCCGGAGTACAGGAAGACCGAGGCGAACGCGGCGCCCATGGCGATCTCGTACGAGATCATCTGGGCGCAGGAGCGGAGGCCGCCGAGCAGCGGGTACGTCGACCCGGAGGACCAGCCCGCGAGCACGATGCCGTAGATGCCCACCGAGGCGACCGCGAGGATGTAGAGCATCGCGATCGGCAGGTCGGTGAGCTGCATCGCGGTGCGGTGGCCGAAGATCGAGACCTCGTTGCCGGCCGGCCCGAAGGGGATCACCGCGATCGCCATGAACGCCGGGATGGCCGCGACGACCGGCGCGAGGACGTAGACCACCTTGTCCGCGCGCTTGACGATGACGTCTTCCTTGAGCATCAGCTTGATGCCGTCGGCGAGCGACTGGAGCATGCCCCAGGGGCCGTGCCGGTTGGGTCCGATGCGCAACTGCATCCAGGCGACGACCTTGCGCTCCCACACGATGGAGAAGAGCACGGTGATCATCAGGAAGGCGAAGCAGAAGACCGCCTTGACGACGACCAGCCACCAGGGGTCGGTGCCGAACATCGAGAGGTCTTCAGCGGCGAGGTACGGACTCATGCCTCCACCTCCTTGAGGGCCTCGGCAGCGAGCGTCGCCGGGCCGATGTGGACGAGTGCGCCGGGCAGCGCCCCGGTGTCGGAGGCGACGCCCCCTCCGGTGGAGTTCAGCGGGAGCCAGACGACCCGGTCGGGCATCTCCGTGATGCGGAGCGGCAGTTCGACGACCCCGGCGGGACCGGTGACGGCGAGGAGACCGCCCTCCTCGACGCCCGCCTCGGCGGCCGTGGCGGCCGACAGGCGCGCCTGTGCGGCGTGCCGGGTCCCGGCCAGCGCCTCGTCGCCCTCCTGGAGGCGGCCCTGGTCGAGCAGCAGCCGGTGGCCCGCGAGCACGGCCTCCCCGGCGGCGGGCCGCGGCAGCAGCGCCGACGTCTCCAGCGGGTCGGTGGCGCGCGGCCCGTCCCAGGCGCCGAGGCGGTCCAGCTCGGCGCGCGCGGTCCGCAGGTCCGGCAGGCCCAGGTGGACGTCCATGGCGTCGGCCAGCATCTGCAGGACGCGTGCGTCGGTGGGCGCGAGACGGCGGGTCATCTGGTCGGGCTTGAGCGCCGCCTCGAAGAGCCGCACCCTGCCCTCCCAGTTGAGGAACGTGCCCGCCTTCTCGGCGACCGCGGCGACCGGCAGGACCACGTCGGCGTGGTCGGTGACCTCGCTGGGGCGCAGTTCGAGCGACACCAGGAAGGGCACCTCGGCGAGGGCGGCACGCGCGCGTACCGGGTCGGGCAGGTCGTTGACCTCGACGCCCGCCACCACCAGGGCCCGCAGTTCCCCGCCGGCGGCGGCGTCGACGATCTGACCGGTGTCGCGGCCGTAGCGGTGCGGGAGTTCGGCGACGCCCCAGACGGCGGCGACCTCGTCCCGCGCGCGCGGGTCGGTGGCCGGACGTCCGCCCGGCAGCAGCGACGGGAGCGCGCCCGCCTCGATCGCGCCGCGCTCCCCGGCCCGGCGCGGGATCCACACCAGCCGGGCCCCGGTCGCGGTCGCGGCCCGTACGGCGGCGGTGAGGCCGCCCGCGACGGCGGCGAGCCGCTCGCCGACCGCGATGACCGCGCCCTCGGCGCGCAGCGCCTCGGCCGCCGCGGCCCCGTCGCCCTCCAGGCCGACGCCGCTCGCGAGGGCGTCCAGCCACTCGGTCTCGGTGCCGGGCGCGGCGGGCAGCAGCGTGCCGCCCGCCTTCTCCAGACCCCGGGTGGCGTGCGTGGCGAGCGAGAAGGTCCGCTGGCCGTGCCCCCGCCACGCCTTGCGCAGCCGCAGGAAGACGCCGGGCGCCTCCTCCTCCGACTCCAGGCCCGCGAGCAGCACGGCGGGCGCCTTCTCCAGGGCGGTGTACGTGACCCCCGTGCCGTCGAGGTCCCGGCCGCGGCCGGCGACCCGGGCGGCCAGGAAGTCGGCCTCCTCGCTGCTGTGCACGCGTGCGCGGAAGTCGATGTCGTTGGTGTCGAGCGCCACCCGCGCGAACTTGCTGTACGCGTAGGCGTCCTCGACGGTCAGCCGGCCGCCGGTCAGCACCCCGGCCCGGCCGCGCGCGGCCGTCAGCCCGCGGGCCGCCGCCTCCAGTGCCTCCGGCCAGGAGGCGGGCTCCAGCTCACCGGAGGCACCGCGCACCAGCGGGGTGTCGATCCGGTCGGGGCGCTGCGCGTAGCGGAAGCCGAACCGCCCCTTGTCGCACAGCCACTCCTCGTTGACCTCGGGGTCCTCGGCGGCCAGGCGCCGCATGACCTTGCCGCGCCGGTGGTCGGTGCGGGTCGCGCAGCCGCCGGAGCAGTGCTCGCACACCGACGGCGAGGAGATCAGGTCGAAGGGCCGCGAGCGGAAGCGGTACGCCGCCGAGGTGAGCGCGCCGACCGGGCAGATCTGGATCGTGTTCCCGGAGAAGTACGACTCGAAGGGGTCGCCCTCTCCGGTGCCGACCTGCTGGAGCGCGCCGCGCTCGATCAGCTCGATCATCGGGTCGCCGGCGATCTGGTTGGAGAAGCGGGTGCAGCGCGCGCACAGCACGCACCGCTCGCGGTCCAGCAGCACCTGCGTGGAGATCGGGACGGGCTTCTCGTACGTCCGCTTCCGGCCCTCGAAGCGGGACTCGGACTGTCCGTGGGACATGGCCTGGTTCTGCAGCGGGCACTCGCCGCCCTTGTCGCAGACCGGGCAGTCCAGCGGGTGGTTGATGAGCAGCAGCTCCATCACCCCGTGCTGGGCCTTCTCGGCGACCGGCGAGGTGAGGTGCGTCTTGACGACCATCCCGTCGGTGCAGGTGATCGTGCAGGACGCCATGGGCTTGCGCTGGCCCTCGACCTCGACGATGCACTGGCGGCAGGCGCCGGCCGGGGCGAGGAGGGGGTGGTCGCAGAACCGGGGGATCTCGATGCCGAGCTGTTCGGCGGCCCGGATGACCAGGGTGCCCTTGGGCACGCTGATCTCCACGCCGTCGATCGTCAGCGAGACCAGGTCCTCCGGCGGGATCGCCGCCTCGCCGCCTCCGGAGGGAGCGCTGGTGGTCACTGTCATGCGTTCACCTCCGCGTGCTTGTCCGCCCAGGCGGTCGACTTGGCCGGGTCGAAGGGGCAGCCCCGGCCCGTGATGTGCTGCTCGTACTCCTCGCGGAAGTACTTGAGCGAGGAGAAGATCGGCGAGGCCGCGCCGTCGCCGAGGGCGCAGAAGGACTTGCCGTTGATGTTGTCGGCGATGTCGTTGAGCTTGTCGAGGTCGGACATGGCGCCCTTGCCCGCCTCGATGTCGCGCAGCAGCTGGACGAGCCAGTACGTGCCCTCACGGCAGGGGGTGCACTTGCCGCAGGACTCGTGGGCGTAGAACTCGGTCCAGCGGGTGACCGCCCGGACGACGCAGGTGGTCTCGTCGAAGCACTGGAGCGCCTTGGTGCCGAGCATGGAGCCCGCGGCGCCGACGCCCTCGTAGTCCAGCGGGACGTCGAGGTGCTCGTCGGTGAACATCGGGGTGGAGGAGCCGCCCGGGGTCCAGAACTTGAGCCGGTGTCCGGGGCGCATCCCGCCGCTCATGTCGAGCAGCTGGCGCAGGGTGATGCCGAGCGGCGCCTCGTACTGGCCGGGGCTCGCGACGTGGCCGCTGAGCGAGTACAGCGTGAAGCCCGGGGACTTCTCGCTGCCCATCGACCTGAACCACTCCTTGCCCTTGTTCAGGATGGCGGGAACCGACGCGATCGACTCGACGTTGTTCACCACGGTGGGGCAGGCGTAGAGGCCCGCGACCGCGGGGAAGGGGGGACGCAGGCGCGGCTGGCCGCGGCGGCCCTCCAGCGAGTCGAGCAGCGCGGTCTCCTCGCCGCAGATGTACGCGCCCGCTCCGGCGTGCACGGTGAGTTCGAGGTCGAGTCCGCTGCCCAGGACGTTCTCGCCGAGGTAGCCGGCGGCGTAGGCCTCGCGGACCGCCTCGTGCAGCCGGCGCAGGACGGGGACGACCTCGCCGCGCAGGTAGATGAAGGCGTGCGAGGACCTGATCGCGTAGCAGGCGATGACGATGCCCTCGATGAGGCTGTGCGGGTTCGCGTAGAGGAGCGGGATGTCCTTGCAGGTCCCCGGCTCCGACTCGTCGGCGTTGACGACCAGGTAGTGCGGCTTTCCGTCCCCCTGCGGGATGAACTGCCACTTCATCCCGGTGGGGAAGCCGGCGCCGCCGCGGCCGCGCAGACCGGAGTCCTTGACGTAGGCGATGAGGTCGTCCGGCGACATGGCGAGCGCCTTGCGCAGTCCCTCGTAGCCCTCGTGCCGCCGGTAGACGTCCAGGGTCCAGGACTTCTCCTCGTCCCAGAACGCCGACAGCACGGGCGCGAGCAGCTTCTCGGGGCTGCCGCCGGCCTCCGGCTGGGAGGTTCCTCCGTATTGAGTGGACACGGTCATCACTCCCCCTCCTCGGCTGCCGGACCCGCCGGGTGGGACGGGTCGGAGGCCGACGTGTCCTGCGGCGCGTCGTGCGAGCTGAGGTGTTCGGTCGGCGACGGCTCGTGCGGGGGCGCGTCCTTGGGGCCGGAGCCCCGCGGGTGGACGACCCGAGCGGCGCCGGTCTCGCCCTTGGCCAGCCGCAGACCGGTCAGCGAGGCGTGGCCCGCGCTGCCGCCGGCCTCGACGGCGCCCTCGCGCTCGTCGGGGAAGCCCGCCAGGATCCGGGCGGTGTCCTTGAACGTGCACAGGGGGGCGCCGCGGGTCGGCTCGACCGGGGCTCCGGCGCGCAGGTCGTCGACGAGGCGCTTGGCGGAGTCCACGGTCTGGTTGTCGAAGAACTCCCAGTTGACCATCACGACCGGGGCGAAGTCGCAGGCCGCGTTGCACTCGATGTGCTCCAGGGTGACCTTGCCGTCGCCGGTGGTCTCGCCGTTGCCGACGCCCAGGTGGTCCTGGAGCGCCTCGAAGATCGCGTCGCCGCCCATCACCGCGCACAGGGTGTTGGTGCAGACGCCGACCTGGTAGTCGCCGCTGGGCCGGCGGCGGTACATGGAGTAGAAGGTGGCGACCGCGGTGACCTCGGCGGTGGTCAGGCCGAGCATCTCGGCGCAGAACCGCTGTCCGGTGCGCGTGACGTGGCCCTCCTCGGACTGCACGAGGTGCAGCAGCGGCAGGAGCGCGGAGCGGGAGTCCGGGTAGCGGGCGATGATCTCGCGCGCGTCGGTCTCCAGCCGGGTCCGGACGTCGTCCGGGTAGTCGGGCGCGGGCAGTTGCGGCATGCCCAGGCTGACACCCTCGGGAGTGGTGGTCACCGGTCGACGCCTCCCATCACGGGGTCGATGGACGCGACGGCGACGATGACGTCGGCGACCTGGCCGCCCTCGCACATCGCCGCCATGGCCTGGAGGTTGGTGAAGGACGGGTCGCGGAAGTGGACCCGGTAGGGGCGGGTGCCTCCGTCGGACACGGCGTGCACGCCCAGTTCGCCCTTGGGCGACTCGACGGCCGCGTACGTCTGTCCCGGCGGGACGCGGAAGCCTTCGGTCACCAGCTTGAAGTGGTGGATGAGGGCCTCCATGGAGGTGCCCATGATCTTCTTGATGTGGTCGAGCGAGTTGCCGAGGCCGTCGGGGCCGAGCGCGAGCTGGGCGGGCCAGGCGATCTTCTTGTCGGCGACCATGACCGGGCCGGGCTGGAGCCGGTCCAGGCACTGCTCGACGATGCGCAGCGACTGGCGCATCTCCTCCAGGCGGATCAGGAAGCGCCCGTAGGAGTCGCAGGTGTCGGCGGTCGGGACCTCGAAGTCGTAGGTCTCGTAGCCGCAGTACGGCTGGGTCTTGCGCAGGTCGTGCGGCAGGCCCGCCGAGCGCAGGACGGGTCCGGTGGCGCCGAGGGCCATGCAGCCGGCCAGATCGAGGTAGCCGACGTCCTGCATGCGGGCCTTGAAGATCGGGTTCCCGGTGGCGAGCTTGTCGTACTCGGGAAGGTTCTTGTGCATCTTCTTCACGAACTCGCGGATCTGGTCCACCGCGCCGGGCGGCAGGTCCTGGGCGAGTCCGCCGGGCCGGATGTACGCGTGGTTCATCCGCAGGCCGGTGATCAGCTCGTAGATGTCGAGGATGAGTTCGCGGTCGCGGAAGCCGTAGATCATGATCGTCGTGGCGCCGAGCTCCATGCCGCCGGTGGCGATGCACACCAGGTGGGAGGAGAGCCGGTTCAGCTCCATCAGGAGCACCCGGACGATCGTGGCGCGGTCGGGGATCTGGTCCTCGATGCCGAGGAGCTTCTCCACCGCGAGGCAGTACGCCGTCTCGTTGAAGAACGGCGTCAGGTAGTCCATGCGCGTCACGAACGTCGTGCCCTGCGTCCACGTCCGGTACTCGAGGTTCTTCTCGATGCCGGTGTGCAGGTAGCCGATGCCGCAGCGGGCCTCGGTGACGGTCTCGCCGTCGATCTCCAGGATGAGCCGGAGCACGCCGTGCGTGGAGGGGTGCTGCGGCCCCATGTTGACGATGATGCGCTCGTCGTCGGACTTGGCCGCGGCCTGGGCGATCTCGTCCCAGTCGCCGCCGGTGACGGTGTAGACGGTGCCCTCGGTCGTCTCGCGGGCCGAGGCGGCCGATGCCCCGGAAGGGGTCTGCGTGCTCATGAGTACGACCTCCGCTGGTCCGGAGCCGGGATCTGGGCGCCCTTGTACTCGACGGGGATGCCGCCGAGGGGATAGTCCTTGCGCTGCGGGAAGCCGGGCCAGTCGTCCGGCATCATGATCCGCGTCAGCGCCGGGTGGCCGTCGAAGATCAGCCCGAAGAAGTCGTACGTCTCGCGCTCGTGCCAGTCGTTCGTCGGGTAGACGGCGACCAGCGAGGGGACGTGCGGGTCGGAGTCCGGGGCGCTGACCTCCAGGCGGATCAGCCGGTTGTGGGTGATCGAGCGCAGGTGGTAGACGGCGTGCAGCTCGCGGCCCTTGTCCTCGGGGTAGTGCACGCCGGAGACGCCGGTGCACAGCTCGAAGCGCAGGGCCGGGTCGTCGCGCAGGGTCCGCGCGACGCGCTCCAGGTGCTCGCGCTCGACGTGGAAGGTGAGCTCGCCGCGGTCGACGACCGTCTTGCCGATCGCGTTCTCCGGGACGAGGCCCTGTTCCTCCAGGGCGCCCTCCAGCTCGTCGGCGACCTCGTCGAACCAGCCGCCGTAGGGGCGGGTGGCCGGGCCGGGCAGCCGGATCGAGCGGACCAGGCCGCCGTAGCCGGAGGTGTCGCCGCCGTTGTGCGCGCCGAACATGCCGCGCTGGACGCGGATCTCCTCGCCCTGGTCGCCCCGCTGGCCGGGGAGGTTGGAGGCGCCGAGGTCCTTCTCGGGGTTCACCCCGTTGCCGTTCGCGTCGCTCACCGCAGCAGGCCCTTCATCTCGATGGTGGGGAGCGCCTTGAGCGCCGCTTCCTCCGCCTCGCGGGCCGCCTCCTCGGCGTTCACGCCGAGCTTGGAGGTCTGGATCTTCTGGTGGAGCTTGAGGATCGCGTCCATCAGCATCTCGGGCCGCGGCGGGCAGCCGGGCAGATAGATGTCGACCGGCACGATGTGGTCGACGCCCTGCACGATGGCGTAGTTGTTGAACATCCCGCCCGACGATGCGCACACCCCCATGGAGATCACCCACTTCGGGTCGGGCATCTGGTCGTAGACCTGCCGCAGCACCGGCGCCATCTTCTGGCTGACCCGGCCGGCGACGATCATCAGGTCCGCCTGGCGCGGAGATCCGCGGAAGACCTCCATGCCGAAGCGCGCCAGGTCGTAGCGGCCCGCGCCGGTCGTCATCATCTCGATGGCGCAGCAGGCGAGTCCGAACGTGGCGGGGAAGACGGACGACTTGCGCACCCAGCCCGCGGCCTGCTCGACGGTGGTCAGCAGGAAGCCGCTCGGCAGCTTTTCTTCGAGTCCCATGGCTTAAGGCCCCTCAGTCCCATTCCAAGCCGCCGCGCCGCCATACGTACGCGTACGCGACAAAGACGGTGAGCACGAAGAGCAGCATCTCCACGAGCCCGAAAACACCCAGGGCGTCGAAGGTGACGGCCCAGGGGTAGAGGAAGACGATCTCGATGTCGAAGACGATGAAGAGCATCGCCGTCAGGTAGTACTTGATGGGGAAACGCCCGCCGCCGGCCGGCGTGGGGGTCGGCTCGATGCCGCACTCGTAGGCCTCGAGCTTGGCCCGGTTGTACCGCTTCGGACCGATCAGCGTGGCCATGACCACGGAGAAGATCGCAAAGCCTGCCCCGAGGGCTCCCAGTACGAGGATGGGCGCATACGCGTTCACCGCTCCTCGCTCCTCTCAGTCGGCACTGACTGCTGGCGGTTGTGCCGGGCGAGCCCCCGCCCCACCCGTCCCACGAACCCCGTGCGTCCCGACGAAGATCGCGTACATGTGAAGCAGGTCACAAGCCCAACTGCCCCGCATCCTATGCCTGCCGGTCTGTGATCTGCGACACGGGGGTCACCAAGGACTTTGTGATCTCCACCACCAGTCGAAGGATCATGAAGTCGGATGAGCGGTGATCTTCATACGCGAAGCAGTCAAGTGATCACCAAGAGGTGACATTTTCGCTCGTCACCGCTGGTCGGAGCCCTGGCGCATTATCAAGCCGCCGCGATCGCAGGCAAATTGGCGCTGGACCAGATCCCTTGATAGAGGGGCCCGTTCACACATCAGGGGGAGCGGGACGGACGGATGTGGACACGTGCACCCGTTCACGAGCGGAGGGCGGTCGCGTTTTCGCGCGGGACGCGTCGGCCGGGGGCGCCGTTCCGTGACGTGCGTCACACCGGCGTCGGCTCCGGATAAACGGGGCTTGGCCACTGGCCTCAACCAGTGGTAGGCGCGGGGCAATTCGGGCGTAATTCCGAAAGCCCATGATCACAGGCGTGATCGACTCTGTCCGCAATGCCCGTTACGGCGTCAATGAGGGGCGCAGCGCCCGCTTTTCGGCCCTCCGTTGAACAACTGTGGCGCACCACACGTTTCTTGAAGGTATGGAGGAGCCCCTGGTACCGCTTGTACCCATGTCCCACACCGCTCACATACGCAGCCACCGGAAGCCCCGCCGCAACGCGTCGAGTCTCGCGATGCGCGCCGGAGTTGCCGGTGGCGTTCTCAGCACCCTGGCAGTGGCCGGGGCGTCCGGTGCGGCGAGTGCCGCCGAGCCCGTGACGCAGACCATCGAACTGCCGACCCTGACGGCCGACCTGTCGACTCAGGTCGCGCAGTCCGCGGACGCCACCCAGCAGGCGGCGGCCAACTACGAGCTGCAGGCCGAGCGCGACGCGGCCGCGGCCAAGGCCGCGAAGCAGGCCAAGGCCGACCTCGCCGACGCCAAGAAGAAGGCGGAGGCCCGGAAGAAGGCCGAGGCCGAGCGCAAGGCCGCCGCCACCCAGGCCGCCTCGCGGTCGTCCCAGCGCACCACCCTCGCGGCGTCGGCCGACGCCGACGTCCCCGTCGCCGCCACCGGCAGCGTCGCGACCGTCGTCGCCTTCCTGAAGGCACAGGTCGGCGACGCCTACGTCATGGGCGGCACCGGCCCCAACGCCTGGGACTGCTCCGGGCTCGTCCAGGCCGCGTTCAAGCAGGTCGGCGTCGACCTGCCGCGCGTCTCGGAGGCCCAGTCCACCGCCGGCACCCCCGTGTCGCTCTCCAACGTGCAGGTGGGGGACATCCTGTACTGGGGCTCGGCCGGATCGGCGTACCACGTCGGCGTCTACATCGGTAACGGCCAGTACCTGGACGCCGCCAACCCCTCCAAGGGCGTGGTGATCCAGGACCTCTCGGGCTACCCGGCCACCGGCGCGGTGCGGGTGCTGTAGCCAGGGGCATTTCACATCGAAGGCCACCTTCCGGGCGGGAAGGTGGCCTTCGCGTGCGTCCGGCCCCGGGGTCCGCGGGTCCCAAACGGCCCTCGGCGGGCCCTCAGCGGCTCCGCCGGGCCGAGGCGGCGGCCCACCGCCCCCACGCCTCCGGGGGCGGCGGACGCGGCCGTTCCCGCGTTCGGTGGGGCTAATTGGGCAGATGGGACTTAGGTGTCTTATGAGGCCGAAGCGGCACACGAGGCAACTCCGGCCCCTCTCAAGCCTCCTGAACACGGATCCGCCCGCCTCGGCGGGTCTGCCGGGGCGGGCGGGCCGGTGCGTCCGGGATGACCCGGCTCAGCGGGCGATCACGCCTTCGGCGCGACCTTCGACAGGCCGTTGATGATGCGGTCCATCGCGTCGCCGCCCGTCGGGTCGGTGAGGTTCGCGAGCATCTTCAGGGTGAACTTCATCAGCATCGGGTGGCTGAGACCGCGCTGCGTCGCGATCTTCATGACCTTCGGGTTGCCGATGAGCTTCACGAAGGCGCGGCCCAGCGTGTAGTAGCCGCCGTAGGTGTCCTTCAGGACGCGCGGGTAGCGCTGGAGCGCCAGTTCGCGCTGGCCGGGCGTGGAGCGCGCGTGCGCCTGCACGATGACGTCCGCGGCGATCTGGCCGGACTCCATGGCGTACGCGATGCCCTCGCCGTTGAACGGGTTGACCAGGCCGCCCGCGTCGCCGACGAGCAGCAGCCCCTTGGTGTAGTGCGGCTGGCGGTTGAAGGCCATGGGGAGGGCGGCGCCGCGGATCGGGCCGGTCATGTTCTCCGGGGTGTAGCCCCAGTCCTCCGGCATCGAGGCGCACCACGCCTTGAGGACCTCGCGCCAGTCCAGCTCCTTGAAGGAGTCGGAGGTGTTCAGGACACCGAGGCCGACGTTCGACGTGCCGTCGCCCATCCCGAAGATCCAGCCGTAGCCGGGCAGCAGCCGGTCCTCGGCACCCCGGCGGTCCCACAGCTCCAGCCAGGACTCCAGATAGTCGTCCTCGTGCCGGGGGCTGGTGAAGTACGTGCGCACCGCGACGCCCATCGGACGGTCCTCGCGGCGGTGCAGGCCCATCGCCAGCGACAGCCGGGTCGAGTTGCCGTCGGCCGCCACGACGAGCGGCGCGTGGAAGGTGACCTCGCGCTTCTCCTCGCCCAGCTTGGCGTGCACGCCCGTGATGCGGCCCGTGCGGTCGTCCAGGACCGGGGCGCCGACGTTGCAGCGCTCGTACAGCCGGGCGCCCGCCTTCTGCGCCTGCCGGGCCAGCTGCTCGTCGAAGTCGTCGCGCTTGCGGACGAGTCCGTAGTCGGGGAAGGAGGCGAGATCCGGCCAGTCCAGCTGGAGCCGGACGCCGCCGCCGATGATCCGCAGGCCCTTGTTCCGCAGCCAGCCGGCCTCTTCGGAGATGTCGATGCCCATCGCGACGAGCTGCTTGGTGGCGCGCGGGGTCAGGCCGTCGCCGCACACCTTCTCCCGCGGGAACGCGGTCTTCTCGAGCAGCAGGACGTCGAGTCCGGCCTTGGCCAGGTGGTACGCGGTCGCGGAACCGGCCGGCCCGGCCCCGACCACGATGACATCGGCGGTGTTTTCGGAGAGGGGCTCGGTCACGGCGGGTTCTCCCCAAGGTTCGGAAACTGCGTGCTGACGGGCACTGGACATGGGCAGTCTATGCAGCGGTACTGATCACCCGGCTGAAGGGCTGCCCCGTGAACCGAGCTCTCCCCGTAGTACGGCTTCGTGTACCCACCGACGAGGACGCCTTCGCCTGGCACCGGCTCTTCGCCGACCCGGAGGTGATGGAGTTCCACGGGGGCGTGCCGGCCGAGGTGTCCGTGTACGAGGAGCTGACCGCGCGGCAGCGCCGGCACGACGCCGAGCGCGGCTTCTGCCTGTGGACGGTGACCGGCGCCGACGGCGAGGTGCTCGGCTTCACCGGCGCCCAGCCCTGGCCGCACGAGTGGGGGCCCCGGGGCGAGGTCGAGATCGGCTGGCGGCTCGGGCGCCGGTTCTGGGGCCGGGGCTACGTCACCGCCGCCGCGCGCACGACGCTGGACCGGGTGCGCTCGGCGGGCGTACCGGGCGTCGTGGCGATGGTCCACGCCCGCAACGAGCGGTCCATCTCGGTGACCAGACGTCTGGGCATGGAGCTCGCCGAGCGGTTCACGACCCCGGCCTCGCGCCAGGAGGGCCACTGCTACCGGCTGGCCCTCTGAACGGTTCCGGCCGGCCCGCGGGGGCGCCTCCGGACCGGGGGCGGTGCCCAGCGGTACCCGGCGGTGCCTGTCCCGGCCGGGCTCGGGCGGGACGGGCGGCCCGCGCGGCGCCCGCCCGGTCCGCCGCCGTCCGGCCCGCGCCGCGAACCGGACGGACCGGGCGGCCCGTTCGTAGTGCTCAGGTGAGTCGCCAGGACTCCAGGGCGATACGGAAGGTCTCCGAGAGGCCGGTGTCCCACTGCTCGTCGAGGCCGACGATCATGATCGCGTACTCGGTGCCGTTGTCGGCGACGTAGCCCTGGTCCTTCGCGCGGACGGTCCGGCCGGTCTCGTCCGTGTAGGTGTACTCCCAGATCGCCCCCGCCCGCCCCTGGAAGGTGTTGCGCTCCAGCTTGACCCGCTTGTAGCCGGTGTTCTTGCGCTTCGCGGTCTTCTCCAGGGTCACGAAGTTGTCGTACGAGGTGTAGCCCGCGTTCGCGATCACCCCGACCTGGAGGTGGGCGATCCCGGTCGATCCCGCGTAGGTCACCTGGTTGCCGTTCTTGACGCCCTCGCGGCCCCACACCTCGGGGACGCCGAAGGAGAAGCCCATCGGGTCGGTCAACCGCTGGTAGCCGTCGGGGAGTCCGGAGGCCGCCGCGGGCCCCTCCGTGGCCTCGTCCGAAGGCGACGGAGACGGAGACGGGGACGGGGACCCGCCGGACTCCGCGGGCGGAGCGGGGGTGTTCTCGTCCGCGGGCGTCACCTTCGTGGGCGCCTTGTCCGAAGTGCCCTCCGACTCGCTGTCCTGCCACACGAGCACGCCGGCCGCGGCACCTCCCCCGACGACGAACGCCACCACGAGGGTGACCACCCAGACGAGTGCCCTGCCCCGCGGCTTCGGGGTGACGGGGCCCGCGGAGAGGGAGGACGGGGCGAAGGCGGCGGGAGCCCCCGGCGGGACGGGCAGCGCGTGTGCGGGGAGTGCCGGGGCCGCGTGGGGCGCCGGGATGGCGGGGACGTAGGGCACCGGTGGGACGGGCGGGGTCCGGTCGTGCCCGGCCTGGCCGTGCGGGGCCTCCCCGGGCCCCGACTGGCCGTGCGCGGCTTGGCCGTGCGCGGCCTGGTCGTGCGCGGCCCGATCGGCCTGAGTCCGGTCGTGCGGGGCCTGATCTGGCGGCGCCTGGTGGCCGAGGCGCACGGTGTGCGGGTCGCCGGGAGCGGAGGCGGGCGCGGGCACCCCAGGCATCCCGGGTGCCCCGAATCCGGCGGGGCCCGCGGGCGGCGGGGGCAGCGGCGGGGCGGTCGGGGCCGTCCGCGCCCCGGTCATCCGCAGCAGGTACGGCGCCAGGAGGGCCGCCGCGAAGATCCAGAGCAGCCCGAAGAGCAGCGCGTCCGGGACGCTTACCCCGATGCCGAAGCCGCCCGCGAGCGCGTCTCCCGAGCCGAAGCCCGAGCCCTGGTCCGAGCCGCCGGACAGACCGCCCGCGGCCTCCACGCCCAGGCCCCCGGTCCCGGCCAGCAGCAGGAACAGCCCGAGGAAGACACCCGCCGACAGCAGCTGCTCACGCCGGTCGGCGGAGCGCCGCGCGGCCAGGACTCCCAGGGTCAGCGCGCAGACGAGGCCGAGGGCCAGCGCGCCCACGACGGCCCAGGAGTTGACGGCGTCCCCCAGGTCGGAGAGCCCGAAGGCGCGGTGCTCGTACCCGCCGCCGTACGGTGAGCTGCCGCGGGCCTCCACCTCGACGGGCGCGCCCCAGGACAGACCGAGGACCAGTACCGCGAGGTTGGGCAGCAGGAGCAGCACGATCAGGTACGGGGAGACGCCGGAGCCGTCGAGTTCGGACCCGTCGCCGAAGTCGTCCGTCTGGGCCAGCCGGACGAGGGCGACGAGGGAGCACAGGACCAGGACGACGGCGAGCGCGCGCAGGGCCGTGCCGGTCGCGCGGACGAACGCCCGCGGCCCCGGCCGGACGGCGAGCCACTGGGCGAGGTCGTCGCGGTGCAGCATCCCGCCGCCGACGGCGAGTCCGAGCAGCAGGGCACCGAGCGCTGCGGGCCACGGCGAGGCCGAGATCTCCACCTCGTCGGCCACCGTCGGCTGCGCGAACAGCCCGAACACGAGCACGGCGCCGGTCACCAGCAGCGCCACCCGCAGGGCCGCCTCCAGCCCGGCGGTCGCGCCGCGCTCCGGGCGTACGGCCAGCCGCCCGCGCAGCGTCCGCACACCGACCGCGTACGCGGCCAGCCACAGCGCGGTGACGGTCAGCGGGACCAGCGACAGCTGCGCCCCGCCGCCGAGTTCGGAGCCGAACCCGCTGCCGCCGTCCGTGCCGAACATCGGGTCGGCGGCCTCCTTCACCTCGAATCCGCCGCCGAGGGCCTGGAGCAGCACGGCCAGGGCGATCCGCATCCGGTCGCCGAACCCGACGACCACGTCGTCGCCCTGCCCGTAGGAGGGGATCGCCAGGGCCACGGCCGCGACGAGCAGCAGCCCGACCGGCCACAGCGCGGCCTGCGCGGACCCGGCCCAGTCGCCCTTGAGCGCACGGCCGAGGAAGGCGCCGACGGGTGACGGTCCGGAGGGCGTGGGCGGGTGGAAGGGTGGCGGCGGTCCCGGCGGCACGGCTCCCGGGAACGGCGGAGCACCGGGCGCGGCGAACGCCTCGGGAGCGGGCGCGACGGCGGGCGGCCCGGGCGGCGCCTCCGGCACGGCCGGCGCCTCCGGTGCGGCCGGTGACTCCGGGGCGGCCGGAGCGGCCGACGGCTCCGGGGCGGCGGCCGGCGGTGCCGGCGGCGGATCCCCCGCGGGTACCGGCAGCCGCTCACGGCCGCACTTCATGCAGAAGCGCGCCTCGTCGGGAGCGGGTGCACCGCAGTGCGGGCAGTACGACGCCATGGGAACGCTCCGTCATCCAGAGAACTCGGGCCGTGACCGGACGAAGTCAGGCGTTATCAACGGACACGAGTTTCCCATTGACCGGTTCCCGACAACGCCCCACTCGTACGGGTGAATTGACGTCGCCTCGGGCCCCGGACGCGCGCTCAGCCCTGCTTGTGGCCCCGGTGCAGCGCCACGACCCCGCCCGTCAGGTTCCGCCAGGCCACCTTCGACCAGCCCGCCTTCTGCAGGCGCCGGGCCAGGGCCGGCTGGTCGGGCCAGGCGCGGATGGACTCGGCGAGGTAGACGTACGCGTCGGGGTTGGAGGACACCGAGCGGGCGACCGGCGGCAGCGCGCGCATCAGGTACTCCGTGTAGACGGTCCGGAAGGGCGCCCAGGTCGGGTGCGAGAACTCGCAGATCACGACGCGCCCGCCGGGCTTGGTCACCCGGTACAGCTCGCTCAGGGCGGCGTCCGTGTCCTGCACGTTGCGCAGCCCGAAGGAGATCGTCACCGCGTCGAAGGTGTCGTCCCGGAAGGGCAGCTTCGTCGCGTCGCCCGCCGTCAGCGGCAGCCAGGGGTTGCGCCGCTTGCCGACCTGGAGCATGCCGAGCGAGAAGTCGCAGGGCACCACGTAGGCGCCGGTGCGGGCGAAGGGGAGGGAGGAGGTGGCGGTGCCGGCCGCCAGGTCCAGGACCTTCTGGGCGGGCCGGGCGTCGACCGCCTTCGCGACCTCTTTCCGCCAGAGCCGGGCCTGACCGAGCGACAGCACGTCGTTCGTCAGGTCGTACCGTTCCGCCACGTCGTCGAACATCGAGGCGACTTCGTGCGGCTGCTTGTCCAGGGATGCGCGGGTCACGCGCCCATTGTGGCAGTACGGGCCGGGCGCGTCCCAGGCGCCCGGCCCGTACGCCGGTCGATCGGGCCGCCGCTCAGGGCAGCAGCCGGGGCCTCCTGCGCGCCGCGACGTCCTCGACCCACCCGGCGAGCCCTACGTCAGCGCCACGGCCGCCGCCGCCCCGGACACCGCCGGCTCACCGGCGACGTACAACCTGGCGTTCGTGATCTCCGACGGCAGCCGCCGCACGCCGGAGTGGAACGGGACGCACGCCATCGGAGACCCGGCGGTGACGTCCCGCCTCCGGGCGCTCACGGACACCGGTGCCGAGGTCCGCGTCTCCTTCGGCGGGGCGTCCGGCAAGGAACTGGCGTCCACCTGCGGCAGCGCCGCCGAACTGGCCGCCGCCTACGGCGCCGCGCCGGACGCGGCCGGGGCCACCCGGGCCGACTTCGGCATCGAGGGCGACGAACTGACCGACTCCGCCTCCGTCGCCCGGCGTTCGGAGGCCATCGGGCTGCTCCAGGAGCAACGCGGCGACCTGGAGGTCTCGTTCACGCTGCCCGTGATGCCGTCGGGCCTCGACGCCGACGGCCTGGCGCTCCTGGAGTCCGCGAACGACCACGCCGTGAAGGTCTCCACCGTCGACATCATGACGATGAACTACGGCAGTTCGTACGCCGGTGACAAGGGCGACTACGCCCTGGCCTCCGCCGAGGCCGCCCACGACCAGCCGGCGGACGTCTTCGGCCTCTCGTCGGCGGCGGCCTGACGGGGCCTCGCCCTCACCTCGATGATCGGCGTCAACGACGTCGCCGGCGAGACGTTCACCCTCGCCGACGCGGCGCAGGTGCGCGCGTTCGCCGTGCACAAGGATCTCGCGTGGCTGTCGATGTGGTCCGCCTTCCGCGACCGCCCGTGCGACGAGGACGACTCCTCGTCCGACGACGCGGCCACCGACTTGGGGTGGAGCAGAGCCCGGGCGCTTTCGCGGAGGCGTTCACGGGCTGAGCCGGCGCCGGATGCCGTGATCAGCGGCTCCGGTACACCAGCCGTCCGCCGATCACGGTCGCCACGCAGGTCCCCGCACCACGCCGGACCAGTTCGGCGCGGTCCGCGACGTCGAACACGGCGAACCGGGCGGGACCGCCGGGCACCAGCGCCGGCAGCACGATCAGCGGGGCCGGGGACAGTGCCGCCGGACCCGGGAGCCGGTCCGGCCGCCGTCCCACCGCGAGGCCGACCCTGCGCACCGCGTCGGCCACGGCCCGCGACCGCAGCTCCCCGGCCACCGCCACCGTGCCGTGCGCCAGCAGCCGCTGGATCCCGCGCCGTGCGCTCGCGCCGACGCGTGCGGGATCGGCACGGAAGATCCGCCGGGCCCGCTCCCCGCCGATGGGCTCGGTGCCGAAGCCGTCGGCCTCGCGCGGGTCCGGGTGGTACATGGCCTCCAGGAGCTCCGGGGCGTACGGGTTGAGCAGTCCCGGCGTCAGGATGCCGGGCCAGCGCCGCACCTTCGCGTCCGGGTGGGCGGCGGCGAGTTCCTCGTACGGGCCGACGGCGGCGACGGTTGCCCCGTCGACCAGGACCGCCGCCTCGGGCGACTGCTCGGCTACGTGAAGTGTCAGCACCTTGCGCCTAGTTGGAGGCCAGCAGCTTCAGCTCGGGATGAGCCGTGCCGCCCTCGATCGCCGTGGACGAGATGTGCGAGACGACGCGCTCGTCGACCGGGTCGTCCGCCGGGTCGTCGTGCACGACGATGTGCTCGTAGGTCGTGGTCCGCTGGGCCGGGACACGGCCCGCCTTGCGGATCAGGTCGATGATCTCCATGCGGTTGGAGCGGTGCTTGGCACCGGCCGAGGAGACCACGTTCTCCTCCAGCATGATCGAGCCGAGGTCGTCCGCGCCGTAGTGCAGCGACAGCTGGCCGACCTCCTTGCCGGTGGTCAGCCACGAGCCCTGGATGTGGGCGACGTTGTCGAGGAACAGCCGGGCGATGGCGATCATGCGCAGGTACTCGAAGAGCGTGGCCTGCGTCCGGCCCTTGAGGTGGTTGTTCTCGGGCTGGTAGGTGTACGGGATGAAGGCGCGGAAGCCGCCGGTGCGGTCCTGCACGTCACGGATCATCCGCAGGTGCTCGATGCGCTCGGCGTTCGTCTCGCCGGTGCCCATCAGCATGGTGGACGTCGACTCGACGCCCAGGCCGTGCGCGATCTCCATGATCTCCAGCCAGCGCTCGCCGCTCTCCTTCAGCGGGGCGATCGCCTTGCGGGGCCGCGCGGGCAGCAGTTCGGCGCCGGCCCCGGCGAAGGAGTCGAGCCCGGCGGCGTGGATGCGCTGGATCGCCTCCTCCACGGAGACCCCGGAGATGCGGGCCATGTGCTCGACCTCGCTGGCCCCCAGGCTGTGGATGACGAGCTGCGGGTACGCCTGCTTGATCGCGGCGAAGTGCTTCTCGTAGTACTCGACGCCGTAGTCCGGGTGGTGCCCGCCCTGGAACATGATCTGCGTGCCGCCGAGCTCGACCGTCTCCGCGCAGCGGCGCAGGATGTCGTCGAGGTCGCGCGTCCAGCCCTTGGCGGTGTCCTTGGGGGCCGCGTAGAAGGCGCAGAACTTGCACGCCGTGACGCACACGTTCGTGTAGTTGATGTTGCGCTCGATGATGTACGTCGCGATCTGCTCGGTCCCGGCGTACCGGCGGCGGCGTACGGCGTCGGCGGCGGCGCCCAGCGCGTGCAGCGGGGCGTCGCGGTAGAGGTCGAGCGCCTCGTCGGGGGTGATCCGCCCACCCTCGGCGGCACGGTCGAGGACGGACTGGAGGTCGGCCTTCTCGGTCACCGGGTGTGTCCCTTTCGTAAGGGTGTGGACGGACCGAACCAGCCTACGCCAGCGCTCCCGGCGCCCCGACGTCAGGCCGCGTACGCCCCGATCAGCAGGCCCGCGAAGGCTCCCGCGAGCAGGAACGGGCCGAAGGGGATCGACGTCCTGCGCCCGGCCCGCCGCGCCACGACCAGAGCCAGCCCGTACAGACCGCCGAACAGGAACCCGGCGAAGGTCCCGAGGAACAGCACGCTCCACCCGTACCAGCCGAGCACGGCGCCGAGTCCGAGGGCCAGTTTCACGTCCCCGAAGCCCATCCCCCGGGGGCTGATGAGGAAGAGGACGAAGTACGCGACGCCGAGCGCGAGCGAACCGAGGAGCGCGGTCGGCCAGTCCCCCGCGTGCTCCGGCGCCAGCGCGGCCACGCCGAGCAGGGCGAGCGCGGCGCCCGCGAGCGGCAGGGTGAGCGCGTCGGGCAGCCGCTGCACCCGGAAGTCGACCACGGCGAGCAGCACCGCGAGCGGCGCGAGCAGCAGCCAGGCGAGCAGCTCGGGCCGCGTCCCGGTGGCGAGCGCCAGGGCGGCGCAGACCAGGGCGGTGGCCAGGCAGACGGCGGCGGTCGCGGGCCCGTACCGGCCGCCGTCCGGGCAGCGCGCCGGGCCGAGCCAGCCGCCGGCGACACCGGTGATCGCGTGTCCGTCGGGGCAGCGGTCCCGCCAGGGCTCGTCCGGCGCGACGGCGAAGCGGTACGCGGCCCGCGGCACCAGCAGCCCGGCGGCCGCACCCCATCCGGCGGCGAGCGCGGTGAGCCACACGTCGAGATCCACGCGCCCACCCTACGAGGGCGGGTGGCGCGGATGAACCCCGAAAACCGCCCCGGGCCCGCTACTTGACCCGGGACATCCGCGCGGTCGGGTCGCCGGCCGCCCGGTTGTCCGTCTCGTAGGCGAGGTCGTCGCCGGTCGGGGTCAGCCGCACCTCGTGCCGGCCCGTCGTGCAGTGCGAGCCGTTGGACTTGTCGGCGACGCTGGTGGCGACGAGCTGCTTGGCGGTGACCTTCTTCAGGACGAGGACGTCGTCGCAGGTCCCGCCGAGCTGGTCGGTCTGCCGGAACGTGCCGAACTCCTCCCCGGGCGACGCCTGGCGCACGGTGACGCGGATCGTGCCGGCGGCGAGGGCGCCGTCGAGCGCGCGGGCGTCCCCCTCCCAGGTGCCGAGGTAGGACGCCGGGATGCGGCCGGCGGCGCCGCCGGGCAAGGGCGTGCTCGCGGAGGCCGACGGGCTCCCGCCCGCCGTGTCGTTGCCGCCCGAGCCGTCGCCCTGGATGAGGCGGAGGAGGAACACCGACCCCACCGTCACCGCGGCCAGCGCCCCGACGACCCCGAGCGCGACCGTGCAACTCAGCTTCCTGCCGCGCCCGTTGGCCCCGGTCGTGGAGGTCGCGGCCACGCTCACGGAGAGCCTGCCGGGCCGGCCGTCCTGCTGCGGGCCCGTGTGCTCACGGGCCGGTACGGAGTCCTGGGGCCCCGCGGTGCCCGCCGCCGCCGGGAAGGGACGCGGCGGCCCGTCGGGGATGCGCGGCACCGGCACGGACCCGGAGGGCATCGCGGGCGGCGGCCCGAACACCCCCGAGGGCGGCTGCCCGAACCGCCCGCCGGAGCCTCCCGCCGCGAAGGCCCCCTCGGACGGCACCGCGTCCCGGGCGGACCCCGCGCCCGCCGCGGACAGCGGTCCGGGCACCCCGCCCACCGAGGGGCTGGTGAAGCCGACCGGACCCGAGGGCGCCGCGTCGCCCGCCTCCAGGTTCAGCAGCTGGACGGCGCTCCGGCTGACCTGCTCCACCAGCGGCCCGGGCAGCCAGCCCGTCGCGACCAGCCGGGCCGCGCCCTGCGGGGCCAGCCGCCGGGCGACCTCCTCCGGGGCGGGCCGGGCACCGGGGTCCTTCGCCAGGCAGCGGGACACCAGCTCCCGCAGCTCGCCCGCCAGTTCACCGAGTTCGGGCTCCTCGTGCACCACCTTGTAGAGCAGCGAGGCGGAGGACTCGCCGGGAAAGGGCGACCGGCCCGTCGACGCGTACGCCAGCACCGCGCCCAGGGAGAAGACGTCCGCGGCGGCGGCGACCCCCCTGCCGAGGATCTGCTCGGGCGCCATGTAGCCGGGCGAGCCGACCGACACGCCCGTCGAGGTCAGGGAGGCCGTGCCGTCGGTGGCCCGGGCGATGCCGAAGTCGATCAGCAGCGGGCCGTCGAGGGTCAGCAGCACGTTGGACGGTTTGACGTCGCGATGGACCAGCCCGAGCGCGTGCACCGCGGCGAGCGCCTCGCCGAGGCCCGCGCCGAGCACCCGTACGGAGTGTTCGGGCAGCGCTCCGCCGTCCGCGACCGCGCCCGCCAGCGAGGGACCCGCCGCGTACCCGGTCGCGACCCAGGGCACCGGCGCCCCGGGGTCGGCGTCCAGCACCGGGGCCGTCCAGGCGCCGCCCACCCGGCGCGCGGCGTCCACCTCGCGCCGGAAGCGGGCCCGGAACTCCTCGTCCAGCGCGAAGTGCGGGTGCACCATCTTGACCGCGACCGTGCGCCCGCCCGCGCTGCGGCCCAGATAGACCCGGCCCATACCGCCGGAGCCGAGCCGGCCGAGCAGCCGGTAGGGCCCCACGACGGTGGGTTCGCCGGATTCCAGCGGCTGCATCACGCCCACCTCTCCCCCGTACGCGTGCGTTCCCCAGCAGGGTAGTGCCGCCGGGGCCGGGAGCCTCAGGGCTCCAGCAGCCGTACCTCGACGTCGGCCGGGAACCCGGTCGTGGGGCCGACCCGGCGGGCGAACTCCGTGACGGCCTCCAGCTGCGGGCCGCCGAAGCGGAAGTCGAGCGTCGTGAAGTACCGCTCCAGGACGCTCTCGTCGAAGGCCTCCCAGCGGGCCGCCTGCTCGGCGACCTTGGCGACCTCGTCGAGCGAGAGGTCCCGGGAGGCGAGGAAGGCCTCGTGGACCTTACGGGTGACGACGGGCTCGCGCTCCAGGTAGTCGCGCCGGGCCGCCCACACCGCGAAGACGAACGGCAGGCCCGTCCACTCCTTCCACAGCGCGCCCAGGTCGTGCACCTCCAGGCCGAACTTCGGGCCGTCCAGGAGGTTGGCGCGCAGCGCCGCGTCGCCGATGAGGACGGCGGCGTCGGCCTCCTGCATCATCAGGCTGAGATCCGGCGGGCACGTGTAGTACGACGGCTGGACCCCGACCTTCTCGGCCAGCAGCAGCTGGGCGAGGCGCACGGAGGTGCGCGAGGTCGAGCCGAGGGCGACCCGGGCACCGTCCAGCTGCTCCAGGGGCACCTGCGAGACGATCACGCAGGACATCACCGGGCCGTCGCAGCCGACCGCGATGTCGGGAAAGGCGACCAGCTCGTCGGCGTGCTTGAGGAACTCGACGAGCGTGATCGGCCCGATGTCGAGATCTCCCCGCACCAGCTTCTCGCTGAGCTTCTCCGGGGTGTCCTTGGTGAGCTCGAAGTCGAGGAGCGTGCCCGTTCTCGCGAGCCCCCAGTACAGGGGCAGGCAGTTCAGGAACTGGATGTGGCCGACGCGCGGCCGGGTGCGAGAATTGTCCACATCGCGAGGCTAGCCCCCATGCGGTACGGTGCAGGCTCCGGGTCCCCGAGTGGTTGCGGAAACCCTCCGGACCTCTTGTGTCAACCCTCGTGACAGCGAGTCGGCACCGCGACGTCAACCCCGATCAGAGGATCGTCAAACATCCGGGTGACGTGATCTTTCCCTCTGTTGCTTTCGGCTGCCCGCATGCTAGGCTCGCCGCAAGTTGCAGTTTGGTTTCCCTTGCAGTACAGAGCCTGCGGAGCATGTGACCGCGGGCTCTCGTCGTTTTCAGATGAATGCAGTTGTCAACACGCTGTTGTTTACACCTTGCAGGTTCTGGAGCAGGGCAACCCTTTGGGCCCAAGGAGGGCTTATGGCTACCGGAACCGTGAAGTGGTTCAACGCCGAAAAGGGCTTTGGCTTCATTGCCCAGGAAGGCGGCGGCCCGGACGTCTTCGTCCACTACTCCGCCATCAACGCGAGCGGTTTCCGCTCTCTCGAAGAGAACCAGTCGGTTTCCTTCGACGTCACCCAGGGCCCGAAGGGTCCGCAGGCGGAGAACGTCACCCCGCTCTAAGCCTTCGGCTCCATGAGCCCAGTGCTTTGATCCGGAACAATCAGTAGTACCCAAGGAGCCCCGCACCAGCCCGGTGCGGGGCTCCTGCCTGTCGTCACCGCTCGTACATCGCCTCCACCTGGCGGGAGAAGTCCCGCAGGATCACCTCGCGGCGCAGCTTCATCGACGGGGTCAGCTGACCCGCCTCCTCCGTGAAGGCGCCGGGCAGGATGGCGTAGCGGCGGATGGACTCCGGGCGGGAGACGAGTTTGTTGGCCTCGTCGACGGCGCGCTGGAGCACGGCGTGCAGGTCCGGGTCGTCCAGCAGGAGCTGCGGCGGCACACCGTGCTTGCCGTTCATCTGGCGCCAGTGGGTGATGCCCTCGGGGTCCAGGGTGATGAGGGCCGTGATGTAGGGGCGGCGGTCGCCGAGGACCATGCACTGGGCGATCAGCGGGTGGGCGCGGAGCCAGTCCTCCAGCGGGGCCGGAGCCACGTTCTTGCCGCCGGCCGTGATCAGGATCTCCTTCTTGCGGCCGGTGATGGTCAGATAGCCGTCGTCGTCCAGTTCGCCGAGGTCGCCCGTGGCGAACCAGCCGTCCGGCGCCGCGTCGACGACCCCGCCCGCGTGCGGGTCCCAGTAGCCGCGGAAGACCTGTCCGCCGCTCAGCAGCACCTCGCCGTCGGCGGCGACGCGCACCCGGGTGCCCGGCACGGGCAGGCCGACGGTGCCCAGCCGGGGCTTGGCCGGCGGGGTGACGGTGGCGGCCGCAGTGGTCTCGGTGAGGCCGTAGCCCTCGTAGATCTCGATGCCGGCGCCGGCGTAGAAGGCGGCCATGCGGCGGCCGAGCGGGGAGCCACCGCAGATCGCGTAGCGGACCCGGCCGCCCAGGGCGTTGCGGATCCGGCGGTAGACGAGCGGGTCGTAGAGGGCGCGGGCCGCGCGCAGGCCGGGTCCGGGGCCCGGACCGGTGCCGTGGCGGCGGGCCTCCAGGGCCTCGCCGTAGCGGCGCGCGATGGCGGCCGCGCGGTCGAAGGAGGAGCCGCGGCCCAGCTTCTCGGCCGTGGCGCGGCCGGTGTTGAAGACCTTCTCCAGGACGTACGGGATGGCCAGCAGGAAGGTGGGCCTGAAGCCGGCCAGGTCGGCGAGGAGATCGTCGGTGCGCAGGCTCGGGGCGTGGCCCAGTCTGACCCGGGCCCGCAGGCAGGCGATGGCGACCATCCTGCCGAAGACGTGCGAGAGGGGCAGGAAGAGCAGCGTGGAGGCGGCTTCCGAGGTCCGCGCCTTGAAGATCGGGTAGAGCAGTTCGATCGCGTTGTCGATCTCGGCGAAGAAGTTGCCGTGGGTGAGGGCGCAGCCCTTGGGGCGGCCGGTGGTGCCCGAGGTGTAGATGAGGGTGGCGAGGGTGTCCGGGCCGAGCACCCCCCGGCGTACGGCGACCTCCTGGTCGGGGATCTCGCGGCCCAGCTCGGCGAGCCGCTCCAGGTGGCCCTTCTCGAAGACCCACATGTGCCGCAGGTCGGGGATGCGGTCGCGCTCGGGGCCGAGGGCGGCGGCCTGGGCGACGGACTCCGCGGCGAGGGCGACGGCCCCCGAGTCCTGGAGGATCCAGCGGGTCTGGAAGACGGAGGACGTCGGGTAGACGGGGACGGTGACCAGGCCGGCCGCCCAGGCGGCGAAGTCCAGGAGCGTCCACTCGTACGTGGTCCGCGACATGATGGCGATGCGGTCGCCCGGCACCAGGCCCTCGGCTATCAGGCCCTTCGCGACCGCGAGCACCTCCGCCGCGAACTCGGCGGCACTCACGTCACGCCAGCGGCCGTCCTGGTCCTTGCGGCTGAGGACGGGGGCGCCGGGCGCGGCCACCGCGTTGTCGAAGGGGATGTCCGCGAGCGAGCCGTGGGTGACCGGTGCGACGAGGGGCGGCAGGGACACCTCGCGCACGACGCCGTCCAGCCGCTTGATCTCCGGTTCCGCGGGCGGGGGCGGGGACGCGTACAGGCTGGACACGGGGCGGCTCCTTGGCTGCGGGGACCCGGGAGGGACGAGGGTCGCGCTCCCTCGTACGGCGCCGGGGGTCGGGGAGTTCAGGCGGGCGGCGTCCGCCGCGCCGGGTGAGACGGGGATCGTACGGCGCTCGCGTGTGGGGCTTGTGGGGCTCCGGGGCGGGCGGCGTGCGAGTTGTTACCGGCGGTAGGCCCGGGCGCCGTGACGGCCGGGCATCGCGGCTGCCGGGCGCCCGCGGCCGTCAGGGGCGCTCCAGGATCGCCGTCACCCCCTGCCCGCCGGCGGCGCAGACGGAGATCAGTCCGCGGCCCGGGGTGCCCCGCTCCGCGAGCAGCGCGGCGAGGGTGGCGACGACGCGGGCGCCGGTCGCGGCGAAGGGGTGGCCGGTGGCCAGGGACGAGCCGGCCACGTTGAGGCGGGCGCGGTCGACCGGGGCGAGTCCGCGCTTCTCCCAGGCGGCCAGCGTGGCGAGGACCTGGGAGGCGAACGCCTCGTGGATCTCGACGAAGTCGAAGTCCTCGATGCCGAGTCCGGCCCGCTCCAGCATCCGCGGCACCGCGTGGGCGGGCGCCATCAGCAGCCCGTCCTCGCCGCCCGCGACGTCGCCGCCGACGAAGTCGACCGCGGCGGTCTCGTACGCCGTCAGGTACGCGAGCGGCTCCAGCTCCCGGGCCGCCGCCCACTCCTCGCTCGCCAGCAGGACGACCGCCGCGCCGTCCGTGAGCGGCGTCGAGTTGCCCGCCGTCATGGTCGGACCGGGGGCTCCGGTCCCGAACACCGGCTTGAGCGAGGCGAGTTTCTCCACCGTGGAACCCGGCCGCAGGTTCTGGTCCCGGGTGAGCCCGCGGAAGGGGACCACCAGACCGTCCAACAGGCCCCGGTCGTACGCGGCCGCCAGCCGCCGGTGGCTCGCCGCCGCGAGTTCGTCCTGCGCCTCGCGCGAGACGCCCCAGGCGCGGGCGGTGACGGCGGCGTGCTCGCCCATGGACAGGCCGGTGCGCGGCTCGGCGTTGCGGGGGACGTCGGGGACGAGGTGCGGGGGCCGGATGCGGGCCAGCGCCTTCAGGCGCGCGCCGGGCGACTTGGCGCGGCGCGCTTCGAGCAGGATGCGGCGCAGCGCGTCGTTGACCCCGAGGGGCGCGTCGCTCGCCGTGTCGGCGCCGCCCGCGACGGCGGACTCCGTCTGACCGAGGGCGATCTTGTTGGCGGCGGCGATCACCGCCTGGAGGCCGGTGCCGCAGGCCTGCTGGATGTCGTACGCGGGGGTGCGGGCGTCCAGCCGCGAGCCGAGCACGGTCTCGCGGGCGAGGTTGAAGTCGCGGCTGTGCTTGAGGACGGCGCCGGCGACCAACTCCCCGACGGCGCTCGCCTCCTGGAGGCCGAAGCGCTCCACGAGGCCGTCGACGGCGGCGGTCAGCATCTCCTGGTTCGAGGCCGTCGCGTACGGGCCGTCGGAGCGGGCGAAGGGGATGCGGGTGCCGCCGACGACCGCGACGGGGCGTGCGGCCGCCGCGCCGAGGGGCGCCCGTGCCGGACCGATGGGATTCATCTCGACCTGCTCCTGACCCTGACGTAGCCTTACCAGCGGTAACCTTACTCCGGAGTAAAGTAACGTCCTCGCTGGGAGTTGGACAATGGCCGACCGCTATCTGCGCTTCGCCGGCACCGCGCCGGGCCGCTTCCTGACCCGCGGACTCGGGCTGCCGCAGCCCGCCGCGCTGCACCGCTGGTCGGCCGAACGTCCCGCCCTGGAAGGGCCGTTGCTGCACCTGACGGCGGGGAAACCGGGCTTCGACCTCGCGGACGTGCCGGCCCGCACGGGTCTGGAGGTGCGGGCGGAGGCCGCCCGGCCCGCGGCCGTCCTGCTCGACGCCACCGGCGTCGCCGACCTCGACGGACTCGCCGAGGTGCACGCCGCGCTGCATCCCGTGGCCGGCTCCATCGCCGCGAGCGGGCGGGTCGTGGTCCTCGGCACGCCGCCCGACCCGGCCGACCACCACCGGGCCGCGGCCCAGCAGGCGCTGGAGGGGTTCGTGCGCTCGCTGGGCAAGGAGATCGGCGGCGGCCGCACGGTCACGCTGGTTCGGGTCACCCGCACCGCGACGGCCGCCGCCCTGGAATCGACGCTCCGCTTCCTCCTCTCCCCCAAGTCGGCCTACGTCAGCGGGCAGGTGATCGAGGTCGGCGGCGGCGAGGTGACGGCGCCCGAGGACTGGTCGCGGCCCCTCGCCGGGCGGACGGCGCTCGTCACGGGAGCCGCGCGCGGCATCGGCGAGGCGGTCGCCGCGACGCTGGCCCGGGACGGGGCCACCGTGGTGTGCCTCGACGTCCCCTCCGCGGGCGCCGAACTGGCGGCGGTCGCCGAGCGGCTCGGCGGCAGCGCGCTGGCGCTCGACATCACCGCGGCCGACGCGGGCGCCCGGATCGCCGGGGCGCTGCCCGGCGGGCTCGACGTCCTCGTCCACAACGCGGGCGTCACCCGGGACCGGCGGCTCGTCAACATGCCCGCGGAGCGGTGGAGTCCGGTCCTCGACGTGAACCTCGCGAGCGTGCTGCGCACGACGGACGCGCTGCTGGCCGCCGGGGCGCTGCGGCGCGGGGGGCGGATCGTGGCGACCGCGTCCATCGCGGGACTCGCCGGCAACGCGGGCCAGACGAACTACGCCGCCGCGAAGGCGGGCGTGGCCGGACTCGTCCGGTCACTGGCCCCGCGGGCGCTCGCCGAGCACGGCATCACGGTCAACGCGGTCGCCCCGGGCTTCATCGAGACCCGGATGACGGCCGCGGTGCCGCTGCTCATCCGGGAGGCGGGGCGCCGGATGAACTCCCTCGGGCAGGGCGGCCTGCCGGTCGACGTCGCCGAGACGACGGCCTACTTGGCCCATCCCGCCTCCGGGACCGTGAACGGGCAGGTGCTACGGGTGTGCGGCCAGAGCCTCCTCGGAGCGTAGGGCTGACGCGCCCGGCCCACCGGAGAGCCCGGCTTGCTCCCCTCCCCCGCCCAGCACCCGGGCGTTGCAGCGGACATCGAGGCGGGTCGGCGCCCCCCGCCGCACCGCCCGGGCGGGCCAACTCGCCTCGCCCGCACCGTCACCCGGCGCTGCAGTCGGCGACGAGCCGGGCCGGCACACCCGGCGCCCCCGCCGCACCGCCCGAGTGGCCAACTCCCCTCTCCTCCACCAGCACCCAGCACTCGGGCCCGCGTCGAAGTGGGTCGGCGAGCCCGGCGCCGGCGGGGAGCCGCCTGCGCCCACCCTCCCCCATCGCCCCCAGCGGCACGATTGCCCGCAGCGGAAGCGGAGAGACCCCCGCCCTCGGCCAGGGCGGGCCCCGCACCCGAGCCACCGGGCCCGGGCCCCCGTGGCTCAGCCGCCCACGGACCGCAAGCCGCCCTGGCACCGAAGGGGCCGTGCCGGTACATCACATGGCCGTCGGGCACGGGACGTAAGCAACCGAGGAACGCCGGTGACGGACGCCGACACCAACAACCGACTGCCGGATGTACCGGCACGGCCCCGACCCACCCACCGGGGGAAAGCGCCCGACGCCCACCAGAGGACACCGCACCACACGCACCGACGCCCAGGAGCCCCCGTGCAGAACCGCACCGCCCGCACCGCCCCCACCGACCGCACCGTCCTGACGGCACCCCCCGCACTCACGCCCCTCCTCGCCCGGGGCGCCGCCCTCTCCCTGCTCAAGCGGCGCCCCCGGCCCGGGGCCGCGCACACGCCGACGCGCCTGACCCTGCCCGGCGTCCGCATCGACCTGGCCCGCCTGGCGGCGTACGAGCGGGTGTGCGGCTTCGCGACCGGCGCCGACGCCCTTCCGGTGACGTACCCGCACGTCCTGGGCTTCCCGCTCGCCATGCGGCTCATGGCGGCCCGCTCGTTCCCGCTCCCGCTCCTCGGCCTCGTGCACACCTCGATCGAGATCACCCGGCACCAGCCCCTCGGCACCGGGGCGGAGTACGAACTGACGGTGTTCATCGAGGAGTTGGCGCCGCACCGCCGGGGCACGCAGGCGGTCGTCGTGACCGAGGCGGCCACCGACGGCACGGTCGTCTGGGAGTCGCGCAGCACCTACCTGGCCCGCCACCGCACGGCCCACCCGGCCGACCCCGCCCCTCCGCCGCCACCCGCGAGGCAGGCGCCCGAGAGGCAGGCGCCCGGTAGGCGGGCGCCCGCGTCACCCGGGTCGGAGCGCCCGCCCGTCATGGCCACGTGGCGGGTGGGCGCCGACACCGGCCGGCGCTACGCCGCCGTCTCCGGCGACCGCAACCCGATCCACCTGCACTCCCTCACCGCCCGCCTCTTCGGCTTCCCGCGGGCCATCGCCCACGGGATGTGGACGGTCGCCCGCTGCCTGGCGGAGCACCCGACCGGCGGCGCACTCCACGTACGCGCCGAGTTCAAGGCTCCCGTCCTGCTTCCGGGCACGGTGACGTACACGTCGGAGGGGACCGCCTTCGCGCTCCGGGGCGAGGGCGACCGCCTGCACCTGACCGGCGAGGCCCGCGACCTCGGCACCCTCCCGGCGGACGGCGAGCGGCAGCGGCGGGCGACCGGAGACGACGGCTAGTGCTCCGACGGGGGCGCCCAGGGACGCCCCGCCATCAGCTCGCCGAGTCCCGCCCAGGCGAAGTTCATGAGGGTGGCCGACGCCTGCTTGGCGGAGACGCCCGGCGTGGCGTTGGCCCAGGCGGCGAGGGACTCGGCGGCGCCGACGAGGGCTTCCGCGAGCCCGGCGACCTCGCGCTCGGCGAGGGAGGGGTCACGGTGCGCCTCGCGGGCCGCGATGACGATCAACTGGGTGACGAACGCGACGAGTTCCTCCCGCATCGCGGTGACCTCGGCGGCGAACGGCTCCCCGTGCGTACGGGCCTGCCGGTGCAACACCGCCCAGCCGTCGGGGTTGCGCGCGGTGTGCTCGAAGAACGCCCGCAGTCCGTCCCAGAGTTGCCGGTCGGCGGGCAGCCCCGGCCGGACGCCGGCCCGCACCGCCGCGGTCAGTGCCTTCGCCTCACGCCGGATGCATGCCGTGAACAGGTCTTCCTTGGAGTTCAGGTACAGGTACACCAACGGCTTGGACACGCCCGCCAGATCGGCGATCTCGTCCATCGACGCGGCCCGGTACCCCCGCTGACCGAAGGTCTGTACGGCGGCGTCGAGCATCTGCCGCTCCCGCACCGCACGCGGCATCCGCTTGTTCTTCACAGCACCCATACGGGCAAGCGTACGAGGGGCCGCTCACGCCCGGGGGCGGGAGCGGAACGTCAGGAGGCCCCGCCGTGCGCGCCGCGGGCGGCGTCGTCGACGACGTCCTCCTGCGTGCGGTTGCGCTCCAGGTTGGCCTTGGCGCGGTCGACCCGGGCCACGACCTGCGCGGAGGCCCGGTCGCGCTCGCCGCGCAGCACGACGAAGCTGATGGGCGCGGAGATCACCAGGGCGAGCAGGACGACCCACATGTAGTTGGAGTCGCCGAGGCCGCGCGGGGCGATGCCGGAGTAGACGAGGCCCCAGACGACCACGAAGCAACCCACGAAGACACCGAGGCGCATCAGTGTGTAGCGGAGCATCTCAATCCACTCTTCCGTTCCGTGGGGATCTCCCGTCCCGCGTTCCCGGGGGCGCGGGGAGGTCCCGAAGGGGCACTCTCCAGTGAAGCACGGCCCAAAGCGGATCTTTCGCCGGGGGCTCGGTTGCCGGCGGCGGCCAGCGGCAGCAGCATCGTGACGTCGTCGCGGTCGTCGCCGGGCGCGACCCGGATCGCGCCCGGCACCCGGCCGACCTCCTGGTAGCCGCAGGAGGCGTAGAAGCGCTCCAGGCCCTGCCCGCCGCGGCAGGTGAGCCGTATCGCCTCGATGCCGGGCAGGGAGGCGGCGGCCTCCTCGGCGGCGGCGAGCAGGTCGCGGCCGTACCCCAGGCCCTGGTGCCGGGGGTGCACCATCACCGTGTAGAGCCACAGCCAGTGCCGCATCAGCCGGTGCGTGTTGAGGGAGAGGAAGGCGGTGGCGGCGACCGCGCCGTCCTCGTCGTACCCGACGAGGAGGCGGGTGCGCCGCTCGGCCATCGCGGCGAGGTGCTTGAGCCACTCGGGCCGGATGTCCTCGGCCGTCACGGGCGGTACGAAGCCCACGGAGCCGCCCGCGTTGGAGACGTCCGTCCACAGCGCGAGCACGCCGTCACGGAGCTCCGGGCCCACGGGCGGGTCCAGGCGGAAGGTCAGTCCCATCGGTAGGTCAGACCCGCATGGGCTGGGGGGACTCGCGGCGCGCCGGGTCGGGGCCGTCGTACTCGCGGATGATCTCGTACCGGGTGTTGCGCTCGACCGGGCGGAAGCCGGCGTCGCGAATCAGGTCGAGCAGGTCCTCGCGGGTCAGCTTGTTCGGCGTGCCGTAGTTGTCGGCGTCGTGCGTGATCTTGTACTCGACGACGGAGCCGTCCATGTCGTCGGCGCCGTGCTGGAGGGCGAGCTGGGCGGTCTGCACGCCGTGCATGACCCAGAACACCTTCACGTGCGGCACGTTGTCGAAGAGCAGCCGGGAGACCGCGAAGGTCTTGAGGGCCTCGGCGCCGGTCGCCATCTGCGTGCGCGCCTGGAGCCGGTTGCGGACCTTGCCGTCCTTCACGTCCACGAAGTCGTGCTGGTAGCGCAGCGGGATGAAGACCTGGAAGCCGCCGGTCTCGTCCTGGAGTTCGCGCAGGCGCAGCACGTGGTCCACGCGGTGGCGCGGCTCCTCGATGTGGCCGTACAGCATCGTGCACGGGGTCTTGAGACCCTTCTCGTGCGCGAGGCGGTGGATGCGCGACCAGTCCTCCCAGTGCGTCCGGTGGTCCACGATGTGCTGGCGGACCTCCCAGTCGAAGATCTCGGCGCCGCCGCCGGTCAGCGACTCCAGGCCGGCGTCGATCAGCTCGTCGAGGATCTCGGAGGCGCTCAGCCCGGAGATGGTCTCGAAGTGGTGGATCTCCGTGGCGGTGAACGCCTTCAGCGAGACGTCCGGGAGGGCCTTCTTCAGCTCGCTGAGCGACCGCGGGTAGTAGCGCCACGGCAGGTTCGGGTGCAGGCCGTTGACGATGTGCAGCTCGGTGAGGTTCTCGCCCTCCATCGCCTTGGCGAGCCGGACGGCCTCCTCGATGCGCATCGTGTACGCGTCCTTCTCGCCCGGCTTGCGCTGGAACGAGCAGTACGCGCAGGACGCGGTGCACACGTTCGTCATGTTGAGGTGACGGTTGACGTTGAAGTGGACGACGTCGCCGTTCTTGCGCGTCCGCACCTCGTGCGCGAGACCGCCGAGCCAGGCCAGGTCGTCCGACTCGTACAGCGCGATGCCGTCCTCGCGGGTCAGCCGCTCACCGGCCCGGACCTTGTCCTCCAGCTCGCGCTTGAGCCCGACATCCATGCGTGTACCTCTCCCTGTGACGAACCGAGTCCACGGTACTCCCCCGCGGATCGCGGGCGAGCGGCCCCCATCAGCGCTTTCGGCGCCCTACTCCTCCTCCGGCAGTTCGCCGACGCGGTTCTCCCACTTGGTGGAGAGCACGATCGTCGTACGGGTCCGGGAGACGCCCTTGGTGCCGGACAGCCGGCGGATGGTCTTCTCCAGTCCGTCCACGTCGCTGGAGCGCACCTTGAGCATGAACGAGTCGTCGCCGGCGATGAACCAGCAGTCCTCGATCTCGGTGAGGTCCTTCAGCCGGCGTGCCACGTCCTCGTGGTCGGCGGCGTCGGAGAGCGAGATGCCGATCAGGGCGGTGACGCCGAGACCGAGCGAGGCGGAGTCGACCGTGGCGCGGTAGCCGGTGATGACGCCGGCGGCCTCCAGCCGGTTGATGCGGTCGGTGACACTGGGTCCCGACAGTCCGACGAGGCGTCCCAGCTCCGCGTAGGAGGCCCGGCCGTTCTCCCTCAGGGCCTGGATGAGCTGCCTGTCCACCGCGTCCATGCGATCGATAGCCTTCCGCTGAAGAGATCCTGAAAGTTGATGACGTGCTGTGCTCAGGTGGTGCCGCGGGAACCGCCGCCGAGTTCGCCCTCCCAGCGGCGGTAGAGCCGGTGCTCGACGCCCGCCGCGTCGAGCACCCGTCCGGCGACGAAGTCGACCAGGTCCTGGATGTGCGTGGCGCCCGCGTAGAACGCGGGTGAGGCGGGGACGACGGCCGCGCCCGCGTCGTCGAGCGTGACCAGGTGGCGCAGCGTCTGCCCGTTCAGCGGGGTCTCGCGGACGGCGACGACGAGCCTGCGCCCCTCCTTGAGGGTCACGCTCGCCGCCCGCTGGAGCAGGTCCTTGGAGAGGCCGAGGGCGACTCCGGCGACGCAGGCGGTCGAGGCGGGCACGATGATCATGCCCTTGGCGGGGTACGAGCCGGAGGACGGCCCGGCCGCCAGGTCCCCGGCGCTCCAGTGGCGTACGGCGTCGATCCGGTCCTCGAAGGCGCCGAAGGTCTCGGGCTTGCCGTCGGCCCCGCGGGCCAGCCAGGCGCGCAGGTCGTCCCGCCAGTGCGCGTCCCGGAAGGCGAGGCCCGTCTCGTCGAGGAGGGTCAGCCGGGAGGCGCGGGAGACCACCAGGTCGACGCTCTCCCCGGCCGCCAGCAGCGCGCGCAGCACGGCGGCCGCATACGGGGTTCCGGACGCGCCGGACACCCCCACGATCCAAGGCCGCCGCTGTGTTTCTCCTGCGTTCACACCCCGAGCCTACCGGCGCCGCGGTATTGACTCAGGACCGGCGGGCCTTCGGGTCCACGGGCAGCCGGTCCGTGCGCAGCGTCAGCCCGCCCAGGGGCGAGTCGACGGTCGGATCGGCGCCGTACGGAACGACGTCACGGCCGCGGTAGCCGTCGGGGCCCGGGTTCCACATCGTCACGCAGTGGCCTTCGAGCGGGTCGACGACGAGGTAGTTGGCGATGCCCCGGGAGGCGTACCACCGGGGTTTGACGTGAACGCAGGCCCGGGGCCGAGGTGGCGAGGGCCGGCTAGAGCGTCAGCCCGCGCACCAGCAGGTCCAGCAGCGCGCAGACGAAGAGCGCGATGCCGATGAAGCCGTTGACCTGGAAGAACGCGCGGTTGAGCCGGGACAGGTCGTGCGGGCGCACGATGGTGTGCTCGTAGAGGAACGCGCCCGCGACGATCACCAGGCCGAGCCAGAAGAAGGCGCCGGCGCCGGTGGCCGCCCCGTACCAGACGAACAGGCCGGTGGTGACGGTGTGGCAGGCCCGGGCGCCCCAGACGGCGGCCGGGACGCCGAAGCGGGCGGGGACCGACTTCACGCCGACCTCGCGGTCCGTCTCGACGTCCTGGCAGGCGTAGATCAGGTCGAAGCCGCCGATCCAGACGCCGACGGCGAGGCCGAGGATCACCGCGTCCCAGGACCACTCGCCGGTGATCGCCAGCCAGCCGCCGATCGGGCCCATCGCCTGGGCGACACCGAGGATGGCCTGCGGGAAGTTCGTGAACCGCTTGCCGTACGGGTAGACCACCATCGGGACGACGGCGATGGGCGCGAGGGCGAGGCACAGCGGGTTGAGCAGCGCCGCGGCCCCCAGGAAGAACACCAGGGCGACGAGGGCGCCGGTCCAGGCGTGCTTCACCGACATGGCGCCGGTGACCAGTTCACGGTGGGCGGTGCGGGGGTTGCGGGCGTCGATCTCGCGGTCGATGATCCGGTTCGCCGCCATCGCGAACGTCCGCAGCCCGACCATCGCGACCGTGACGAGCAGCAGCCGCCCCCAGTGGATGTTCCCGTCCAGCTCGAACATCGCCGTCAGCGCCGCGATGTACGCGAAGGGCAGCGCGAAGACGGAGTGCTCGATCATGACGAGGCGCAGGAACGCCTTGGTGCGCCCCGGCTGCGGGATCGCCGCTGATGCGCTGCTCACGAGAGTCCGTACTCCTTCCAGCGGCGGTCGACCTTCGCCGCCGTCTCCGGGTCCGACAGCACCATCTCGGGCCAGCCGCCGTCCCGGGTGTAGCCCTCCTCGGGCCACTTCCGCGTCGAGTCGATGCCCGCCTTGCCGCCCCAGAACTGCTGGTAGGAGGCGTGGTCGAGGTGGTCGACCGGGCCCTCGACGACGGTGAGGTCGCGGGAGTAGTCGGTGTTGCCGAGGGCGCGCCAGGCGACCTCGTGCAGATCGTGGACGTCGCAGTCGGAGTCGACCACCACGATGAGCTTGGTCAGGGACATCATGTGGGCGCCCCAGACGGCGTGCATGACCTTCTGCGCGTGCTTCGGGTACTTCTTGTCGATCGAGACGATCGCGCAGTTGTGGAAGCCGCCGGCCTCGGGGAGGTGGTAGTCCACGATGTCCGGGACGATGATCTTGAGGAGGGGGAGGAAGAACCTCTCCGTCGCGCGGCCCAGCGGCCCGTCCTCGGTCGGCGGGCGGCCGACCACGATCGACTGGAGCAGCGGCCGCTTCCGCATGGTGACGCAGTCGATGGTCAGCGCGGGGAACGGCTCCTGCGGGGTGTAGAACCCGGTGTGGTCGCCGAACGGGCCCTCGGGCAGCATCTCGCCCGGCTCCAGCCACCCTTCGAGGACGACCTCGGCCTGCGCCGGCACCTGGAGGGGCACCGTCTTGCAGTCGACCATCTCGATCCGCTTGCCCTGCACGAACCCGGCGAACAGGTACTCGTCGATGTCGCCGGGCAGCGGGGCGGTGGAGGCGTAGGTGACGGCGGGCGGGCAGCCGAAGGCGATCGCGACCGGCAGCCGCTCACCCCGGCGGGCCGCCACCTGATAGTGGTTGCGGCTGTCCTTGTGGATCTGCCAGTGCATGCCGATGGTGCGCCTGTCGTGGCGCTGGAGGCGGTAGAGCCCGAGGTTGCGGATGCCGCTCTCCGGGTCCCGGGTGTGCGTCAGCCCGAGGTTGAAGAAGGAGCCGCCGTCCTTCGGCCAGGTGAAGAGGGCGGGCAGCGCGTCGAGGTCGACGTCGTCACCGCGCAGGACCACCTCCTGCACGGGGGCGTCCTTCACCTTCTTCGGCGGTACGTGGGTCATCGCGCCGAGCTTGCCGAACGCCTCGCGCACACCGACGAAGCCCTGCGGCAGCTCGGGCCGCAGCAGTCCGCCGATCTTGTCGCTGATGTCGGCGTACGACTTCAGGCCGAGCGCCTTGAGCAGACGGCGGTCGGTGCCGAACACGTTCATCGCGAGCGGCATGGAGGAGCCGCGCACGTTCTCGAAGAGGAGCGCCGGGCCCTGGGCCTTCTGGACCCGGTCGACGATCTCCCCGACCTCCAGATACGGGTCGACCTCGGCCTTGATGCGCTTGAGGTCGCCCTCGCGCTCCAGCGCCCGGAGCAGGGAGCGAAGATCGTCGTAAGCCATGCGTCCCAGTATCGCCGAGGCGCCCCGCCCGCCCGCGCGCGCCCCACCCGGCGGACGGGACCGCCCGTTTCCGGGGCCGGGGCAGCGCCCCCTTCGCCGACATCCGCACCCGCTACCCTGTGGCCGTCACCGGGGCCCCGCGTCGCCCCGCCGTCGTTCAGTGGGGGATCGTCCGGCCATGCTGAGGTATCTGCCGTTCCTGTTGGTTCTGGCGTTGTGGATCTACGCGTTCATCGACTGCCTGAACACGCCGGAGGAAGAGGTCCGGGGGCTGCCCAAGGTCGTCTGGGTGATCATCATCCTGCTCTTCGGCGAGGTGCTGGTCGGCCCGATCGCCTGGCTCGTGGCCGGCAAGGTGCGCCACGCCCCCGCGAACGGCTCCACACCCTCCGAGTGGCACCGCAACCACGGCACCCGGCAGCTCGCGCCCGACGACGACCCGGAGTTCCTGAACTCGCTCAGGGCCGATAACCGCAAGGACGAGTCGCTTCTCAAGGACTGGGAGGCCGACCTGCGGCGCCGCGAGGAGGAGCTGCGGCGGCGCGAGCGGGACGAGGACCCCAAGGAGTGACGGCTCCCCGCCGGCGGCCGGTGCCGGCGAGCCCGCGTCCCTGACACCGGCTCGGGGCTCCCCTGGCGGCGCAGGTGCGAGCGGCCCCGGGGAGCGGCCGCCGGAACCGGCAGGCCCGCCGGGCACGTGGACACCGGCCCACCGTGCCCGGGGCGGCAGATCCGTGCCGGGGTGGCCGATCCGTGTCTGGGGCGGCAGATCAGTGCCGGGGGCCGGTAGCCACCTCGCCCACGGGAAGCCCGGCGCGCGTTGCCCCGCCCGGCCCGCCGCAGCAGAGTGGGGGCATGGAGCCCATCGACCAGGCACAGGCCCGCGCGTGGCTCGCCACCGCCGTCGCGGAGGCCCGCGCAGGGCTCGCCGAGGGCGGCATCCCCATCGGGGCGGCGCTGTACGGCGCGGACGGCACCCTCCTCGGCCGCGGCCGCAACCGCCGCGTCCAGGACGACGACCCCTCCGTGCACGCCGAGACCGCCGCCTTCCGGGCCGCCGGGCGGCAGCGGTCGTACCGCGGCACGACGATGGTGACGACCCTGTCGCCGTGCTGGTACTGCAGCGGCCTGGTGCGCCAGTTCGGCATCTCCCGGGTCGTGATCGGCGAGGCCGAGACCTTCCGGGGCGGCCACGACTGGCTCGCGGAGCACGGCGTGCGGATCGTCCTCCTCGACGACCCCGGATGCGTCGCCCTGATGCGCGACTTCGTCCACGGCCACCCGGCCCTGTGGAACGAGGACATCGGTGAGTGACCTCCCGGCCCCCGCTTCCCCCGGCCCGCACCTCCGGGAGGAGCCGGACTCGGTCACAGTCGGCTGACCGGCGAAAGCGTTGCGCGGCCGAACGGACAGCACGTGCCCTACTCCGAAGCAACTCCCCGCGCCCCGCACCGCTGTTGATACACCTCACCTCAGACATGACAGGAACTGCGGCGGGACCGACGGCGACCGGCGGAGCGCGCACCGCGACGGACGAGGACGCGCTACGCGCCGGACTGCGCGGGCGCGGCGCGCTCTTCGGCACGGACCCGCCCGGACTCGCCGCCCGGCTGGTCGGTGTGCTCCCCCACCGGCACCGCCCGGTACCGCCGGAGCACGCGCGCAGCTCCCCGTTCGTGGTGCTCACCGGCGCCCGCGGAGCGGGCAGGACCGCCGTCCTGCGCGAGCTGCGCGAGTCCTTCCGCGGCCACGTCCCGGTCGCGCTGATCGACGCTGCGAACAGCCGGTGCGACGCGGAGTCGCCACGGCCGCCCGAGGCGTGGTCGCCGGTCGCCCAGGCCCTCGCCGACGCCGCGGGACAGCTCGCCGAGCCGGTGAGCGGCGCGGGGCACCTGTCCTTCCCGCGCCTCGCGTCCGGGCTGCTGGCCGTCGCGGCGGGCGGCTGGGGCGACCGTGACGTGGCGCGCGTCCGGCGGGAGGCCGGGCGCATCCTGCTGCTCAACGACTCCGGCTCCTGGGTCCCGGGCCTCGCGGGGCGCTGGATCGGCCGCGCCGTCACCCATCTCACCGACACCGTGTCCGGCACCGGCCAAGGTGCGGAACCCCTCATCGAGGCGGCCCTGGAGGCGTTCTCCGAAGGGGTCTCGCCCACCCATCTGCGGCTGCGCAAGGGCGCCACCTGGTACCGGGACTGCCCGGACGCGGGCGGCAGCCCCAAGCTCGGCCTGGTCCTGCTCTCCGTCCGCTTCCGGGCGGGCGGCGACTCCCGCGCGCACGCCGAACGCCACCTCGTACGGGCCCTGCTGGCCGATCTGGACGACGCGTACGCGGGGCCGCTCCAGCGCACGAGGCGGACCGGCCGGCCCCTCGTCCTCGTCGACGACGTCCAGGCGGCGCCCGGCCTGGCGCTCATGGAGGCGGTACTGCGCGACCGCGCCGACGGCTTCCCCGACCCCGCCGTGTTCTTCGCCGCCCTGCGCGGCGACAGCCACCCGGCCCTGCGCGACGCCGCCCGCCGTACGCTCCCGGACCTCGCCCGGCACACCGGCTGGACCCCGGGCGCCTCGCCGTCCTCGCGCGCGCTGCTCGTCCCGCTGCCGCCGCTGGCCCCCGAGGACACCGCGCACCTCCTGGACGCCGCGTGCCGACCGGTCCCGGTGCCGCCGCAGCTAGCGCCCGCCGTCCACCGGCTGACCGGCGGCAGCCCGCTGGGGGCCGCGCTGCTCGCCGAGTGCGCCCGGCGGAACCCCTCCGCGGCCTCCTCCCCGGCCGCGCTCCTCACCGCCTCCCTCGCCCCGCCCGGGGACCGGCGAGCGCGCCCGGTCCACGAGGAGCTGCTGGACCGGCTGGTGCCCGGCGGCCTGCTGGACGCGCTCACCGTGCTCGCCGCCGCCCACGACCGCGACTCGGCCCACGCCCTCGCGGCGGCACGGCTGCCCGACGGTTCGGGCGCCCCGGGAGTGCGCGAACTGGAGGAGCGGCTCGCGCGGGAAGGACGTCCCGCGGCCGGCGGACACTTCGTCGGGGACCCGTTCCTGCGGGCGCTGCTGCTCCTGCGGCTGCACGGCCTCGACCCGGGCCGGCTCGCGTGGCGGTCCGCCCACCGCGCGCTCGTCCGCCACTACACGGACCCCGCCGGGGCCGAGGACGGCCCGGAGCGCCCGGAGCGCGCCCGCCTGCGCCTGCACCACGAACTGGCCCTGGGCGACACCGAGGGCGCGGTCGCCCACCTGCGCGACACCTTCGCCGGCGCCGACGGCGGCGGCTGGCTGTCCTCACTCCTGTTCATCGCCTCCGCGCCGTACCACCCCGGCCCGGACGGCCGCGACCACCGGACCCCGGTCGCGCTGGGCCGCACGGACGCGGCCGTGCCCCCGCCGGACGGCGCGGAAGGCGCCCTGCACCTGCGGATACGCCGGCTGCTGCACGGCGTCTGGCAGCTGAACGACCCGCTGGCGGCGCCGGACCCCGAGGTGGGGGCGCGGGTGCGGGCCGAGCTGGAACGGTTGTCGCACGCGCGGCCCGCGGACGGCGCCCCGCTGCGGCGGGCCGCACACGACTGGCCGGCGGACGCCCTCGCCGGCCGCCCCCTGCGCCCGCCCGACGCGACCGGCCACGCGACCGGTGACCGGTGAGCCGTGAGCGGTGTCCGAGGCTCCTGGGCGGTCGGTGACGTCGCTCCCCAGCGGGCACGGCACGAGGGAACCCGGACCCCTGGTCGTACGCCGAAGGCCGGCCGTCCGTGCCCCTGGTCGGGGTCACGGGCGGCCGGCCCTCTCGGTCGAGCGCGTGGAGTCAGACCCCGGCGTAGGAGTGCTTGCCGGTGACGAAGATGTTGACCCCGTAGTAGTTGAACAGCCAGCACGCGAAGGCGATCAGCGCGATGTAGGCGGCCTTGCGGCCCTTCCAGCCGGCCGTGGCCCGGGCGTGCAGGTAGCAGGCGTACGCGACCCAGGTGATGAACGACCAGGTCTCCTTGGGGTCCCAGCCCCAGTAGCGGCCCCAGGCGTCGCCCGCCCAGATCGCGCCCGCGATGATCGTGAACGTCCACAGCGGGAAGACGGCGGCGTTGACGCGGTAGGAGAACTTGTCGAGGGAGGCCGAGGCGGGCAGCCGCTCCAGCACGGACGTCGCGAAACGGCCGGGCTTGCCGCCGTTCGCCAGCTTGTTCTCGTAGGAGTCCTTGAAGAGGTACAGCAGGGTGCCGACCGCGCCCACGTAGAAGACGGCACCGCAGAAGATCGCGGTGGAGACGTGGATGTACAGCCAGTACGAGTGGAGCGCGGGGACCAGCTGGTCGCTGGCGGTGTACAGGACGGTGACGGCGAGACCGAGGTCGAGCAGGACCGTCGTGACCAGGGGGAGGCCGAGCCAGCGGACGTTCTTCTTCAGCGCCAGCAGCGCGAGGTACACGCCGACGGCCACCGTGGAGAACGTGATGTTGAACTCGTACATGTTGCCCCACGGCGCCCGCTGCACCGACAGCGCGCGGGCGAGCACGCCCGCCGCCTCGACGGCGAAGGCCAGCACGGTGAGGGAGACGGCGATACGGCCGTAGAGGTCGCCCTGCTCGTCGCCGCCGTGCGCGCCGGGACCGTCCGGGACGTCACGGGCGCCGGCCGCGGAGCGGACGACGACCTTCGGCCGCTCCAGGACGGCGGTGCCGCCGGCCTGCTGCACGGTGACCGCGGGCGCCTGTGCGGCACCGCGCTGCGTGAGCGCGGCGGCCGTACGGCCGACCTTGCTGCGGCTGCCGAAGAGCCACTCGGCGATGTACGCGAAGAAGGCCAGGGTGTAGACGGCCATCGACGAGTAGATCAGCGTGTTGCTGATACTGGCGAGGTTTTCGTTCGTTGCGGCGGCGAGAGTCACTGCTTCTCAGCCCCTTCGGCGGCAGGTACGGCGTGAGGTCCGGGGGTGTCCGGGTCGGGCTCGGTCGGGTCGGGTTCGGGGGCGCTGGGTGCCCGGTCGTGCACGAGTGCCGCCAGGTCGCCGAGCTCCTCGGGGAGCTTGGCGGACTCGCTGCGGCCGAGACCGGCCATCTCCACGACGGTCACCCCGTCCGCTCCGGTGGTGGCGCGCACCCAGATCCGGCGGCGCTGGATGAACAGGGAGGCGGCGAGACCGAAGATCGCGGTGATGGCGCCGGCCAGCGCCCAGACACTGCCGGGCTGCTGGGTGACCTGGAAGCCGGCCCACTCCTTGATGTCCTTCTCGAAGGTGATCGAGCCGGCGCCGTCGGGCAGCTTCATGGTCTCGCCGGGCGTCAGCCGCTGCTTGAGGATGTCACCGTCGGCGTTCTTGAACTGCTTCAGCTTCCCGGTGTCCAGCTGGTACACGTTCTGCGGGATGCCCGAGTCGACACCCAGGCTGCCGTGGTACGCGGACAGGGCGAGCACCGGGCGGTCCAGCGCCGGGAACTGGGAGAACATCGTGCCCTTGCCGGCGCCCGCGAAGGTCGGCACGAAGAACGCGGAGAAGCCGAGCTGCTCCTTCGTCCCCTTGGCGTCTCGGTAGCCGTCGAGCACCTTGATCGCGCCCTGCGAGGTCACGTTGGAGTCGAGCGGCAGCATCGGCACGGGCTGGCGGAAGACGACCTTGCCCCTGCCGTCCCGCACGGTGACGACGGGCGCGTAGCCGTGGCTGACCAGGTAGACCTTGGAGTCGCCGATCACCAGGGGCTCGTTGACCTGGACCGACGTGCGCCTCGGCGTGCCGTCGGCGCCCTCGCTGTAGGTGAGGTCCGCCCGGTAGGTGCGCGGGGTGCCCTTGTTGGGGCCGGTCCGCTCGTAGGTGCCGGTGAACTTCTTCAGGTCGAAGCTGAACGGCGTCAGGTCGTCGACGTCGAAGAGGCTGCCGGACTTGAAGTCGTCGTACTGCAGGAGCGTGTTGGAGAACCCGTCGCCCTCGACGACCAGCTTGTTGCCCTCGGACTTGAAGAGCTGTCCCCATGCGAAGGCGACCAGCATCACGATCAGGGCGATGTGGAAGAGCAGGTTGCCCGCCTCGCGCACGTAGCCCTTCTCGGCGGCGACCGCGTCCCCGGCGACGTGCGCCCGGAAGCGGCGCTGCCCGAGCACCGTCAGCGCGGCCTCGCGGACCTGCTCGGGTTCGGCGGTGGTGCGCCAGGTGGTGTGGGCGGGCAGCCGGGTCAGCCGCTTCGGGGCGCCCGGCGGACGGCTGCGCAGCTGCCCGACGAACTGCCAGGTGCGCGGCACGATGCAGCCGATGAGCGAGACGAACAGCAGGATGTAGATCGCGGAGAACCACACCGAGCTGTAGACGTGGAAGAGGCCGAGCTTCTCGTAGACGGGCGCGAGCGTGGTGTGCGCCTGCTGGAACTCGGCGACCTTCGTCGCGTCGTTCCCGGTCTGCGGGATCAGCGAGCCGGGGATCGCCCCGAGCGACAGCAGGAAGAGCAGGATCAGCGCGACCCGCATGGAGGTCAGCTGGCGCCAGAACCAGCGGGTCCAGCCGACGAGTTCCCGTCCGGTCCAGGCGAGCCAACCGGCGGCGCCGGGGGCCCGGTTGCCGCCGAAGGAGCCGGGGACCACGGTCTCGGTGGGCGCCGTGGACAGCTGGGAGCCGGCCTCGCCGAGTTCCCGGGCGTCCCGGGCGGCCTCCGTGGCCGGACCGGTCGAGGTGCCGCTGGTGTCAGTCGTGCTCATGGAACCGGTCTCGGTCTCGGCGTCGGTTTCGGCCTTGCTCATGGATCAGATCCCCACCGTGAAGCCGTCGGACCAGGTCTGCATCTCCCGCACGATGCTGTCCCACGCACCGGTCAGCAGGAGCAGTCCGGTCGCGATCATCATGCCGCCGCCGATGCGCATCACCCACGCGTAGTGGCGCTTGACCCAGCCGAACGCGCCGAGCGCCTTGCGGAAGGCGACCGCGGCGAGGACGAAGGGCACACCGAGGCCGACGCAGTACGCGACCGTCAGTATGGCCCCGCGCCCGGCGCTCGCCTGGTCGAAGGCGAGGGCCTGCACGGAGGCGAGGGTGGGGCCGATGCAGGGGGTCCAGCCGATGCCGAAGAGGGCGCCGAGCACGGGTGCGCCGGCCAGGCCGGCCACCGGCCGCTTGTGGAAGCGGAACTCGCGCTGGGTGAGCCAGGGCATCAGCCCCAGGAAGAAGACGCCCATGAGGATCATGAGGCCGCCGAGCACCTTGGTCAGCGTGCCCTGGTACTCCTGGAGGGTCGAGCCGAAGTAGCCGAAGAGCGCTCCGCCGGAGACGAAGACGGCGGTGAAGCCGAGCACGAAGAGGCCGGCGCCCGCGACCATCCGCCCGCGCCTGGCCTCCGCGAGGTCGGTGCCGCTGACCCCGGTGACGTAGGAGAGGTAGCCGGGCACGAGCGGCAGGACGCACGGGGAGAAGAAGGAGACGAGCCCGCCGAGCACGGCGACCGGCACGGCGAGCAGCAGCGCGCCGCTCAGCACGGTGTGGTTCAGTCCGTCGGACGCGGCGAGGGCCGCGGTGGCGTGGAGCGCGGAGGCGTGGCTCACGTCACTTCTCCGCGAGGATCGGCTTGAGCATGCCGCGCAGCTTCTCCTCGCTCAGTGGCGACAGGGAGCGCGCCGCGATCTTCCCGCTCCGGTCGAGGACGACGGTGGAGGGGATGGCCTGCGGGTTGAGCGAGCCCTTGGGGAAGCGCAGCATCAGCTTGCCCGTGGGGTCGTACAGGCTCGGGTAGGGCACCTTGTAGTCCTTCTCGAACTCTTTGGCCGGGCCCGTGCTGGTGTCACGTGTGTTGATGCCGACGAACTGCACGCCCCGCGCTTGGAGATCCTCGGCGACCTTGGAGAAGCCGGGCGCCTCGGCGCGGCACGGCGGGCACCAGGAGCCCCAGACGTTGAGGACGACGACTTTGCCCTGGTAGTCGGCGACGTCGAGCTTCCTGCCGTCGACGGTGGGGCCCGACAGGTCGGGAGCGTCGGCGCGTTCGCCCTTCGCCGCGGTGGCGATGCCGTCGGTGCCGGTGACGAAGTTGGTGTTGCCCGATCCCCCGGACGTGCCCCCGGAGCCGCACGCGGTCAGGGCGAGTGCCGCGACCGCGGCCCCGGCGGTGAGCAGGACGGCACGGCTACGGGTGCGATTCGCGCGGTCGAAGCGCTGGCGGGCACGGCAGGCGGCACTCATGTGAAAAGTTTCGCATGTCCGTTCCGGGGATCTTGCGCACCCCCCTTGCGGGCGGAAACCCGCATATCAGGCGGCCTTTCCGCCCTTGCCCGAGGCGCTTTTGCCGGTGCCGCCGGTGCCGCCGGAGAGCCCCTTCCAGCCACCGGCCGGTTTCTGTCCCACGTCCAGCGACTGGAATCCGGCCAGCACCTCGGGCCGCTGCACGTCCAGCCAGTCCACGAACTGCCGGAAGGAGACGAGGCGTACGTCGCCGCCCTTCTCCCTCTTCCGCGCCATGTACTTGATCGCGCGCTCCACGGCGTCCATGTAGATGCCGCCGTTCCACTCCTCGAAGTGGTTGCCGATGAACAGCGGTGCCCGGTTCGTCTCGTATGCCCGCTTGAATCCCGCGATGTAGGCCCCGGCGGACTGGGTGCGCCAGCCCGGGTAGTTGTACGCCGGGGCCTTGGTCGAGTTCACCGACTGGTTGGCCAGCATGTTGTAGTCCATCGAGAGCACCTCGAAGCCGCGGCCCGGGAACGGGATCGCCTGGAGCGGCAGGTCCCACACGCCCTCGGTCTTGCGCGGCCAGCGCTGGCGGCCGCCGGGCGAGGAGGCGTCGTACCGCCAGCCCAGCTCGCGGGCGGTCGGCAGCAGGTTGCTCTGGCCGAGGAGGCAGGGCGTGCGGCCGCCGATGAGTTCCCTGTCGTAGTCGAAGGGCAGCGACGGCAGGTCGGTCCAGCCGGTGTTGGTGCGCCACTCCTTCACGAAGGACCCGGCCTGGTGGATCTCGCTGCGCCACTGCTTCGGCGTCCAGTTGGCGACGGAGCCGTAGCCGGAGCAGAAGTGGCCGTTGAAGTGGGTGCCGATCTCGTGGCCGTCGAGCCAGGCCCGGCGGACGCCCTTGAGCGTCATCCTGATGTGCTCGTCCGTCAGGTAGCCGATGTCGGAGGCGCCCGGCGCGTTGTTCGGCGGGAGGTACAGCCGCTTCTTCGACTCGGGCAGCAGGTAGACGCCGGACAGGAAGAACGTCATGTGCGCCTCGTGGTCCTTCGCGAGGTCCAGGAAGCGCTCGAAGAGTCCGGTCCCGACCTCGCCCGCGCCGTCCCAGGAGAAGACCACGAACTGCGGCGGGGTCTCGCCGGGCTCCAGGGGCACGGGCCGCGCGGGCTGGTGGGGCTGCTTGCCCGTGAAGGCGGTCGACCCGTCACCGAGGGGGCGTACGGGGGCCTTGGGCGCACCGGGCCCGCCGGTGCGGGAACCGCCCGGGGTGCTCGCGCCCTCTTGTCGGTGAGCGGTACCGCAGGCGGCGAGACCGAACGCGGTGGCGGCACCCGCCCCCGCCCCGATCACTCCGCGTCGGCTGACGTCCCGCATGTCGTCCCCATTTCGTCGCGCCCTCTCAGCCGGCTTTTTTCAGCCGGCATCCCAGGAGAGGGCGCGACGAGGACGGGGGTTCCGTCTCACTCGCACATATTCATATTATTTTACGAAGATGCGCTCGAATGGCCCGGATACGCACGCTTTGTGACGGCGTGTACGCCGGACGCACACCGTCGCCCGCTGGCTAGGGCCTGTCGTCTGGATCATGCCGAGACCAACCGTTCGTCAAGGCCGGCCTGATCCAGACGACAGACCCTAGGCGCCGAACGCCTTGCCCTGTCCCCGCACAGGCTTGGCACCGGCGAGGAGGTGAGCGGGCACCAGGTCCCGGGCGGGCTCGCTGTAGCCCACCGAGACGATCTTGTCGCCGCGGTAGGTGAAGGACGTCAGCGAGGCCAGCGTGCACTGGCGCTTGCGCGGGTCGTGCCACAGCCGCCGCCGCTCGACGAACGACCGCAGGATCCAGATCGGCAACTGGTGGGACACGCACACCGCCTCGTGCCCGCGCGCCGCGTCCTTGGCGGCGTCCAGCGCCCCCATCATCCGGACGACCTGCTCCACGTACGGCTCGCCCCAGGACGGCTTGAACGGGTTGACCAGGTGCTTCCAGTTCTCCGGCCGGCGCAGCGCGCCGTCCCCGACCCCGAAGGTCTTGCCCTGGAAGACGTTCTCCGCCTCGATGAGCCGGCCGTCGGTCGCCAGGTCCAGCCCGTGCGCCTTCGCGATGGGCGTCGCCGTCTCCTGCGCCCGCTCCAGCGGCGAGGCGACGACGTACCTGACGTCCCGCGAGGACAGCCGCTCCGCCACCCGGTCGGCCATCCGCCGCCCCAGGTCGGAGAGGTGATAGCCCTCCAGCCGCCCGTACAGGACGCCGTCCGGGTTCTCGACCTCCCCGTGCCGCATCACATGGACGACCGTCAGGTCGTCGTCCCTCTTCTCCGCCTTCTCGGCTCCCGTGCCGGTCATGCCGTGGCCTCCGCCGCTGCCCGTGCCGCCGCCGGAAGGGCGTCGGCGATCCGCTGAACCGCCCGCTCGTCGTGCGCCGTGGACACGAACCACGACTCGAACGACGAGGGCGGCAGATAGACGCCCTGCGCGAGCAACGAGTGGAAGAACGCGGTGTACCGGAAGGACTCCTGCGTCTTCGCGTCCTCGTAGTCGCGCACCTCCCGCTCGGTGAAGAAGACCGAGAACATGTTGGACGCGTTCTGCAGCCGGTGCGCCACGCCCTCCTTGGCGAGCGCCTCGGTCACCAGGGTGCGGATCTGCAGGGACACCGCGTCGACCGTCTCGTACGCGGCGTCGTCCAGCAGCCTCAGCTGCGCGAGACCGGCCGCGGTCGCCACCGGGTTCCCCGACAGCGTGCCCGCCTGGTAGACCGGCCCCGCCGGAGCGAGGTGGCCCATCACGTCGGCCCGTCCGCCGAAGGCGGCGGCCGGGAAGCCGCCGCCCATGACCTTGCCGAAGGTCATCAGGTCGGGGCGGACGCCGTCCACGCCGTACCAGCCGGACCTGCTGGTCCGGAAGCCGGTCATGACCTCGTCCGAGATGTACAGCGCGCCGTTCTCCGCGCAGGCGTCCTTCAGACCCTGGTTGAACCCGGGCCGCGGCGGCACGACGCCCATGTTCCCGGGCGAGGCCTCCGTGATGACGCAGGCGATCTCACCGGGGTGCGCCCGGAACGCGGCGTGCACGGCGTCCAGGTCGTTGTACGGCAGGACGATGGTGTCCCCGGCCTGCGCGCCGGTGACGCCGGGGGTGTCCGGCAGGGCGAAGGTCGCCAGCCCGCTGCCCGCGGCGGCCAGCAGGGAGTCGACGTGCCCGTGGTAGCAGCCGGCGAACTTGATCACCTTGGCGCGCCGGGTGAAGCCGCGCGCCAGACGGATGGCGGACATGGTCGCCTCGGTCCCGCTGGAGACGAGGCGCACCTGCTCGACGGGCTCGACGCGCGCGACGATCTCCTCGGCCAGCGCGACCTCGCCCTCGCCCGGGGTGCCGAAGGACGTGCCGCGCCCGACGGCCTCCTGGACGGCGGCGATGACCTCGGGACGGGAGTGCCCGAGGATCATCGGCCCCCAGGAACACACGAGGTCGACGTACTCCCTCCCGTCGGCGTCGGTCAGGTAGGGACCGCTGCCGGACACCATGAAACGGGGCGTACCGCCCACGGCGCGGAACGCGCGCACGGGCGAGTTCACACCGCCCGGTGTGACGGCAGCCGCACGGTCGAAAAGAGTCTGCGAAACTGGGGCTTCGTACGGATAGCTCACACAAGCCATGGTGTCAGAGGCCGCGAAGATCCTGCGGACAGGTGTTTCAGCCCACGTTTCGCCGAGCGGCCGTGGGGGAGGTCACTGACACGATGATCGGGTTGCGCGGCGGGGGTCGCGCGGCCTAGAACAGCAGTCGGGTGGAGATATGCATCGCGGTGGCGGACTGGGCGAGGGGACCGATGACCTCGGTCCTCGGCGTGCCCGGCGGGGGAGGCACCGGCGCGAGGCGGAGGAAGCCGCCGAGGCACGGCAGGCGCAGGGTTCACAGGGCGAGCCTGAGCGGATCGAGCAGTCGGCCCGTATGGACGGTATGGACTACACGGACCGTGGAGCAGACCGGCTCAGGGCAGGGAGCGGGAATGGTGGCCGGGTGGGGGTGACGTACAAATACTTCGGCGCGCCCGACGGCGCGACGGCAGCGCGGGTCCCGATCTCGATGCGCCCCGAGGAGCTCGGCGGCGACGAGCTCGGGATGAACGGCATGTTCACCAAGATCAAGCCGGAGACGATGGCCGCGATGGTCCTCACCGGCATCGAGGGCGTCCCGCTGCACAAGGTGCCCCCGCTGGAACTCGTCGTCCTCCACCCCGACTACGCGGTCGTCAAGCTCCCCATGACGGTCGTGGACCCGCTGCGCGGCATAGGCGAGGAAGCGGTGGGCGCCGCCGCCTTCATCTGGTCGACGGTCCCGGACCGCGGCGGCCCGCGTGACGCGTTCAACGTCTACCAGCTGCTGCACGAGTGGCAGGACTTCTCCCACCGCCTGCACGAGGCGGGGCACCAGCCGTACTGCCTGGTCTGGCCCTGACCCGCCCGGTCCGGCCCCCATCCGCGAAGGCCGCACTTCGCCGCGACAATATCTGTGCTCGCGAAATAAGAAATGGCCGTAACACGCCATGAGAATTTCACGCCCGCCCGGCTGAACGGAATTACTTACCGTGCACGCCCGGGCCGGGCGTGCTACTGTCTGTCAAAGTTGCAGTTGTGATTCCCAGAACTTCAAGCGCCCCCGGCGGCTCCTGTGCCGGGTGGGAGTGCTTTTGTATTCCGGTCATTTCCGGGCGGGGCGATCATCGCGACGACGCGGAATCGGCACAGTGCGGATTCCGGGGAATTCCCCCGAAGGAGATATGACATGGCTACTGGCACCGTGAAGTGGTTCAACGCGGAAAAGGGTTTCGGCTTCATCGAGCAGGACGGCGGCGGCGCTGACGTCTTCGCCCACTACTCGAACATCGCCGCCCAGGGCTTCCGCGAGCTGCTTGAGGGCCAGAAGGTGAACTTCGACATCGCGCAGGGCCAGAAGGGCCCGACCGCCGAGAACATCGTTCTCGCCTGACGCGACGCCACAACTTCGCAGCTGGGGCCCGCACCTTGGGGTGCGGGCCCCAGCTCGTTGCCGCTCGCTTTCGGCGGGCACGGTTCGTGCACGATTCCTCTGTCCGTTCCCCGCGCTTTCCCGCGGCGGCACGGCCCGAGGACTGTTATTGAAAAGGCGCAGGCCTCGGGTTATCTCCGCGGCTGGATTCGCCTCCGTATTCACTGGGCGCGTCCCTGCGATTCTCCGTGCTGTTTCTCAGGCCGGGAATTCCTTGATGCGTGCCGCGTCGAGGAAGGTTCCCCTTGAACCGCACACGTACGAACACCCGCTCCACCACCTCCCGCAACCGCGCCGGCGCCTCCGGTGCGGGCCGCGGCGGTGCGCGTTTCGGCTCCGCCTACGCCGGCCGCTCGGGCGCCCCCAGCCGCTCCGGCTCGCCGAGCCGCTCCGGCGGCTACGGACGGCGTTCCGCTCCGCAGGGCGAGTTCGCCCTGCCGGTCTCCGTCACCCCCGCGCTGCCCGCCGTCGAGGCGTTCGCCGACCTCGACATGCCGGCGGCGCTGCTGGCCGCGCTGACGGCGGAGGGCGTCACCACCCCGTTCCCCATCCAGGGAGCGACCCTGCCGAACTCCCTCGCCGGCCGTGACGTGCTCGGCCGGGGCCGCACCGGCTCCGGCAAGACGCTCGCCTTCGGTCTCGCCATGCTGGCCCGCACCGCCGGACAGCGCGCCGAGCCCCGCAGCCCGCTGGCCCTGGTCCTCGTACCGACCCGCGAGCTCGCGCAGCAGGTGACGGACGCCCTGACCCCGTACGCCCGCGCCGTGCGGCTGCGGCTGACGACGATCGTCGGCGGCATGTCGATCGGACGGCAGGCCGGCGCGCTCCGCTCCGGCGCGGAGATCGTCGTCGCCACCCCGGGACGGCTCAAGGACATGGTCGACCGCGGGCACTGCACGCTGGACCAGGTCGCCATCACCGTCCTCGACGAGGCCGACCAGATGACCGACATGGGCTTCATGCCGCAGGTGACCGACCTGCTGGGCCAGGTGCGGCCCGGCGGGCAGCGGATGCTGTTCTCGGCGACCCTGGACCGCAACGTCGACCTGCTGGTCCGGCAGTACCTCTCCGACCCGGTGGTCCACTCGGTCGACCCCTCCGCGGGCGCCGTGACCACCATGGAGCACTACGTCCTGCACGTGCAGGGCGCGGACAAGCAGCGCACCACCACCGAGATCGCCGCCCGCGACGGCCGGGTGATCATGTTCCTGGACACCAAGCACGCGGTGGACCGGCTGACCGGGCACCTGCTGGAGAACGGCGTCCGCGCCGCCGCCCTGCACGGCGGCAAGTCCCAGCCCCAGCGCACCCGCACCCTGGCCCAGTTCAAGTCCGGGCACGTGACGGTGCTGGTGGCGACCAACGTCGCGGCCCGCGGCATCCACGTCGACGACCTCGACCTGGTGGTCAACGTGGACCCGCCGAGCGACCCCAAGGACTACCTGCACCGCGGCGGCCGTACCGCCCGCGCCGGCGAGTCCGGCAGCGTGGTCACGCTGGTGACGCCCAACCAGCGCCGCGAGATGAGCCGCCTCGTGGCCTCCGCGGGCATCGTCGCCCACACCGCGCAGGTGCGCTCGGGCGAGGAGGAGCTGAGCCGGATCACCGGCGCCCAGGCTCCCTCCGGCATCCCGGTCGTCATCACGGCGCCGCCGTCGGAGCGCTCCCGGCGCGGCCCGTCCTCGTCGTCCCGCGGCCGCCGCGGCCGCCCCGGCCAGGACGGCCGCGGCGCCCAGAGCCGCGGTGCCGCTGCCCCGCGCCGGACGTCGGCCCAGCGGTCGCCGTCCGGCTTCGACGCGGCGGCCTGACGGTCCCCGTGACCGGCAGGCGCAGTCGTCCTCATCCCCTCTTCGCAGGAGGCACCTTTGACGCTGGTTCAGACACAGTCGCGACCGACGGATCCCGTCGGCAGGCACCCGGCCGCCTCCCCGGAGGCGTCCGCACCGCACGTCCGTGACGACATGACCGTAGAGGTCGCCCTGTCCGTCATGGCGAGCGCGCGTACCGGCCATCTGCTGATCTGCGACGAGGACGACCAGCTCACCGGCCGGGTCACCCGAGCCCGGCTCACCGCCGTCCGCGACAGTCCCGGTTACACGGACCGGGTCCGTCTGCGGGACGTCTGCGAAGAAGACGCGGGCCACCCGGCCCACGCATGCCACGGAGAGCGCGCGGAACGCGGACCGCTCTCGGCGTCCCCGGCCGTCCGGCGCCGCCCGGCCGGACCGTTCTCCCTCTCCCTCTCCCTGTGAGGCACCATGCGCTGCATCATCGCCCGCTTCCCGTTCGACCTCACCAAGGCCGGCGTGCTGGAAACGATGAAGGGCGTCAAGCCCGAGCCGATCACGGGTGAATCGGTGATCATCGGCCGCCGCCACTACCCCGTCAAGCAGGTGGGGCAGGTCGTCACCCGGCAGGACCGCCGCGACTTCACCGCCGCCGAGGTCACCCGCGCGATGACCTCGCTCGGCTTCACCTGCCGGCCCTTCCTGCCCGAGGCCGCGCCCCGGCACGCCCTCTCCCCGTTCGAGAACGCGTCGGTGCTGCTGGGCGCCCCCGCGGCGGTGTAGTCCGCCACCACGACAGCGAAGAGGGCCCTGCCGGCGCGCGCCGGCCCGGCCCGCGTCGCCCGGGGCGGCCGCAGTGGTGGGCGTAGCTGAAGGC
>NZ_JBSGZN010000042.1:0-67918 GCF_053611025.1 Streptomyces sp. NPDC054842
GTGCGTGGCCAAGGCCACGCACCCCGCCCGTCGCCGTTTGATCTACCCGTCGGTAGCATCCTGGCCATGGCAGACACCGAGCAGGTTGACGAGAGCACCGGCGCCACGCAGGACGCCAAGGCCGAGCGCAGGGCGGCCCGGCTCGCCAAGGAGATCGCCGCCTTCGCCAAGGCCCACGGCGGCACGGAAGGCCACGTCGAGTACCTCGGGCAGCGCGGCGCCCGGATCGTGCTCGTCGGCGCCGACGGCGGCTGGGGCGACATCGTGGCCCCCACCCACGAGATCGCCGAACAAGCGGTGAAGAAGGCGGGCATCACCGTTCACGAGGAGTTCGACGGCGAGTTCGCCGCCAAGGTGCAGACGGGCCCGTACGAGTGGAAGCGCATGGCAGGCCTCCAACTCGGCACCCCCACAGACCGCTAGACCCGCCCAACCTCCAAGCGGCCGGGCACAGCCCCGCCAAGGGACGCGGGGAACGGCGCGCCCAGCCCCCACAAACCCGCACCCAAGTGGCCGGGCGCAGCCCCGCCAAGGGGCGCGGGGAACGGCGCGCCAAGCCCCCACGAACCGGCACCCGGAAAGCCGGGCGCAGCCCCGGTAAGGGGCGCGAGGAACGGCGCGCCCAGCCCCCACGCAGGGGCACTCAAAAACGCGGACGCAGCCGGGAAACGCACCCCCTCCGCGCCCCCGCGCAGAAACCGGCGCCCACCCCGCAAACAGGTGACAAAGCGGAGCGCCTTCGCACGGGGTGTGCGCCAGCAACACCTCCCGCCCGCTCCACCCGTTAGGACCTGAGAAAGCACGGTCCACTCACGGGAGCCCGGATGATCGAAACGCCGTCCCTCGTGGACCAGTACTGCCACGGAGTGCTCCGCACGGAGCTGGGCCTCGGCACCTTCGAGGCCCACCTCTCCCGCACCGAGGGCCCCGCCGCCCCCGGCACCACGTTCTTCGACACGCAGACGGGCTTCGCGGTACGCCGCTGGTGCCCGCCCCTGCTGGGCCTGGAACCGCACTGCCCGCCGGCGCACTACCTGGCCAGGCGCCGCGAACTGGGCGTCCTGGAGTCGGGCCGCAGGCTCCTGCGGGGCAGCGGCATCACCACGTACCTCGTCGACACCGGGCTGCCCGGCGACCTCACGGGTCCCGGCGAGATGGCCTCGGCGGGGGCTGCCGACGCCCACGAGGTGGTCCGGCTGGAGCTGCTGGCCGAGCAGGTCGCCGACACCTCCGGCACCGTCGAGTCGTTCCTCGCCAACCTCGCCGAGTCCGTGCACGGCGCGGCTTCGAACGCCGTCGCCTTCACCTCCGTGGCCGGCATGCGGCACGGTCTCGCGCTGGCACCCGAGCCGCCGGGGCCGGGGGAGGTACGGGGCGCGGCGGGCCGCTGGCTGGCGGGGCGGCGCGTGGGCGGGGAGCTGAGCGACCCGGTCCTGCTGCGGCACCTGCTGTGGATCGCGGTGGCCTCGGGACTGCCGCTCCAGCTCCACGCGGGCGTGGGCGAACCCGGCCTGCGCATCGACCGCACCGATCCGGCCCTGCTCACCGACTTCGCCCGTGCCACCGCCGGGCTCGGCACCGACCTGGTGCTGCTGCACGGCTACCCGTACCACCGCCACGCGGCCCATCTCGCCGGCGTCTATCCGCACGTGTACGCCGACCTCGGAGCCGCGCTGGTGCGCACCGGGGCACGGGCCGCCGCGGTGCTCGCGGAGATCCTGGAGCTGGCGCCCTTCGGCAAGCTGCTCTTCTCCAGCGGCGCCCACGGCCTGCCCGAACTCCATGTGGTGGGCGCACGCCTGTTCCGTGAGGCGCTCGCGCGGGTGCTCGGCACCTGGGTGGCCGAGGGGGCGTGGTCGCTGGCGGACGCGCAGCGGGTGGCCGGCCTCATCGCGGCGGGCAACGCACGGCGCGTGTACACCCTGGAGTGAGCGTCCCGGGGGTGCGGGAGCGGGCGTCCCGCCGGAGCGGGACGCGGCTCACGCGCGCGTGAGTGCCGATTCCGCCGAGGGGCCGGGCACGTCCGCCACGGCGTCCGGCCGCTCGCGCAGCGCGAGCAGCACGCGCAGGACGCCGATCCACACCAGGCAGGAGCCGAGCATGTGGAGGCCGACCAGCGCCTCCGGGAGGTCCGTGAAGTACTGGACGTAGCCGATGACGCCCTGGCCGAGGAGGATCAGGAACAGGTCGCGGGTGCGGTCCAGCGGGCCCTTGGGGGCGTCGACGGCCTTGAGCACGAACCACAGGGCGAACGTCAGCGTCACCACGATCCAGGCCAGCACGGCGTGCAGCTTGGTGACGGTCTCCCAGTCCAGCGGCATGCGGTCGACGTCGCTGGAGTCCCCCGCGTGCGGACCCGCGCCGGTGACGACGGTGCCGACCGCGATCAGCAGCACGGACGCGGCGACCAGGAACCACACGAGCTGCTGCACGGCCTTGCCGACCAGGGGGCGCGGCTCGCCGTCGCCCTCCCGGGTGCGCTGCCACATCACCGTGGCGACCGCGATGAGTGCCGTGGAGAGCAGGAAGTGGGCGGCGACCGTGTACGGGTTCAGGCCGACCAGGACGACGATCCCGCCGAGGATCGCGTTGCCCATGACCACCCAGAACTGCGCCCAGCCGAGCCGGGTGAGGCCTCGCCGCCACGGCTTCTGCGAGCGGGCCGCGACGATCGCCCAGCCGACCGCGGCGCAGAGCACGTAGGTCAGCATGCGGTTGCCGAACTCGATGACGCCGTGGAGGCCCATCGCGCTGGTGGTGGTCAGCGAGTCGTCCGTGCACTTGGGCCACGTCGGGCAGCCGAGCCCGGAGCCGGTCAGCCGCACGGCGCCGCCGGTGACCACGATGACCACCGCCATGACGAGGGCGGCGAGGGCCGCCCGCCGCACCGTCCGGGGCGTGGGGGTCCAGTGTTCGGCGATGAAGGCGAGCGGACTGCGCGCGGCGAGGGCCACGTCGGCTCGGGTCACGTTTGGCACGTGCACCATCGTAGGCGGCGGCTTGTGCACGCCTTCACGAGGGGGAGGTCTCTACTCCCACCGGAAGAATCGGGCAGCCGCTCCGAGCCCCACGACCGCCCAGACGGCGAGGATGCCCAGGTCGCCCCACGGCATCCCGGCGCCGTGCTGGAGGACGTCCCGCAGTCCGTCCGACAGAGCGGAGACCGGCAGCAGTGCGAGCACGTCCTGCGCCCCGGCGGGGAACTTGTCGAGCGGGACGATGACGCCGCCGCCGACCAGGAGCAGCAGGAAGACCAGGTTGGCTGCGGCCAGCGTGGCCTCCGCCTTCAGCGTGCCGGCCATCAGCAGTCCGAGCCCGGAGAAGGCGGCGGTGCCGAGGACCAGCAGGAGCAGGACGGCCGCCGGGCTGCCGTGCGGGGACCAGCCGAGCGCGAGCGCGATCGCCGTCAGCAGGACCACCTGGAGGATCTCGGTGACCAGGACGGACGCCGTCTTCGCGGTCATCAGCGCCCACCGCGGCAGCGGGGAGGCGGCGAGCCGCTTCAGGACGCCGTAGCGGCGCTCGAAGCCGGTCGCGATGGCCTGACCGGTGAACGCGGTCGACACCACCGCGAGCGCGAGGATGCCGGGGGCCAGGAAGTCGACGGCCTCGCCCTTGCCGGTGTCGACGACGTCCACCGTGCTGAACAGGACGAGCAGCAGCGTCGGGATGACGACCGTGAGGAGGAGCTGCTCGCCGTTGCGCAGCAGCATCCTCGTCTCCAGGGCCGCCTGCGCGGCGATCATCCGGGGGAGCGGCGCGGCTCCCGGCCGCGGGGAGTACGTACCGGCGGCGCTCATCCGCGCAGCTCCTTGCCCGTGAGTTCCAGGAAGACGTCTTCGAGGGTGCGGCGTTCGACGGAGATCTTCTCCGGCATCACCCCGTGCTGCGCGCACCAGGAGGTGACCGTGGCCAGCAGCTGCGGATCGACCTTGCCGCCCACCCGGTACGCGCCCGGCGTCAGCTCGACCGCCGTCGAGTCCGCCGGGAGGGCCTTCAGCAGGGATGCCACGTCGAGCCCGGGGCGGCCGCTGAAGCGCAGGGTGTTCTCGGCGCCGCCGCGGCACAGTTCGTCGGGCGAGCCCTGCGCGACGACCCGGCCGGCGTCGATGATCGCGACGTCGTCGGCGAGTTCCTCGGCCTCGTCCATGTGGTGCGTGGTGAGGATGACGGAGACGCCGTCGGCGCGCAGGTCGCGGACGAGGTCCCAGGTCGCGCGGCGGGCCTGCGGGTCGAGGCCGGCGGTGGGCTCGTCGAGGAAGACCAGCTCGGGGCGGCCGACGACGGCCATGGCGAGCGCGAGCCGCTGCTGCTGGCCGCCGGACAGCCGGCGGTACGTCGTCCGGCCGCAGCTGCCCAGCCCGAGCCGCTCGATCAGCGCGTCCACGTCCAGCGGGTGCGCGTGCAGCCGGGCCACGTGGCGGAGCATCTCGTCGGCGCGCGCGCCCGAGTAGACACCGCCGGACTGGAGCATCACGCCGATCCGCGGACGCAGCCGGGCGGAGTCCCGGACCGGGTCGAGACCCAGGACGCGCACGCTGCCGGAGTCCGGTCTGCGGTACCCCTCGCAGGTCTCGACGGTGGTGGTCTTGCCCGCGCCGTTGGGCCCGAGGACGGCGGTGACGCCCGCCCCGGCCACCAGGTCGAGGCCGTCCACCGCGGTCTTCGTGCCGTACCGCTTCACCAGGGCCTGGACCTGGACGACGGGCTCGCTTCGCATGAGGCGCAAGTCTAGGGACGCGTCGGGGTGCCGCGGCGGGCGGGGGCCACGACCCCGGGGGCCCTAGGCGGTCCCGGGCGGCCCCGCGACGGCTCCCCGGTGATCCACTCCTCGCGCGGGCGGTGCAGCGCGAGCCACCGCTCGGCGTACGCCACGGCGGCGGCCACGGGGAACAGCCGGGCCCCGGCGGCGCCCACCCGGCCCCGTACGACCGCGCGGTCCCGCTCGAAGTCGGCGCCCAGTTCGTCGAAGCGCTCGGAACTGACCGACACCTCGGTCACCACCTCCCAGCGCGCCGCCCCGTCGGGTCCGGTCACCGGGCGTCCCACCTCGGCCAGGGGCGACGGGATGCGGTACTCGGCGAGGTGGAAGGCGGTGCACGTGTCGTATCCGGCGCCGAGCAGCAGGACGCGGGCGTCCATGGCCTCCAGGCGGGCCAGCGGGCTGCGCTCACCGAGGCGGCAGTCCGGGGCGTGCCCGTCGACGACGTGCGCGGCGCGCGGCCCCACGGCGGCGAACGAGGTCTGCGGGTGCGCGCTGCGCAGCGCGCCGGGCCAGGTGCGCACGGTCTCCGGGATCACGCCGACCCCCCGGCTGGGCGTGACGCGCGGGTCGTACGGGGGCATCGTCGCCCGGATGGCGGCCCACCACTCCTCGGGGACCGGCGGGTTCGCCCACAGCGCCGGGTCGGAGAGATCACCCGTCTGGGTGGGGACCACCAGGGTTCCTTCGGGGCCGAGCGCGTCCAGCAGTCCCTGGACGACGGCCGGCGCACCGCCGCAGACCCAGCCGAGCGAGCTGAGCGAGGTGTGCGCGAGGAGGGTCTCGCCGGGGCGGACACCGAGCGTGCGGAGCTGCTCGGCGACGTCCGCGCGGGTGACGAGTGGGCCGGTCGGAGGCGGTATGGGCACGTCCGGCAGTCTGGTGGACCGCCTCCGGGATTACCACCGTATTGATCGATCAAAGATCGTTTCCGCAGGTCAAATTAGGTATACCTAAGTGATGCAGCGCACCGTCCGCCCCGAGGGGCGCGGGTTGTCAGGGTCGAAGGAATTACGCAACAATGGCGTTGTGAAAAAGGTTGGCGAGGCTCCGCAGGAGGAACTCGCGACCGGTGAGCGGTCCACCCGCAACCGTGTCGCGCGCTCCATCCTGGACCACGGCCCGTCCACCGTGGCCGACCTCGCCGGGCGGCTCGGACTCACGCAGGCCGCCGTCCGCCGCCACCTCGACGCACTCGTCGCCGACACCGTCGTGGAAGCCCGCGAGCAGCGCGTCTACGGCGCGCGCACGCGCGGACGCCCCGCCAAGGTCTTCGCCCTGACCGACTGCGGCCGGGACGCCTTCGACCAGTCCTACGACAAGCTCGCCGCCGACGCGCTGCGCTGGATCGCCGAGCGAGAGGGCGGCGACGAGGCGATCGTCGCCTTCGCCCGCGCCAGGATCGCCGCACAGGCCGGGGCGTACCGCGAAGCCATCGAGGCCGCGACCCCCGAGGAGCGCACCGAAGCGCTGGCCAGGGCCCTGAGCGCGGACGGGTACGCTGCTACGGCGCGCAGCGCGCCGGTCGGCGAGCAGCTGTGCCAGCACCACTGCCCGGTCGCCCACGTCGCCGAGCAGTTCCCGCAGCTGTGCGAGGCGGAGACCGAGATCTTCTCCCAGCTGCTCGGCACGCACGTGCAGCGGCTGGCCACCATCGCCCACGGCGACGGCGTGTGCACCACGTTCATCCCCAAGATTTCCCAGACCACTGACAACGCATCTGCAAGCACGGCCGGGAGGAACCCCGCATGACTCTCCCCACGGAGACTGCTCACCCCGAACTCGAGGGTCTGGGCAAGTACGAATACGGCTGGGCCGACTCCGACACGGCCGGCGCCTCTGCGAAGCGCGGCATCAACGAGGACGTCGTCCGCGACATCTCGTCGAAGAAGAACGAGCCGGAGTGGATGACCAAGCTCCGTCTCAAGGGCCTGCGCCTGTTCGAGAAGAAGCCCATGCCGAACTGGGGCTCGGACCTGTCGGGCATCGACTTCGACAACATCAAGTACTTCGTGCGCTCCACGGAGAAGCAGGCGGAGTCCTGGGAGGACCTGCCCGAGGACATCAAGAACACGTACGACAAGCTCGGCATCCCCGAGGCGGAGAAGCAGCGCCTCGTCGCCGGTGTCGCGGCCCAGTACGAGTCCGAGGTCGTCTACCACCAGATCCGCGAGGACCTGGAGGAGCAGGGCGTCATCTTCCTGGACACCGACACCGCTCTCAAGGAGCACCCGGAGCTCTTCAAGGAGTACTTCGGCACGGTCATCCCGGTCGGTGACAACAAGTTCGCCTCGCTGAACACCGCCGTGTGGTCCGGCGGCTCGTTCATCTACGTCCCCAAGGGCGTGCACGTCGAGATCCCGCTCCAGGCCTACTTCCGTATCAACACGGAGAACATGGGCCAGTTCGAGCGGACGCTGATCATCGTCGACGAGGACGCCTACGTCCACTACGTCGAGGGCTGCACGGCGCCGATCTACAAGTCGGACTCCCTGCACTCCGCGGTGGTCGAGATCATCGTGAAGAAGGGCGCCCGCTGCCGTTACACGACCATCCAGAACTGGTCGAACAACGTCTACAACCTGGTCACCAAGCGCGCCGTGGCGTACGAGGGCGCGACCATGGAGTGGATCGACGGCAACATCGGATCCAAGGTCACCATGAAGTACCCGGCCGTCTACCTGATGGGCGAGCACGCCAAGGGCGAGACGCTCTCCATCGCCTTCGCCGGCGAGGGCCAGCACCAGGACGCCGGCTCCAAGATGGTCCACATGGCGCCGAACACGTCGTCCAACATCGTCTCCAAGTCCGTGGCGCGCGGCGGCGGCCGCACCTCCTACCGCGGCCTCGTCGAGATCGGTGAGGGCGCCCACGGCTCGAAGTCCAACGTGCTGTGCGACGCGCTGCTCGTCGACACGATCTCCCGCTCCGACACGTACCCCTACGTGGACGTCCGCGAGGACGACGTGTCCATGGGCCACGAGGCGACCGTCTCCAAGGTCTCCGAGGACCAGCTCTTCTACCTGATGAGCCGCGGTCTCTCCGAGTTCGAGGCGATGGCCATGATCGTGCGCGGCTTCGTCGAGCCGATCGCGAAGGAACTCCCCATGGAGTACGCCCTCGAACTCAACCGGCTGATCGAGCTGCAGATGGAAGGCGCGGTCGGCTGAGACCCGTCCTGACAGCAGCGGCAATTTTCTGACGTAGGAAAGAGAGCAGACCGACAGCCATGGCTGAGGCTACGAATATCCCGGTGGGGTCCACCACCGCCGGCCAGATCGCGGTGGCCGCCGAGTCGACCGTCGCCACGCGCATGAGCGCGCCCCCCTCCTTCGACGTGCGGGACTTCCCGGTCCCGCACGGCCGCGAGGAGGAGTGGCGGTTCACCCCGCTGGAGCGCCTGCGCGGACTGCACGACGGCACCGCGGTCGCCACCGGCGAGGGCGTGAAGGTCGACGTCCAGGCCCCCGAGGGCGTCACCGTCGAGACCGTCGGCCGTGACGACGCGCGCCTCGGCAGGGCGGGCACCCCGGTGGACCGCGTCGCCGCCCAGGCCTACTCGGCGTTCGAGAAGGCCGGTGTCGTCACCGTCGCCAAGGAGACGGTGCTCACCGAGCCGATCCGCATCGCCGTGCACGGCCAGGGCGGAGTCGCCTACGGCCACCAGGTCATCGAGCTCGGAGCCTTCGCCGAGGCCGTCGTCGTCATCGACCACACCGGTGACGCCGTGCTGGCCGCCAACGTCGACTACGTCCTCGGCGACGGCGCCAAGCTGACCGTCGTCTCCGTCCAGGACTGGGACGACAAGGCCGTGCACGTGGCCCAGCACAACGCGCTGATCGGCCGCGACGCCACCCTGAAGTCGTTCGTCGTCACCTTCGGCGGCGACCTCGTACGGCTGCACCCGCGCGTCGCCTACGCCGGCACCGGCGGCGAGGCCGAGCTGTTCGGCCTCTACTTCACCGACGCCGGCCAGCACCAGGAGCACCGCCTCCTCGTCGACCACAACACCCCGCACTGCAAGTCGAACGTCGCCTACAAGGGCGCGCTCCAGGGCGACGGCGCCCACGCGGTGTGGATCGGCGACGTCCTCATCGAGGCCAAGGCCGAGGGCACCGACACCTACGAGATGAACCGCAACCTGGTTCTCACCGACGGCGCCCGCGTCGACTCCGTGCCGAACCTGGAGATCGAGACCGGCGAGATCGTCGGCGCCGGCCACGCCTCGGCGACCGGCCGCTTCGACGACGAGCAGCTCTTCTACCTGATGGCGCGCGGCATCCCGGCCGACGACGCCCGCCGTCTGGTGGTCCGCGGCTTCTTCGCCGAGCTGGTCCAGCAGATCGGCGTCGCCGACATCCAGGAGCGCCTCCTCGCCCGCATCGACGAGGAGCTGGAGGCGTCGGTCTGATGACTGCTGCGTCCTTCGTACGCGCCTGTGCGCTGAGCGAGCTCGAGGAGGACACCCCCAAGCGGGTGGAACTCGACGGCACGCCGGTGTCCGTGGTGCGCACCGAGGGCGAGGTGTTCGCGATCAACGACATCTGCTCGCACGCGAACGTCTCGCTCTCCGAGGGCGAGGTGGAGGACTGCCAGATCGAGTGCTGGCTGCACGGATCTGCCTTCGACCTCCGCACCGGCAAGCCGTCCGGCCTTCCCGCGACGCGCCCCGTCCCCGTATACCCCGTAAAGATCGAAGGGGACGACGTGCTCGTCTCCCTCTCCCAGGAGTCCTGAGGCACCCATGGCAACGCTTGAAATCCGAGACCTGCACGTCACCGTCGAGGCCGACAACGCCACGAAGGAGATCCTCAAGGGCGTCGACCTCACCGTGAAGCAGGGCGAGACGCACGCCATCATGGGCCCGAACGGCTCCGGCAAGTCCACGCTCGCCTACTCGCTCGCGGGTCACCCGAAGTACACGATCACCGGCGGCACCGTCACCCTCGACGGCGAGGACGTCCTGGAGATGTCCGTCGACGAGCGCGCCCGCGCCGGCCTGTTCCTGGCGATGCAGTACCCGGTCGAGGTCCCCGGCGTCTCGGTCTCCAACTTCCTGCGCACCTCCGCCACCGCGATCCGCGGCGAGGCCCCCAAGCTGCGCACCTGGGTGAAGGAGGTCAAGGAGGCCATGGAGCGCCTCAACATGGACCCGTCCTTCGCCGAGCGCAACGTCAACGAGGGCTTCTCCGGCGGCGAGAAGAAGCGCCACGAGATCCTCCAGCTCGAACTGCTCCGGCCGAAGGTCGCCATCCTCGACGAGACGGACTCCGGTCTGGACGTCGACGCGCTCCGCATCGTCTCCGAGGGCGTCAACCGCGTCCGCGAGACCGGCGAGGTGGGCACCCTGCTCATCACGCACTACACGCGCATCCTGCGCTACATCAAGCCCGACTTCGTGCACGTCTTCTCCGGCGGCCGCATCGTCGAGTCCGGCGGCGCCGAACTCGCCGACAAGCTGGAGAACGAGGGCTACGAGTCGTACGCAGTCGACGCGAAGGGTGGCGTATCCGCGTGACACAGCTGCCGGGCCTCCTCGACACCGAGGCGATCCGCAAGGACTTCCCCATCCTGGACCGCCAGGTCCACGACGGCAGGAAGCTCGTGTACCTGGACAACGCGGCGACCTCGCAGAAGCCGCGCCAGGTGCTCGACGCTCTGAGCGGTTACTACGAGCGCTACAACGCCAACGTCCACCGCGGTGTGCATGTGCTCGCCGAGGAGGCCACGGCGCTGTACGAGGGCGCGCGTGACAAGGTCGCCGCCTTCATCAACGCGCCGAGCCGCGACGAGGTGATCTTCACCAAGAACGCCTCGGAGTCGCTCAACCTCGTGGCCAACATGCTGGGCTGGGCCGACGAGCCCTACCGCGTGGACCACGAGACCGAGATCGTCATCACGGAGATGGAGCACCACTCCAACATCGTCCCGTGGCAGCTGCTGTCGCAGCGCACCGGCGCGAAGCTGAAGTGGTTCGGCCTCACCGACGACGGCCGCCTCGACCTGTCCGACATCGAGGAGGTCATCACCGAGAAGACGAAGATCGTCTCCTTCGTGCTGGTCTCCAACATCCTGGGCACGGTCAACCCGGTCGAGGCGATAGTGCGCCGCGCCCAGGAGGTCGGCGCGCTGGTCCTCATCGACGCCTCGCAGGCCGCCCCGCACATGCCGCTGGACGTGCAGGCGCTGCAGGCCGACTTCGTCGCCTTCACCGGACACAAGATGTGCGGCCCGACCGGCATCGGCGTCCTGTGGGGCCGCCAGGAGCTGCTGGAGGACCTGCCCCCGTTCCTCGGCGGCGGCGAGATGATCGAGACGGTGTCGATGCACTCGTCGACGTACGCTCCCGCTCCGCACAAGTTCGAGGCGGGCACGCCCCCGATCGCGCAGGCGGTCGGTCTCGGCGCGGCCATCGACTACCTGAGCTCGATCGGCATGGACAAGATCCTCGCCCACGAGCACGCGCTCACCGAGTACGCGGTGCGGCGGCTCGCGGAGGTCCCCGACCTCAGGATCATCGGCCCGACGACGGCCGAGGACCGCGGCGCCGCGATCTCGTTCACGCTGGGCGACATCCACCCCCACGACGTGGGCCAGGTCCTGGACGAGCAGGGCATCGCCGTCCGGGTCGGACACCACTGCGCGCGCCCGGTCTGCCTCCGTTACGGAATTCCTGCGACCACGCGAGCGTCGTTCTATCTGTACTCCACGCCTTCCGAGATCGACGCCCTGGTCGACGGCCTGGAGCACGTACGGAACTTCTTCGGCTGAGGAGCTGGCTGAGTCGTGAAGCTTGATTCGATGTACCAGGAAGTCATCCTGGACCACTACAAGCACCCGCACGGGCGCGGTCTCCGGGATGGCGACGCCGAGGTGCACCACGTCAACCCCACGTGCGGCGACGAGATCACGCTGCGCGTGAAGTACGACGGCGAGCAGATCGCGGACATCTCGTACGAGGGCCAGGGCTGCTCGATCAGCCAGGCCTCGGCCTCCGTGCTCAACGAGCTCCTCGTCGGCAAGGGCCTGTCCGAGGCGCAGAAGGTCCAGGAGACCTTCCTGGAGCTGATGCAGTCCAAGGGCCGGATCGAGCCGGACGACGCGATGGAGGAGGTGCTGGAGGACGCGGTCGCGTTCGCCGGTGTCTCCAAGTACCCGGCCCGGGTCAAGTGCGCCCTCCTGAGCTGGATGGCATGGAAGGACGCGACGGCCCAGGCACTGGGCGAGAGCGCCGAGAGGAAGACGGCATGAGCGAGAACGAGACCTTGACGACGAAGCCCGCCTCGGAAGAGGAAGTCCGCGAGGCGCTGTACGACGTCGTCGACCCCGAGCTGGGAATCGACGTCGTCAACCTCGGCCTGATCTACGGCATCCACATCGACGACGCGAACATCGCGACGATCGACATGACGCTGACGTCCGCGGCCTGTCCGCTCACCGACGTCATCGAGGACCAGGCCAAGTCCGCCACGGACGGCATCGTCAACGAACTGCGCATCAACTGGGTCTGGATGCCCCCGTGGGGCCCCGACAAGATCACGGACGACGGGCGCGAGCAGCTCCGCGCGCTCGGGTTCAACGTCTGACGCACACCCCGTGAACGAGGCCCCCGGCATCCCGCCGGGGGCCTCGTCCGTGTCCGCCGACGTCCAGGGTCGTGTTGTGTACGCCTGTACACAACGATGTGTACCCTCGTACACATGGGATACCTGCTGCTCGCCGGGGCCATCGCCGCCGAGGTGGCCGCCACGACCGCCATGAAGTACAGCGAGGGCTTCAGCAGACTCTGGCCGTCGCTGGTGACGCTCCTCGGCTACGTCATCGCTTTCGCGCTGCTGGCGCAGACCCTCAAGACCGTGTCGGTCGGCACGGCGTACGCCATCTGGGCCGGCGCGGGCACCGCCGTCATCGCCGCCATCGGGATGGTCTTCCTCGGCGAGGGCCTCACCGCGGCCAAGCTCGCCGGCATCGCGCTGATCATCGCCGGGGTCGTCGTGCTGAACCTGGGCGGGGCCCACTGATGGCCCGCCGCCACGACCCCGAGCGGCGCCGGCGGATCGTCGAGGCGGCGATCCGCGTCGTCGGCGCCAAGGGCATCGCGGGGCTGACCCACCGCTCCGCCGCCGCCGAGGCCGACGTGCCGCTCGGCTCCACCACCTACCACTTCGCAACCCTCGACGAACTGCTGGTCGCCGCGCTGCGCCAGGCCAACGAGGGCTTCGCCAAGGTGCTGGCGGCGCGCGGCGCCCTGGAGGACACCCGGACCGACCTGGCCGCCGAACTCGCCGGGCTGGTGGGCGAATGGCTGGCCGGGGACCGTACGGGCGTCGAGCTGGAGTACGAGCTGTACCTCGCCGCGCTGCGCCGCCCGGCGCTGCGGCCGGTCGCCGCGGAGTGGTGCGAGGACCTCGCCGGACGGCTGGCCCGCCGCACCGACCCGCTCACGGCACGGGCCCTCGTCGCCCTCGTGGACGGGATCTGCCTCCAGGTACTGCTGACGGGGACGCCCTACGACGAGGAGTACGCGCGGGAGGTGCTGGCGCGGGTGATTCCCTGAGGGTGGGTGATCCCTTGAGGGGTGGTCTTTTGGGGGACGGGCGTCGGCGCGGGCCGACGCGGTGGGCAGTGACGCCGGTGTCTCCGGGCCGCTCATCGGGGGTGTCGTGGCCGCCGGAATTCGTGGCCTTCCCCTGCCGGCGGTGGACCGGGGAGCGGGGTCCGTGGCCGCCGTTGTGCTCGGCTCCCTCGATCGGCGGGGTGAGAACGGGGTTCGTGGCCGCGTGCGATCGGCGGTGGGCCGGGAGCCGGGTGTCGTGGTCGCCGGTGTTCCTGGGCGCCCTCCGCCGGGCGGTGGGCGTGTCGGCGGTGGGCCGGGCGGCCCGGTCTCTGAGACGCCTCGCGCACGGGTTCGCCTCCGCGGCCCTCGGCCGGTTAGGTTGCCCTCATGACCGACACGACTGCTACTCGCACCACCGGCGCCGTCGCCGCCGGGCTCGCCACCCTCACCGCCGACGGCACCGTCCTCGACACCTGGTTCCCCGCCCCCGAACTGTCCGCCGAGCCCGGCCCGGCCGGCACCGAGCGGCTGTCCGCCGAGCGTGCCGTGGAGCTGCTCGGCGAGGGCGCCGCCAAGGCCATCGGGCCCGACGCCCGCCGTGGCGTCGAGGTGGTCGCGGTCCGCACGGTCATCGCCTCGCTCGAAGAGAAGCCGACCGACGCCCACGACGTCTACCTGCGCCTGCACCTGCTCTCGCACCGGCTCGTGCAGCCGCACGGCCAGAGCCTGGACGGCATCTTCGGCCACCTCGCCAACGTCGCCTGGACCTCGCTCGGCCCGGTCGCCGTGGACGACGTCGAGAAGGCCCGTCTGAACGCCCGCGCCGAGGGCCTGCACCTCCAGGTGACGTCGATCGACAAGTTCCCGCGCATGACCGACTACGTCGCCCCGAAGGGCGTCCGCATCGCCGACGCGGACCGCGTCCGGCTGGGCGCGCACCTCGCCGAGGGCACGACCGTCATGCACGAGGGCTTCGTGAACTTCAACGCCGGCACGCTCGGCACGTCGATGGTCGAGGGCCGCATCTCGGCCGGCGTCGTCGTGGGCGACGGTTCGGACATCGGCGGCGGCGCCTCCACGATGGGCACCCTCTCCGGCGGCGGCAACGTCCGCATCACCATCGGCGAGCGCTGCCTGATCGGCGCCGAGGCCGGCGTCGGTATCGCGCTGGGCGACGAGTGCGTGGTGGAGGCCGGGCTGTACGTCACCGCCGGCACCCGCGTCACGATGCCCGACGGCCAGATCGTCAAGGCCCGCGAGCTCTCGGGCGCCTCGAACATCCTCTTCCGCCGCAACTCGGTCACGGGCACCGTCGAGGCCCGCCCGAACAACGCGGTCTGGGGCGGCCTGAACGACGTGCTGCACAGCCACAACTGACGTACGCCCCCACCGAGCGCCCTCCCGTCGAGCACGCGGGAGGGCGCTCGGCTGTCAGCGGGGGTGGCCGCGGCGAACCGCGCGGGCATCTCGACGTCACCCTCGCGGACGGACGCCGGCCCGCGTACGCGAGGAGCACTTCCTTCCTGCGGTGGACCCCGTGCGGCCGCTCGGCCGGTGGCGCGTCCCGACGCCCGGTGTACGGCAGCTCGGAGCACGGCAGCGACCGACCGGGGTTCCTTTGTTTTTTCTCGCGGACGCAGGCATAGCGGGGGCCCGTCCGACGCGTCACATGGGGCAGAGGGGACGGGTACATGCCCGCCGGGGAAGAGAAGGTGACGATGGATGCCGAAGGGCAGGAAAGATTCCGGGAGTTCGTGGCGAACCGGTCGTCCGCGCTGCTGAAGACGGCCGTGCTGCTCAGCGGCGGCGACCGGCACGCGGCCGAGGACCTGCTGCAGAACGCCCTGATCAAGGCGGCCGGCCGCTGGCACCGCATCGACGAACCCGAGGCGTACGTACGGCAGATCCTCTACCGCCAGCAGATCAGCCGCTGGCGCCTGAAGTGGCCGCGCCGCGAACTGAGCGTCGCCGAACCGCCGGAGGGGACGGCGGACGCGGACACCTCCGCCGCGGCCGAGCTGCGCCTGCTGATGCGCGGGGCGCTGGCCCGGCTCACCGCCCGGCAGCGCACCGTGCTCGTGCTGCGCTACTTCGAGGACCTGCCGGAGGCCGACGTGGCCCGGCTCCTGAGCTGCTCCGTCGGCACCGTGCGGTCCACGACGCACCGCTCACTCGCCCGGCTGCGCGCCCTCGCCCCCGAACTCGCCCCCGCGGCCCCGGCCGACGGTGCGGAGCGGCCGTCCCGTGACTTCTCGCCCATGGAGGCGCGCCCGTGAACGTCGAAGAACTGGTACGAGAGTCGCTCCGGGAGCAGGCCGACGAACAGCCGCCGCTAGGGCCGGACTTCGCCGACCGGGTGCTCACCGCCGGGCGCCGGCGCCGCACACGTACCTTCGCCGTGGTCGCCGCGGCCACCGCCGCCGTGGTCGCCGTCGCCGTGGCGGTACCGCTGCTGCGGTCCGGCGAGGACGACGCGCGCCTCGCGAGCCAGATGAACCGCAGCGACATCATCGCCCACCCGGACCAGACGCCGCCCCGCGACCTGATCGCGGCCGGGGACACCGCGCTGGCCGCCTACTACACCCTGCACAACGTCCGGAAGAGCGCGAAGTCCGCCGTCAACACCCGCGAGTACTCGCTGCTCGACCAGAAGACCGGCAAGTACGTCAGGACCACCAAGTGGTCCTACCTGAGCGTCGCGCCCGGGATGCGGACCGCCGCCGTCCTGGAGAAGGACCTGCCCGCGAAGCGGATCGGCCTGCTCGATCTGCTCACCGGCAAGGTCGAGCGCTGGATCCCGGCCGAGCGGGGCGTCGCGAGCGTCGAGTTCTCCTCCGACGGCGGCAAGCTCGTCGCGACGACGTACGCCAAGAACCCCGATCTGCTGTACAAGGCGGACTACGACAGCGACGGCGACGGCAAGAACAACGACTGGACCCGGGACTTCGGCCGCAGCGACCGCACGGGGTTCTACGTCGTCGACGTGGACTCCGGCAAGAGCTCCTGGGCGGCGGTCACGGACACGCAGGACGTCAACGCCCGCCAGGACTTCGCCTTCAGCGCCGACTCGAAGCTGGTGTACGGCGGGCTCATCACGCTGCCCACCGAGCAGTTCTACGACTTCGAGGGCCGCAAGGTCGCCAAGCCCGCGAACGAGAAGTACCTGCACTGGCACGTTGAAGCGCGGCTCTCTCCCGACGGCAAGCTCGCCGCCGGTGACTTCGCCGGCGGGGCGAAGACGACGGCCTCCGAGATCATCGACCCCCACACCGGCAAGAGGGTGGCCAAGGTGCACGGCCAGCAGCTGCTGGCCTGGGCCGACGACAAGCGGCTCATCGCCTGGGACATCGAGCCCGGGACCAACGAGTTCCACAACCGGCTGATGCTCGTCACGATCGGCAGCGACAAGGTCGTCCCGCTCAGCGGTTTCCGCAAGGGCAACGACGGCGCGGGCGGGCGCTGGACTCCGGTCTTCGCCCGCCGCTGAGGCGCCGGGCGGGGCGTGCCGGGTAAGGAGGGGCAGGGGGCGGACGGGGGTCGGCCCCGGCCCCTCCGACGGGTGGGGCGGACGTCGGTCGGCCCCACCCGTCAGGACACCTCGGCGACCAGCCGCTCGTACGCGGCCAGCAGCCCGTCGGCCGCCTCGCGGCCGGCGGGCCGCAGCGGCGCGCGCACCGGCCCGGCGGGCAGACCCAGCCTGGCGAGGAGCGCCTTCGCGGTGACCGCGCCGGGCAGCCCCGCGGACATCATCAGCTCGGTCAGTCCGATGACCCGCCGCTGCCTGCGCGCCGCCTCCGCCGTGTCGCCCGCGTCGAACGCGTCCAGCACGGAACGGAACTGACGGGGCGCCACATTCGCCACCGTGGAGACGTAACCCGCGCCGCCGATGGCGTACAGGGCGAGGACCTGCTCGTCGCAGCCCGCGTAGAACGCCAACTCCGTGTGCGCCAGTACCTTCTGGGTGCCCAGAAGGTCGTACGCGCAGTCCTTGACCGCCACGATCCGCGGATGCTCCGCCAGCCGGATCATCGTCGCCGGTTCGATCCGGGTGCCCGTGCGGCCGGGGATGTCGTACAGCACGAGCGGCAGTCCGCAGGCGTCCGCGACGTCCCGGAAGTGGGCCTCGACGGCGTTCTGCGGGGGCCTGCTGTAGTAGGGCGCGGTGACCAGCAGCCCGTCCGCGCCCGCCTGTTCGGCCGCCAGGGCCAGCTCCACGGTGTGCCGCGTGTCGGCCGTGCCCACCCCCGCGACGACCGGGACGTGCGCGCCGACCGCCGAGCGCACCGCGCGCACGAGCGCGGACTTCTCCGCGTCCGAGGTCGTCGGCGACTCGCCCGTGGTGCCGGAGAGCACCAGGCCGTCGCACCCCTCGGCGATCAGCCGGACGGCGAGGCGCCCCGCTCCGTCGAGGTCGAGCGCGCCCGTGTCGTCGAACGGGGTGACCATCGCGCAGAGCGCGCGGCCGAAGGGGGCGCCGGGTGCCGTCCGTACGGCACCCGGGGCGGTGGTCGGCGTAGTCATGCGGTGTCCGGAGTGGTCATACCGACAGTGTCGGCACCCGGACAGTGAAGCTCCACTTAATTTTTCTACGAGATGCTAGGTGCTCTTGCTACACAATGGGGAGCCTCGGGAAGGTGGGGAGCACTGGTGGTGGCGCCGAACGGACCGGTGACGCCGCCTGCTCCCGACAGTGACGGACTCAGGGGCCGGGCGGCCGACGGGACGCCCCTCCCGACCGCCGGACGGGACCGGCGTGAGCCGGTCGCCGAGACCGCGCTCCGCCGGCTACGGCGCGGCGCGTCCGAGAACCCGTCGGCGTGTCCGGATGAACGGGGACTCAAGGGGTAGCCCCCGCCGGTCCGGGTACCCGGCCCTCCTCAAGTGAGAGGAGGCGGGACACCGTGACCGGGATCATGGACAGCAGGCCCGTGCGGGACGAACACGGGAATCAGTCGGTGGGCGAACTCGTCGGCCAGGCCACCGAGCAGCTCTCCCAGCTCGTGCGCCAGGAGATGAGCCTCGCCAAGGAGGAGCTGGCCGAGAAGGGCCGGCGTGCGGGTAAGGGCGGCGGGATGATCGGCGCGGCCGGCGCCGTCGGCTACGTCGGGCTGATGGCCCTGGCCGGAACCGGCGTGGCCGCCCTCTCCCTGGTACTGCCGGTGTGGGCCGCGGCACTCATCGTGACGGCGGTGCTCCTCGTGATCGCCGGAGTACTGGCGGCCATGGGCCGGGCACAGCTGCGCCAGGCCACTCCGCCCACCCCCGAACGGGCGCTCGACAGCGTCAAGGCCGATGTCGACGAGATCAAGGAAAGGGCGCATCGATGACGAACGACAAGACGGGCGCGGACGCCGCGAAGGCGGCGGGAGCGCAGGTCCCCGGGGTGCAGCCGGGTGCTGACACCTCCGGGGCCACCGCGGGCGCCAAGCCCGGCTCGGACGCCCCGGAGTCGGTGGGCGCCAAGGGTCCCGAGGAGCTGCGGCGGCAGATCGAGGAGACCAGGAGCCGGCTCGGCGACACGGTCGAGGAACTCGCCGCGAAGGCCGACGTGAAGGCCCGCGCCCGGGCCCGCGCCGCCGACCTCAAGGACCGGGCGGGTGCCATGACCGTCCAGATGAAGGGCACCGCCGGCCAGGCGGGACAGGTCGTGCAGACCAAGGCCGCCCACGCCGGGCAGGTCGTGCAGGGCAAGGCCGCGCAGTGCGGTCACGTCGTGCAGGAGAACATGCCGGAGCCGGTGCGCAACGCGGCGTCCACCGTCGTCCAGGCCGGACGGCGGCACCCCGGCCCCGTCCTGATCGGCGCGGGCGTGATCCTCGCGGTCTCCCTGATGCTGCGGCGCCACAACGGACACCGCTGACACCCCCACCTGCCGGCGCCCGCCCGGACGCCATCGCGGGCGCGACACCGCGCCAGTGCCGATGAGAATCCACCGGCACTGGCGCTTCGTCGTGTACGGGGGCGGGGCGTGGGCGCGGCAGCGCTGGAACACCCCCGTGGCGGGGGAGAGGGGCGCGGGAGCCGGACCTCGCGACGGTGACGGAGTCGCGAAAGCCGGGCGCCAGAGCCGAGTTCACGACGGTGACGGAGACGGGGAGACGGGCGCCGGAGCCGGAGCCGGAGCCCAGGACAGTGACCGTGGGAGGGGCGCGGACGTGAGCGCGGCAAGCGGTGCAGAAGCAGGCGGCGGGACCGGGTCGGTCCCGCCGCCTGCGTGCCTACATGCCGCCGTGCCTACGTGTCTGCGGGCCCGTGCCCCGTGCCCGCGCACGGTGGAGGCACCGCCCCTGCCCGTCGCGCGAGTCCAGTGCGTCGCCTCAGCCCGTCCTGCCGCCCTGCGCCGCCCGTGCCCGGGCCTCCCTGAGGGCCCGCAGCCGCGGCGGCCATTTGCGGGTGTCCCGGGGTTCCACGTACGGCTCCTCGGTGGCCGGCTGCCCACCGGTGATGGCGCGCTGGCGGGCGAGTTCCGCGTCGAACTCCAGGCCCAGCAGGATCGCCAGGTTCGTCAGCCAGAGCCACACGAGGAAGATGATGGCGCCGGCGAGGGCGCCGTACGTCTTGTTGTACGAACCGAAGTTGGCGGCGTAGACGGCGAATCCGGCGGAGGCGGCCAGCCAGACGAGCGTGGCGAGGACGCTGCCGGGACTCACCCAACGGAAGCCGCGGTCACGGACGTTGGGGGCCGCCCAGTACAGCAGGGCGATCATCAGGATCACCAGCACCAGCAGGACGGGCCACTTGGCGATCGACCAGGCCGTGATCGCCGCGTCGCCGAGCCCGACAGCGGTGCCCGCCCGTTCGGCCAGCGGACCGGTGAACACGACGATCATGGCGCTCGCCGCGAGCATCACCATCAGGGCGATGGTCAGGATCAGCCGCAGCGGGGTGACCTTCCAGACCGGGCGCCCCTCCGGCAGGTCGTACACCGCGTTCGAGGTGCGGATGAAGGCGGCGACGTAACCCGACGCGGACCAGAGGGCGAAGAGCAGGCCGACGATCGCCAGCACGCTCCCCGTTCCGCCGCTGTCACCCAGCTGCACGACCGCGTCGTGCAGGATGTCACGGGCCGGGCCGGGGGCCAGGTCGCCGACGTTGTCGAGGAGTTTGTCCGTGGTGCGCTGACCGGCCACGCCCAGCAGGGACACCAGCACCAGCAGCGCGGGGAACATCGACAGCACGCCGTAGTACGTCAACGCGGCCGCCCGGTCGGAGAGTTCGTCGTCCATGAACTCCTTCGCCGTGCGCCGCACCACCGCCCACCAGGAGTGCGCGGGCAACTCGGAGGGGCTGTCCTTCTCGGTCAGCCCCGCTCTCTCCGGATCCGGTCGCTTCTCGTCCATGACCTGACGTGTCTCCCGAAACGGCGGGGTGAAGCCGGTCCGGTGAGCCCAATCCTGCTTCGGAGGCAGGGCGGGGCGCCGCACGGGGCGGGAGGTGCGCGGGAGCGAGGCGGGCCGGTGATCGCCGGGCCGCCGGGAGGGGTGTACGGGGGTGCGGCGGGGGCATCCGTCGTCCCGTCCGGGAGCACGCGGACGCCGGCGGCCGCGGGGCCCTTCACCTGGTGCGTCGTCCCGTCCGGGAGCCGCGGAGAACCGACAAGCCGAGTCGCCTGGACAAAATAATTGTTCGGTGGGACGGTGGAGTCATGCTGGACGTGACCGTGATCGAGGACGCAGAGGCGGCCGCCGCCTCACTGGACCCGACGAGGGCCCGGCTGCTGGCGGAGCTGGCGGCCGGGCCGGCGTCGGCCGCCATGCTGGCGGGGCGGGTCGGACTGCCCCGCCAGAAGGTGAACTACCACCTGAAGACGCTGGAGCGGCACGGGCTGGTCGAACTCGCGGGCGAGCGCCGCAAGGGCAACGTCACCGAGCGGCTGATGCGCGCGACCGCGGCGTCGTACGTCATCTCGCCGCTGGCTCTCGCCGCCGTGCAGCCGGACCCGGACCGCTTCCGGGACCAGCTGTCCGCGCGCTGGCTGCTCGCGCTCGGCGCCCGGCTCGTCCGGGACGTCGGGGCGCTGATCACCGGTGCGGCGAAGGCGCGCAGGCGGCTGGCCACCTACGCCCTCGACGGCGAGGTGACCTTCGCCTCCGCCGCCGACCGGGCCGCGTTCATCGAGGAGCTGACGCAGGGTGTCGGCGCCCTCGTCCGCAAGTACCACGCCCCGGACGCGGAGGGCGGCCGGGACCATCGGATCGTCCTCGCCGTCCATCCCACGCTCAAGCCCGGACCCGGCGCGGACGAACCGCCCGCGCCGGAGATCGAGGCGCCGTCATGAGCGCCGCCACCGCCGTCCGACCCGCCCCCGAGTGCCCGCCCGGGGCCGAACCGCAGGAGTGACCGTCATGCCCAAGGAATTCGAGATCGCCCGGGAGTTCGAGGTCGAGGCCCCGCCGGAGAAGGTGTGGGAGGCGATCACCACCGGTACCGGCGGCTGGCTGTGGCCCATGGAGTACGAGCCCCAGGAGGGCGGCACCGGACCCTACGGGGCCACCATCACCGCCTGGGACCCGCCGCACCGCCTGACCAGCCGGGTCGAGGACGTCGAGGGGATCGACGTCCAGACGCTCAACCAGCTCGACCACACGATCGAGTCCCGGGACGGCGGGCGCGCTTCCTGGGTGCGCTACGTGCACAGCGGCATCTTCGTCGACGACTGGGACAACCAGTACGACGGCGCCGCCAAGCACACCGACTTCTACCTGCACACCCTGCGCGAGTACGTGACGCACTTCGCGGGCCGCCCGGTCGCCTTCACCACCTTCGACGGGCCGGTGACGTCCATCGACCCGGGGGCCTTCACCGCCGTCGGGCGGGCGCTCGGTCTCGCCGAGGACACCGCCGCGGGCGCGCGGGTGCGGGCCGAGGGGCCCGAGGGGAGCGTCCTGGACGCCGTGGTCGACTACCGCAACCCGTACTTCATCGGCCTCCGTACCGACGACGCCCTCTACCGCTTCTTCGGCCGCAACCACTGGGGCGCGCCCGTCGGCATCAGCGTGCACGACTTCGCGCCCGGCGCCGACGCCAAGGGCGCCGAGACGGCCTGGCGGGGCTGGCTCGACGGAGTCTTCGCCGGCTGAGTCGTCACCGGCCAGGGGTGTCGTCGGGCGGCACCCGGGTCACCGAACACGAGGAGCCCGGCCCCCTGACGCGGGGCCGGGCTCCGGCAGGTGGGCGGCCGTGGCGGCGTACGAGGGCCGCCGGCCGCCGGTGCTACGGCTTGAAGCGGAGCACCTGCGGGTCGTGGTCGCTGATCTGGTCCGAGAACTCCGCGTTGATGTGCACGCTGTCGTACTCGAGGTCGCAGCCGTTGCGGATCGACGGGCTGACCAGGATCTGGTCCAGGACCTGGCTGTTGCCCTGGTAGTCGTACGTGTAACGCTCGCTCTTCGGCAGCGACTTGATCGCCGACCAGAGCTCGCCGTCGCCCTCCAGCAGCTTCGCCGTCCCGGAGAACTCGAAGTCGTTGATGTCGCCGAGCGTGACGACGTCCGCGTTCTTCTGCACCGCGAGGATGTCCTTGACGAAGGCGTTCACCGCGGTCGCCTGGAGGTGACGCTGGGTCTCCGAGCTGCGCACCGGCGGCTGGAACTGCCCGTGCAGCGACTGGTCGCCGCCCTTGGACGCGAAGTGGTTGGCGATCACGAAGACCGTCTTGCCGCGGAAGACGAACTCGCCCGCGAGCGGCTTGCGGCTGTTCTTCCAGGCGTCCGAGGACGGGTCGACACGGCCGGGGGAGACCGTCAGTGCGGCCTTTCCGCGCTCCTTGACGACCCCGACGGCGGTCGCGGCGTCGCCGCCCGCGCGGTCGGTGAAGGACACCCGCTCCGGGTTGAACAGGAACACCTGCCGGATGTTGCCGCCCGGCTCGCCGCCGTCGGCGAGGTCGACCGGGTCGATGGAGCGCCACTCGTAGGCCGGGCCGCCCGCCGCCGCGATGGCGTCGACCAGCTTCTGCATCGTCACGTCGGCAGCGACCGTGCCGTCGTTCTTCGCGCCGTTGTTGTCCTGGATCTCCTCCAGCGACACGATGTCGGGCGACTGGAGGTTGTTCACGATCGCGGACGCGTGCTCCGCGAAGGTCGCGTCGCCCGGGTCCAGGTTCTCGACGTTGTACGTGGCGACGGCCAGTTCCTTGCGGCCCTGCGCGTCGGTGGTCTCCCGCTCCAGGCCGCCCTTGTCCAGGGTGCCCAGCCGGCCGGCGACGAGGGTGTAACCGCCGTACTGGTTGTAGTCGAGCGGGCCGGTGGTGGTGCCCGCCAGCTCGTCGCCCACGTTCGCGACGGGGAAGTCGGCCGCGGCGCCGAGGGACTGTATCTGCAGCCGCCCGGTGTTCTGCGAGTCGTACGAGCCGTACACCGTGCCGCCGCGGCGGTCGGCGTGCTCGCGCGGCTTCACCGTCACCCACAGTTCGGCGTACGGGTCGGTGGCGGTGACCACCCGGACGTCGGAGACCTGGACGCTCATGCCCTCCAGGGACTCGTAGAGGTCCAGGGCGTACGTCTCCGGCCGCAGCGGCAGACCGTTGACCGAACCGCCCGCGGCGGGGTCCCCGTCGGCGGTGTACGCGTCCGGGACGGAGTCGGCGTCCACGACCGTGGCGGCCGGCACCGCGTTGCCCGCGGAGACCACGGTCACCGTCGGCTTCGTGATCTCCGTCAGCGACTGGTTGCCGGTGGAGGCGCCGCCCGGCACGTACTCGGAGACGGTGCCCGTGACCGTCACCTTGTCGCCGACGGCGACCTTCGGGGCGGAGCTGGTGAAGACGAACACGCCCTCACTGGTGGCCGGGTCGGCGTCCGCGTCCGGGTCCTGGAACCAGAACCCCTTCGACGAACCGTAGGTGCGCACGCCCGTGACGATGCCGGTCACGTCCGTGACCTTCTGGCCCGCGAACGGGGAGACGCGGGTGGTGCCCTGGATGTCGTGGATGTGGACGGTGTCCGCGTGGGCGGGTGCGGTGAGCACCACGGCGGAGACGGTGGAACAGACCGCGGCGACGGTCAGCGCGGCGATGCGCGCGGTTCTCTTGCTCGGCAAGGGAATCCCTCCGGGGACGTACGTGAGCGCCGGGACGAGGGCGGAACGATGGGGGAGCGCATCCTGCGTGCGGGACGGTGACGCGCGTAGAAGCCGGTGGGCGGGCGCCCGTTCTACTTCTACGCGCGTCAATCTCGTGTGTGGCCGGGGGAGTTGTCAAGGTTTCGGAGGTGTACGACTCCTGACAGGGACATGAACCGGGCGGCATGGGTCCAAATCCGTCTAGGCTGAGCCGCCACGGCTGTGCGGTGCGGGCGGCGGGGGTCACGCGTCTCCACCACGCCCGCGTCGCCCTGCCGTATCCGCTTCGTCCGCCCCGCCGTCTCCGGCCCGTCCCGTCCGCCCGAACCCGCCCCGGTGCCGCTCCCGGCGCCGACCGCCCGCCCCGCGCCGTACGGCGTCCGCCCGGCCGCTCCGCCCGCCGTGCCGACCCGTTCACCGCGAGCCCCGCCCGTCCTGCTTGTCCGGAGGAGAACCAGCCGATGTCAGACAGCTCACCCCTGCCGCCCGTGCGGCTGTCGTCCGAAGCGGAGCTGGCGCGGGACGCGCTCGCCACCCCGCTGCTCTCCCGTGCCGCGCGGCTCGCCCGCTGGGCCGGTCCGGACACGCGTGTGGGCGCCGGCGGTGAACTCGTCGAGGAGCAACTGCCGCTGGCGGCCGGCGAACTCGGCCTCACCGGCGACGAGGCCGCGGCCTACGCCGGAGAGGCCTGGCGGGTGGCCGTGGACGCGGGTCTGGTCGAGATCGTGGACGAGGAGGAGGGCACCGTCACCGCGGGCGCCGACCTCGCGCAGCTCACCGCGGGCGCTCCGCACGACGTCCTCGGCGTGTGGCTCGCCGCCCTGGAGACCGTGCTGGCCGACGCGAGCGTGCCGGACCTCGACGACATCGCCGGCGCCATGGACGAGGGCGGCAACATCGACTTCTCCCGGCTCGACTGGGACCCCGAGGCCGAGGCCGCCTTCCTCGACGGCGTGCTCGGCAACCTGTACCTGCTGACGGTCGGCGAGGACGTGCCCGGCGAGAGCCCCGTCCCGCTGCCCGCCCTGGCCGCGTCGATGATCGTCCCCGACGGCATGGGCGAGCCCAGCAACGACGTGCTGGAGCGGGTGTCGGACGCGATGATGCGGCTGGACGACCAGTTCCGGCTGCTCGAACCGATCGGGCTCGTCGAGTTCCAGCCCGTGGACGAGGCGCTGATGGCGGACGCCGACGAGGAGCCGGCGGCGGTCGACGAGACGGACGTCTCGCGCTACGGGATGGTGCGGCTGACCCCGCTCGGCCTGTACGGGCTGCGGGCCCGGCTCCTGGAGTCCGGGATCGAGGCGCCGGCGGTCGGCGACCTGACCGACAAGGGCGCCGACGCGCTGCTGCACGGCACGTCCGCCTTCCCCCCGGCGGCGGCCCAGGCCGAGACCGAGCAGTGGCTCGCCCGCCGTGAGCCCCTCGCCGCCGCACGCGAACTGCTCGCCGCCGCCCGGGGCGCCGACGCCGGTGCGCCGCTGCGCCGGCTGAGCTGCCAGCAGGCCCTCTCGCTCGTCGGGGCCGACGCGGAACCGGCGCTGCGCGAGGTGCTCGACGACGCCGAACTCGGCGGCCTGGCACGGGTCTGGCTCACGGAGCGGGGCGCGGCCGACGTACCGGCGCCGTCGGAGGCGATGGTCTTCTGGCTCACCATCGACACCCTGGCCGCTCAGCTCGCGGCCGAGGGCAACTCCGACGAACTGCAGGGCCTCGTCGAGGGGCTCGCCCAGCAGCACGGCGGCTTCTTCGCGACCGCCTGGCGGGTCGACCACCCCGCCACGCCGGACGTCCTGGAGGCGATGGGCCGCCTGCACCCGGACCGCAAGATCGCCAAGGAGGCCCGCAAGGCGGCGTTCAAGGCGCGGTCGCAGCAGGGGGGTTGACGGACCCCGGCCGCTGACGGAGGCAGGCTTCCCGGCACCCCGTCCGCGAGGCCGGGCCCCGGGGCGCTGTCCGGCGCGCTCTGCGGCCTTCCTCGGGCCGCGGCGCCGGGACCGCCCGGATCAGCCGGGTTCCCGGATGCCGTCGATGATGCGGGTCCAGTTGTCGCCGCCGTGCCCGGCCTCGATCGCGCGCCGGTAGTGGGCCTGCACCGCCGACGGCAGCGCCAGGTCCAGGCCGAGTGAGGCGCTGGTCTCGACGATGTGGTCGGACGTCGCGCCCATCATGGTGACCGTGCTGAGGTCGCCGGGGTGCTCCCCGGCGTCCAGCGCGCTGCCGGGGTGCTCCTCCGCCGACCTCAGGATGGCGCCGATCGAGTCGGCTGACGAGAGCAGCTCCGGCAGGGCCTGGGCCGCCTTCATCCCCGCGGCGCCCAGCATCGCCGTCGCGTGCATCAGCCCGGACAGCGTGGTGAGGAACACCGCGAGCTGCGCCTGGTACATCATCTGGGCGAGGCCCGGGTCCTCGCCCAGGTACGTCGGCGTCCCGATCCGTGCCAGGGCCTGACGGTGACGCTCCATCACCTCGGCGGGGCCGCTGTAGTAGACGTGGGCCGCCTCCGTGCCGACCATCGGCGCGGGGACCATGACACCCCCGGTGAGGAACGCGGCGCCGTGGTCCGCCGCCCAGGCCGCGGCCCGGCGCGAGCGGTCGGGGGTGTCGGAGCTCAGGTTGACCAGCGTCCGTCCGGCGAGTGAGCCGGCGGCGTCGCCGAGGATGTCGTACATCGCCCCGTAGTCGGTGAGGCTGAGGATCACGAGGTCGCTCGCCGTGACCGCCGCGACCGGTGTCGCCGCGAGCTCGGCTCCGTCGGTGACGACGCCGTCGGCGCGGCCCGGGGTGCGGTTCCAGACGGTGACCGGGTGTCCGGAGGCGAGCAGGGTGCGGGTCATCGCCCGGCCCATCGGGCCGAGTCCGATCACGGTGACGGCGGTGTTCCGCCCGGTGGTGTCGTTCTGTCGTTCGTTCACCCCTCCATGCTCGGAGAGCGCCGCCCCGCCCGGAAGTACCTACTATTTTCTGCGGTACTCACCTTTAGGTAAGGGGGATCAGCGATGGCCAAGGCACCGAGAAACGGCCCCTACATCTGCGGGATCGACGCCGCGCTCGACGTGGTCAGCGGCAAGTGGAAGGGGCTGATCCTCTGGGAACTCCACGCGCACGGCGTACGCCGCTTCGCGGAGCTGCGCCGCGGGCTGCCGGGGGTCAGCGAGAAGATGCTGACCCAGCACCTGCGTGAGCTGGAGGCGGACGGGCTCGTGCACCGGAAGGTCCACGCCGAGGTGCCCCCGCGGGTCGAGTACACGCTGACCGAGCACGGGCGCACCCTGAACGAGGCGCTCGGACCGCTGGGTGCCTGGGGCGTCGAGCGGATGCGCCGCGAGGGCTGCGAGACAGTCGGCACGGCCGGGACCGGGCACGGGTGAGCGTCCCCGCCGGTGACCGGGTGGATTCACGTGATGGGGTCCCCCGATGTCGGGCGGCGTTCAACCGCCGTTCAGCCGCGGGCGGGACCGTGGCGCCGCAACGAGGTCCGCCACCCCCCTCACGCAGTCCCACTCCACCGTCACAGGAGACAGCATGTCGCTCACCCGCAGGGACTTCGCCACACGATCCGCGCTCACCGGCGCCGGCGTCGTGCTGGCCGGCAGCGTCGGCGCCCTCGCCACCGCGCCGAACGCCCTCGCGTCCACCGACACCGAGAGCACGGGCGACGACTCGGCGGACCGGCACGGGGGTGTCGGCTACGGACCGCTGATCCCCGACCCCGAAGGTCTGCTCGCGCTGCCCGCCGGGTTCAAGTACCGCGTCATCACCTACAGCGGCCGGACCAAGCTGGAGTCCGGCGAGTTCACCCCGTCCAACCACGACGGCACGGCCACCTTCGACGGGCCGCGCGGCGCCACCCTCCTGGTCAACAACCACGAACTGTCCGGTGCCCGGTCCAAGTGGAAGTATCCCGTCCCGCTCACCGAGGGCCTGGTCTACGACCCGGCCGCGTCCGGCGGCTGCACGGTCGTCGAGGTCCGCCACGACAAGGTCGCCGAGTGGGTCGGCATCGCCGGCACCGCCACCAACTGCGCGGGCGGCAGCACTCCTTGGGGAACCTGGCTCACCTGCGAGGAGACCGAGGACAAGGCCGGCCAGAACGGCATGACCAAGGACCACGGCTACGTCTTCGAGGTCGACCCCGAGGACCGCCGCCGCAACCGTGACCCCAAGCCCATCAAGGCCCTCGGCCGGTACGCCCACGAAGCCGTCGTCGTCGACCCCAAGCGCGGGCGCCTCTACCTCACCGAGGACGCCTCGAACCCGAACGGCCTCCTGTACCGCTGGACCCCGCCGCAGGGCTTCGAGCACGGCCACGGCCGGCTGGCCGAGCTCGCCGACGACGCGGGCGCGCTCCAGGCGTTCAAGTGCTTCGACTCCGGCGGCCAGTTCGTCGACGACCTGTCCCGCGCCACCAAGGTCGGCACCGTGTACGGCGTCGACTGGGTGGACGTCCCCGACCGGGACGCCAAGACGGTGTCCGTGCGCAAGCAGTTCGGCGCCGGCCAGGTCACCCGGGCCCGCAAGCTCGAAGGCATGTGGTGGGGCGACGGCGGCGCCTACATCGTCACCTCGTTCGCCCGCGCGGAGAGCCCCGTCCAGCACGACGGCCAGGTCTGGTTCTACGACCCCAAGCGCCGCACCCTGACCCTGAAGGTCCTCCTCGGCGTGAACCCGGACCCCGCCGAGGACGGCGCCCTCGACGGCCCCGACAACATCACCGTCTCCCCGTACGGCGGACTGGTCATCGCCGAGGACGGCGCGGGCGTCCAGCACCTCTTCGGGGCCACCGACAGCGGCCGCACGTACCCGATCGCCCGCAACGAACTCAACATCGGCACCGAAGAGGAGCCGGAGTACAGCGAGTTCACCGGCGTCACCTTCTCGCCCGACGGCCGGACCCTGTTCGCCAACATCCAGGACCCGGGCATCATGCTGGCGATCACCGGACCGTGGAAGCGTCAGCAGCGCCGCTGAGAACGCGCCCGCGGCGGGACGGTTAATTCATTGGCCGGTTCCATGGCCGCCCTTTTAGAGTGATGCCTGTCCAGGTGCGAAGGCAGGACCTACTTCCACTCATAATGGGGCGGCCACGGGTTCGAATCCCGTCACCGGTACCACATGCCGGTGTAGCTCAGGGGCAGAGCACCTACGTCGGTTCCGCCGACCTGAACTCTGGACACCACAACTTCACGCACCTCCCGGTGCGCGGGCTGCGGCTACTTCTTTCCACAGAATCCCCGCCGCCGCCGACTAGATCTCGGGAGGCGCAGCTCATGGTGGGTGCCCGGTGCGCAGGCAACGGTTACTTCCTTCGGATCGGACGGTTGCGGGTTCGAGTCCCGTCATCGACCCCGGGTCGATGTAGCTCAATCGGGTAGAGCATCTGACAAGTCCGTCGCCGACCCCTGATCTCGGGCACCCACCATCTGCCGTGCCTTCCGCCGGAATGACGCGACGAAACCGTCGCCCACGAATTCGGGGGAATTCATCATGGCGCGATTCAACATCAGGACCGCGAAGCCCAGAGGCCTTTCGCGGGTGACCTCGACCGGCCGTGTCCTTCGTACCTACGAGGGCGGCCGCGGCCGTGAGCGCGACACGCGCTCCGAGCTCTTCCTCCTGGCCGTCGCCAACTTCGTCTCGCAGAACACCTTCTACGAGACCGGCGCCGACCGGGACGACCGGTTCGCGGCGCTCGTGCGGCAGCTCGCCGTCGAGGACCCGTCGTGGACGGCGGGACTGCTCGGCTGGCTGCGCGGCGAGGGCAACCTGCGGACCGCCTCGATCGTCGGCGCCGCCGAGTACGTGAAGGCGCGGCTCGACGCCGGCGCCACCGAGGGCCCCGCCAACCGCGAGGTCGTGGCCTCCGTGCTGCGGCGCCCCGACGAGCCCGGCGAGCTGCTCGCCTACTGGACCTCCCGCTACGGCCGCAACGTGCCCAAGCCCGTCAAGCGCGGTGTCGCCGACGCCGCACGGCGGCTGTACCACGGCGCGTCGCTGCTGAAGTACGACACCGCGTCCAAGGGCTACCGCTTCGGCGACATCCTCAACCTGGTGCACGCGGCGCCGGACCCCGACAAGCCCTGGCAGGGCGACCTCTTCCGGTACGCGCTCGACCGGCGCCACCACCCCGACACCGCCGTCCCGCCCTCGTCGAACCGCGTGCTCGTCGCGCACCACGAGCTGATGGCGCTGCCGGTCGCCGAGCGGCGGGCCGTGGTCACCGCGCCCGACGGGCCCGAGCGGCTGCGGGCGGCCGGGCTCACGTGGGAGGCGCTCGCCGGATGGCTCCAGGGCCCGATGGACCGGGCGGCCTGGGAGGCCGTGATCCCGTCCATGGGTGCGATGGCCCTCGTGCGCAACCTGCGCAACTTCGACGCGGCGGGCGTGAGCGACGAGGTCGCGGCGCAGGTCGCCGCGAAGATCAGCGACCCGGCCGAGGTGGCGCGGTCCCGGCAGTTCCCCTTCCGCTACCTCGCCGCCTACCAGCACGCGCCCTCGCTGCGCTGGGCGTACCCGCTGGAGCAGGCGCTCGCCCACTCGCTGGCCAACGTGCCGGTGCTGGGCGGACGCACACTCGTCCTCGTCGACCGGTCCGGCTCGATGTTCCACTCCCGGCTCTCGGAGCGCTCCGAGCTGAACCGGGCGGACGCGGCCGCGATCTTCGGCACGGCGCTCGCGCTGCGGGCGGCGGACGCGGACCTGGTCGAGTTCGGCACGAGCAGCTCGCCCGTGCGGTTCCGCCAGGGCGAGTCGGTGCTGCGGGTCCTGGAGCGGTTCGGGGACCTCGGCGGCACCGACACGAGCGCCGCGGTGCGCCGGCACTACAAGAAGCACGACCGGGTGCTCATCGTCACCGACGAGCAGGCCATGTACAGCCACCACGGCGACCCGACCGAGCAGGTCCCGGCCGACGTCCCCGTCTACACGTGGAACCTCGCGGGGTACCGGCCGGGCCACGGCCCGTCGGGCGGGCCCCACCGGCACACCTTCGGCGGGCTCTCGGACGCGGCCTTCCGGATGGTGCCGCTGCTGGAGGGGGCACGGGACGCCGACTGGCCTTGGGCGGCCTGAACGGGGGGCGGGCTCGGCCAAGTTCAGCCCCGTGCAGCCGGGTTGATCCGGTTTGATCCGGGTCGGGCTGAGGCTGCCTGGGGCGAACTCAGCGCTGCTGGGCTGGGTCTTCCTGGGCCGGGACGCCCGTGCCGGGTCGGGCGGGTCGGCCCGGCGGAGTTCCGCGGGACGTCGTGGCCGGTGAGGGCGAGGTGATGTGCGGGAGGGCGGTCCGTGGGGGCACGGGCCGCCCTCTTGCGGGTCCGGGTAGCTGATATCTAACATTTCAGTTGTGGAGACGATGCGACCCGTGCGGCGGACCCTGCTGCGGGACCGGGCCTACGAGGCCATCCGGGACGCCATCGTGGCCGGTGACCTCGCGCCGGGCGCGGTGGTGCGGGACGCCGAACTCGCCGAGCGGCTCGGGCTGTCGCGGGCTCCGGTCCGCGAGGCGTTCGCCCGGCTCGTCGACGAGGGGCTCCTGGAGTCCAAGCCGCAGAGCTACACCCGGGTGACTCCCGTGAACGCCGCCGACGTGCGGGACGCCGCCGCCGTGGTCGGCGCGATGCACGAGCTGGCGGTGCGGACGGCCGTGCCCCGGCTCGACGCCGGCCACATCGCCGTGATGCGGGAGGCCAACACGCGGTTCGCCCGCGCCGTACGGGACGGCGACGTGGACGCCGCCCTGCGTGCCGACGACGAGCTGCACGACGTCCTGGTGCGGGCTTGCGGCAACCGCGCCGCCGCGGCCACCGTCGCGCGGTACACCCCCCTCATCCGGCGGCTGGAGCGGCGCCGCTTCGGCGAAGGGGGCAACTGCCGGTCGGCCGGTCTGCACGAGCGGCTGATCGACGCGTGTGCCGACGGGGACGTGGACGAGGCCGTCCGTGTCACGGCGGACATCTGGCGCGGGCTGGAGGAACTGGTGGATGGGGGTGCCGGTCCGGATGGGAGTGGCGGCGAAGGCGGCGGTGACGGGAGTGGGGGAAGTGGCATGCCGTGACGCTGTTGCCCGAGGTGCCCGAGGTGCCCGAGGTGCCCGAGGTGCCCGTGGTCGCGCCCGTGGTCGTGCCGGCCGTCGCGGTGGCGGTCGCGGTGGTGTGGGTGCCGGTGTCCGTCGTGGTGCCGGTGCCGTCCACGACGGTGGAGAAGCGGTGAACGTGCTGGTTTCCGAGACGGCACCCGAATCGGGGAGGACCCCCTCATGTCCCTTGACTCGTACGCCCGTTACCCCCTGCTCTTCGGGCCCTCGCCCGTGCACCCCCTGGAGCGCCTGACCGGGCATCTCGGAGGCGCCGCACTGTGGGCCAAGCGGGAGGACTGCAACTCCGGCATCGCCTACGGCGGCAACAAGACCCGCAAACTGGAGTACCTCGTCGCCGACGCGCTCGCCCAGGGCTGCGACACACTGGTCTCGATCGGCGGGGTCCAGTCCAACCACACCCGCCAGGTCGCCGCCTGCGCCGCCCGCGCCGGTCTCAAGTGCGTGCTCGTGCAGGAGAGTTGGGTGGACTGGCCCGACGCCGTGTACGACAAGGTCGGCAACATCCTCATTAGCAGGCTCGCCGGCGCCGACGTACGGCTCGTCCGGGCCGGGTTCGGCATCGGCGTCAAGGAGAGCTGGGAGCTGGCGCTGCGCGAGGTCGAGGAGGCGGGCGGCCGGCCGTACGCCATCCCGGCGGGGGCCTCGGACCATCCGCTGGGCGGCCTCGGGTTCGCCGGCTGGGCCTACGAGGTCGCCGCGCAGGAGAAGCAGCTCGGCGTCTTCTTCGACACCGTGGTGGTGTGCTCGGTGACCGGGTCCACCCAGGCCGGGATGGTGGCCGGGTTCGCGGCGCTCGCCGAGGCGGGCGGGCGACCGCGGCGCGTCCTCGGGATCGACGCGTCGGCGGAGCCCGCCCGCACCCGTGAGCAGATCCTGCGCATCGCTCGGCGCACCGGCCGGCTGATCGGTCTGCGGGCCGAACTGACGGAGGCGGACGTCGAGCTCGACGAGCGGTACCACGCCGGTACCTACGGTGTCCCCGACGAGGCCACGCTGGACGCGATGCGGCTCGCGGCGCGTACCGAGGGGATGGTCACCGACCCCGTGTACGAGGGAAAGTCGATGGCCGGCCTGGTCGATCTGGTCGCGCGCGGCGAGATCCGGCGGGAGGCGACGGTGCTGTACGCCCATCTCGGGGGGCAGCCCGCGCTGAACGCCTACAGCGCGCTGTTCTGACCCGAGCCGATCCGATCCGAGCCCGATCCAGAGGGGCCTTCTCCGCTGCTCGTTACGATGCGGAGAGGGGCCCCGGTTGGTGAGGAGCGTGGGGATGGCGGGTGTGGGTGCGGGTGTGGGTGCCGCTTTGGGTTCGGGGGCGACTGCTGGCTCCGGTGCGGGGGCCGGTTCGCGTGCCGGTGCCGGTGCCGGTTCGGGGGCGACTGCGGGTGCGGGTGCCGGTGTGGGGGCTGTGCGGTCCATGAGGGCTGACGCGCGGCGGAATTACGAGCGGTTGCTCAAGGAGGCCGCGGTCGCGTTCGCCGAGCACGGGGAGAGCGCGTCGCTGGACGACATCGCCAAGCGGGCGGGCGTCGGGTCCGGCACGCTGTACCGGCACTTCCCGACGCGGCGGGCGTTGCTGGAGGCGGTGTACGTCGGTGGCATCGAGGCGATCGCGGCGCGGGCGGACGAGCTGGCGCGGGAGCTGCCGCCGGGCGAGGCGCTGGGGGAGTGGCTCAACGAGCTCGGCGAGGGCATGATCCGGATGCGCGGGCTGAAGGCGCTGCTGGGGTCGGCCGTCGCGGACGGGTGCTCTCCCGTGCTGAGCGCGTGTGGGGAGCCGTTGAAGCGGGCGGCGGGGCGGTTGGTGGGGGCGGCTCAACGGGAGGGGACGCTGCGGGTGGATCTGGAGCCGGTCGAGGTGCTGCGGCTGGCGCACGGCGTCGTGACGGCGTCGGAGTTGGCCGGCGGTGGCGGGCCGTGCATCCGGCGGTATCTGTCGCTGCTCACGGAGGGGCTGCGGGCGTAGGGCCTGCGGTGCCCTCCGGGTGGGCGTCGGGCGCGGTGCCCTCCGGGTGGGCGCCGGGCGCTGCCGGTTCGGTGGGTGGGTCGGGGCCGTGCCGGTACATCCGGCCGTCGGTAGTTGTTGTCGGCCTCTGCTACCAGCGTTCCTCGGTTGCGTAGGCCCCGTGCCCGACGGCCATGTGATGTACCGGCACGGCCCCTCCGGTGCGATGGCGGCTGCGGGTCGTCGTTCCCTGCGGTCCGGGCAGGTGGGAGCGTCGCTTGCGGGCTTCGGCAGGCGGGGCGGGCGTCGAGTGCTTTCCGCCGGTGGTGGGTCGGGGCCGTGCCGGTGCGTCCGGCCGTCGGTAGTTGTCGCTGGCCCGAACCAGCGTTCCTCGGTTGCGTACCTCCCGTGCCCGACGGCCATGTGATGTACCGGCACGGCCCCTCCGGTGCGATGGCGGCTGCGGGTCGTGGGCGGTTGGGCCGCGGGGGCTCGGGCCGGACGCCCGGCTGCGGGCGGGCGGTGAGGGGCGGTGCCTACTCGTGCGCTCCGGCTGCGGGCATGCGTGCAGCCGGAGCGATGCGGCCGGGTGGGCGCAGGCGGCGTCCCGTTCGTGCGGGCTCGCCGATCCACCCCAAGGTCGATCGCAGCGCAGGGAGGTGGTGCCCATCGGCATGGTGGCGCCCGGAGTGGGCCCACCTACGTCGTGGCGGCGCCCGGAGTGGCCCACCCGGGCGGGTTTCCCCCGAGGGCCGGGTGGGCTCGGTGGGGGTGGGTCAGAGGGCGGCGGCCGACGGCTTGACCATGCCGCGGACCGTGCGGGACTTGACGAAGTCGCCCACCGCCGTCATTTCCCACTCGCCGGAGAACTGCTTGATCATCTTGGCCATGATGACGCCCGTCTGGGCCTCCGCGTTGGTGAGGTCGAAGCGGACCAGCTCCTCGCCCGTCGCCGCGTCGAGGAGGCGGCAGTACGCCTTGGCGACCTCGGTGAACTTCTGGCCCGTGAAGGAGTTGACCGTGAAGACGAGGCCGGTGACCTCCTGGGGGAGACGGCCCAGGTCGACGACGATCACCTCGTCGTCACCGCCGCCCTCGCCCGTGAGGTTGTCGCCGGAGTGCTTGATCGCGCCGTTCACGATGGAGAGCTTGCCGAAGTAGCAGCTGTCGATGTGGTTGCGCTGCGGCCCGTACGCGATGACCGAGGCGTCCAGGTCGATGTCCTTGCCGCGGAACGCGGGCTCCCAACCGAGGCCCATCTTGACCTGGGAGAGCAGCGGGCGGCCGCCCTTGACCAGGGACACCGTCTGGTTCTTCTGCAGGCTCACCCGGCCCTTGTCCAGGTTGATCTTCCCGGAGGAGGGGGCGGCGGGTGCGGCGGCGGGCGGTGCGGCCGGGACGGGCGGGGCCGCGACGGGCCGCGCCGGGGCGGCGGCGGGCTGGGCCGGGGGCGCGGCGGGTGCCGGTTCCTCGACCGTGACGCCGAAGTCCGTGGCGATGCCGGCCAGGCCGTTCGCGTAGCCCTGGCCTACCGCGCGGGCCTTCCAGACGCCGTTGCGCAGGTAGACCTCGACGATCACCAGGGCCGTCTCCGCGCCCAGCTGCGGCGGGGTGAAGGACGCCAGGACGGAGTTGTCGTCCGCGTTGCGGATGGTGGCCGTGGGCTCGACGCCCTGGAAGGTCTGCCCCGCGGCGTCCGGGCTCGCGGTGACGACGATCTTCTCGATGCCCGGCGGGACCGCGGCCGTGTCGACGGTGATCGCGTCCGGAGCGGAACCGCCGCCCGAGCGGTACGTCACGCCGGGGCCCGCGGGCTGGTTGTAGAAGATGAAGTCGTCGTCGGAGCGCACCTTGCCGTCGGCGGTGAGCAGCAGGCCCGAAACGTCGAGCCGCACGGGAGCGGCGACGTCCACCGTCACGCGCGTGACGGGGAGAGGGATGTTCGAGCCGGGGGTCATAGCTGTCATGCCGGGTGAACGACCGACACCGCTTTACCGTTCCCTTACCCTGCGGCCAATCGGGTCAGCGCCGGTTGCGGGGGTGGTCGCGCGCCGTGCGTTCGTTGCCGTGCTTGTAGTTCCCGGTCCAGCGGGCCATCACCAGCTGGGGGTCCCCGGCCTCGGTCTCGGCGAGGAACTGTTCGGCACGGGCGCCGCGCAGGGTGCCTGCGGCCCGGTCACGGTGGGTGATGGTGACGGAGCCGTCCGCGTGCTCCTCGTACCGGAATCCCTGGGGTGCTGGCATGGCCGGATGCTAGGCGCCCGGCCATGCCCGGTGCCAGCGGATTACGGCGTCACCACGATCTTGCGGCCGACGCCCGCCGCGAACTGCTCCAGCGCCTGCGGGTAGCTCGCCAGTGGCAGCCGGTCGCTGATGAAGACGTCCGGGTCGAGGACGCCGTTCGCGAACAGCTCGGCCGCGCGTTCGAAGCTGTGCAGGACCGCCATGGAGCCGGTGATGGTGATCTCCTGGTTGTAGATGCGGTAGGGGTCGATGGTGACCCGGGTCGCGTAGTCGGCGACGCCGAACTGGAGGAAGGTGCCGGCCTTCGCGACCCGGTCCAGGCCGTCCTGGATCGCGGCTCCGTTGCCGGTCGCGTCGACGACCACGTCCCAGCCCTGCGGGCGGTCCAGCTCGTCGGCGCCGGTGGCCGCCCCGGAGACGCCGAGCAGCCTGGCCGTGGACAGCCGCTGCTCGTTGAGGTCCACCACGTCGACGCTCGCCGCGCCGGTCCGCTTGGCCAGCTCCAGCATCATCAGGCCCATCGTGCCCGAGCCGTAGATGAGGACGTGGGCGCCGAGACGGGAGTTGAGGACGTCGTAGCCGCGGACCGCGCAGGACAGCGGCTCGACGAGGGCGGCGTCCTGGGTGCGGACGTGCTCGGGCAGTTTCACGCAGTTCGCGACGGGGGCCACCGCGTACTGGGCGGCGCCGCCGGCCGTGGTGACGCCGATGGCGGCCCAGCGTTCGCAGAGGTTGTTGTGGCCGTTGCGGCACTGGCGGCATTCGTGGCAGTGGAGGGAGGGGTCCACGGCCACGCGGTCGCCGGTCGCCAGCTCGGTGACACCGGTGCCGACAGCGACCACCTCGCCCGCGAACTCGTGTCCCGGCACGATGGGCAGCCTCGGCGCGAACTCGCCCTGGAGGATGTGCAGATCGGTGCCGCACAGACCGCAGGCGGCGACCTCGACGACCACCTCGCGGGGCCCCGGCGTCGGGTCCGGGACCTCGGTGACGACGGCCCTGCCCACGGACTCGATGACGGCGGCCTTCATTTCACGGCTCCCAACGACAGGCCCTGGACCAGCTTGTCCTGGGCGGCGAACCCCGCGGCGAGCACCGGCAGGGAGATGACGAGCGACGCGGCGCACACCTTGGCCAGGAACAGGCCCTGACTGGTGATGAAGCCGGTCAGGAAGACGGGCGCGGTCTCGGCCACCACGCCGGTCAGCACCCGGGCGAACAGCAGCTCGTTCCAGCTGAAGATGAAGCAGATCAGGGCGGTGGCCGCGATGCCGGGCGCGGAGATCGGGGCCACGATGCGGGCGAGGACCGTCGGCAGCCGCGCTCCGTCGATCTGTGCGGCCTCGATGACCGCGACCGGCACCTCCGCGAGGAAGGACTGCATCATCCACACCGCGATCGGCAGGTTCATGGAGGTGTACAGGATGACCAGCAGCCAGATGTTGTCGAGCAGGCCGGTGTTCTTCGCGAACAGGTAGATCGGCAGCAGGCCGGCGACGACCGGCAGCATCTTGGTGGAGAGGAAGAAGAACAGGACGTCGGTCCACTTCTTCACCGGCCGGATGGACAGCGCGTACGCCGCGGGCAGGGCCAGCAGCAGCACGCACAGGGTGGAGACGACGGACGCCACCGTGGAGTTGATGAGGGACGGCCAGGGGCTGGCGCCGCCGCCGGAGCCGAAGAACTCGCGGTAGCCGTCGAGGGTGAGGGAGGCCGCGAAGGACGGCGGGTTGGTCGCCGCGTCCGACTCGGAGTGGAAGGACGTCAGCGCCATCCAGGCGACGGGCAGGAAGAAGACGAGGCCGGCCAGCCAGGCGACCAGGCCGAGGCCCGCGCCACGGCTGCGGCGGCTGCTTACGGGTGCGGCGGTGGCGCTCATGCGCGGGACGCCTCCTCGCTGAACAGGGACGACACCACGCGCAGGGCGAAGGTCGCGATGATGATCGAACCGATGACGACCAGGACGCCGGCGGCGGACGCGAGACCGTTCTCGTGGGCCTGGTAGAAGCTCTGGTAGACGGTGTACGGCAGGTTCGCGGTGCCGAGGCCGCCCGAAGTGAGGGTGAAGACGGCGTCGAAGTTCTGCACGATGTAGATCGAGCCGAGCAGGGCGCCGAGTTCGAGGTAGCGGCGCAGGTGGGGCAGGGTCAGGTGGCGGAAGACCTGCCAGTCGCTCGCGCCGTCGACGCGGGCCGCCTCGATCTGCTCGGGGGAGCGGCTCTGCAGTCCGGCCAGCAGGATCAGCATCATGAACGGCGTCCACTGCCAGATCAGCGAGGCCTCGACCGCCAGCAGCGGGGTGCCGGAGATCCAGTCCGGCTGTGGGCCGCCCACATAGTGGAGGAGCCCGTTGAACAGGCCGTACTCCGGGTTGTAGAGCACATGTTTCCAGAGCAGTGCGGCGGCCACCGGGACGACCAGGAACGGTGCGATGAGCAGCGTGCGGACCAGGCCGCGGCCCCGGAACCGGCGGTCCATGAGCAGGGCGAGGCCGAGCCCCAGGACCAGGCTGACGACGACCACGGTGGCGGTCAGCACGATCGTGGTGAGGACCGACTTGCGCAGGTCGGGGTCGCTGAGGACGTCCCCGTAGTTGGCGAGGCCGGTGAAGTGGCGGGCCTTCGGATAGAGGGAGTTCCAGTCGAAGAAGGAGATCACCAGCGTGGCCACGAAGGGAAGCTGGGTCACGGCGATCATGAAGATCAGGGCGGGGAGCAGCGGGGCGCGGGTGGCCCATACGCGGAGCCGGCCGGAGGACCTGGGGGCGGTGCTCGCCGGAGCGGTGGCGATCGGGGCTGTCGTCGTGGCGGTCATCGTCCCTCGTACTCCTCGGAGATCTGCTCGGCCAGCCGCTGGGACTTCCGCAGGGCCGACTCGACGGACTGGCGTCCGGCGACGGCCGCGCTGATCTCCTGGGAGACCTTGGTGCCGAGATCGGTGAACTCGGGGATGCCGACGAACTGGATGCCGGGCGCCGGGCGCGGCTGCACTCCCGGGTCGCGGGGCCGGGCCCCCTCGATCGCGGCCCGCGTCATGTCCTGGAAGGCGGCGGCCTCCTCGCGGTACTCGGCGTTGGCGTAGGTCGAGGCACGCTTCCCGGCCGGGACGTCGGACCAGCCGACCTTGTCCCCGACGAGCCGCTCGTACTCCTTGCCCGACGCCCAGGAGACGAACTTCCAGGCCTTGTCCGGGTTGTGGGAGGCCTTCTGCATGCCCCAGGCCCAGGTGTAGAGCCAGCCGGAGCTCTTCGTCCTCTCGACCGGTGCCGGCGCGTAGCCGATCTTGCCCTTGACCGGCGACTTGGCCGACTCCAGCGATCCTGCGGCGGAGGTGGCGTCGTACCACATGGCCGTCTTGCCCTGGGTGAGGTTGTTCAGGCACTCGGCGAAGCCGGACTGGGCGGCGCCGGACTCGCCGTGCTCGCGGACCAGGCCGACATAGAACTTCGTCGCCTTCACGAAGTCGGGGGAGTCCAGGCGGGCCTTCCAGTCCTTGTCGAACCAGGTCCCGCCGAAGGTGTTCACCACCGTCGTGAGCGGCGCCATGATCTCGCCCCAGCCGGGCAGCCCGCGCAGGCAGATGCCGCGCATCCCGGGCTCGGCGCCGTCCACCTTCGCGGCGAGGTCCGCCACCTGCCGCCAGGTCGGGTGCGCGGGCATCTTCAGGCCCTTCGCGGCGAACACGTCCTTGCGGTACATCAGGAACGACGACTCGCCGTAGAACGGCTGCCCGTAGAGCTTGCCGTCGTCGCCGGTCAGGGACTGGCGCATGGGCTTGAGCACGTCCTGCTCGTCGTACCCGGGGTCCTCGCGGACGTACGAGTCCATCTCGTGCAGCCAGCCGTTCCTGGCGTAGATGGGTATCTCGTAGTTGCTGAGGGTGGCGACGTCGTACTGTCCGGCCTGGTTGGCGAAGTCCTGGCTGATCTTGTCGCGGACGTCGTTCTCGGGCAGGACGGTGAAGTTGACCCGGATGCCGGTCTCCTTGGTGAAGTGCTCGGCGGTGAGCTTCTGGAGTTCGACCATCTGTGGGTTGTTGACCATCAGCACGTTGAGGGAGTCGCCGCCGGAACCGGCCCCGCCCGCCCCGGCCCAGCAGCCGGAGAGCAGCGGGGCGAGCAGCGTCCCTGCGGCGGCCGCGGCGAGTGCGCGCGGCCTCCGTCGGCTCTGGGTTCGCATGGATCGCTCCTGGACGTAGGGGGAGTGAAGGGAAGGCATGGGGGTGCCGTCGCCCCACGCGAGTCGCGGGGCGCGGTGGGATGCGGGGGCGGGTCGCCGGGGTCGTCAGACGCGGATGACCTGGGGGCCCTGGAGGGAGTACCGATGGGCTTCGGACGAGGGGAGCAGGGTGCTGGTGACGATCGCCTCCAGCACGCTGATGTCGGCGAACCGGCAGAAGCTCACCGCTCCGAACTTGGTGTGCACGCCCGCGAAGACGGTCCGCCGCGACGCGCGGACGGCCTGTGCCTTGACCTCGCTCACCGCCGGGTCGGGAGTGGTCAGGCCCTGTTCGCGGGAGATGCCGTTGGCGCCGATGAACGCCAGGTCGATGACGAAGTCGGCGAGCATCTTCGTCGTCCAGTGGTCGACGGTGGCGAGCGTGCCGGGGCGGACCCGGCCGCCGAGCAGCAGGACGCTCGTGTTGTCGGCCTCGGCCAGGGCGCCCGCGGTGGCGAGCGAGGCGGTGACCACGGTCAGCGGGCGGTCCCGGGGCAGCGCCTCGGCGATGAGCTGGGGGGTGAAGCCCTCGTCGATGAAGACGGTCTCGGCGTCCCCGAGCAACTCGGCCGCCGCGGCGGCGATCCTGCGCTTCTCGGGGACATGGCTGGTGGTGCGGAAGGCGAGGGTCGTCTCGAAGCCCGCGCTCTCCACCGGATAGGCGCCGCCGTGGGTGCGCCGTACCAGGCCGTGATCCTCCAGGGTGCGCAGATCGCGCCGGACGGTCTCCTTGGCCACGCCCAGTTCGGCGGCGAGTGTGGTGACGTCCACCGAGCCGGTGCGGCGCGCGGCCCGGACGATCTCACGCTGTCGTTCTTCCGCGGTCATGGCCGTCATCTGCTTCCTGTGCCCCCTGCCGTACTGCCCGTTCGGGCCCGGTGGGGCCCACGTGGGAAGTTCTACAGCGCGTGTCGGCGAGTGACCAGGTCTGTTCCCTGCCCGATGCTGCCCGGCTGTGCCCGTTTCGTACGCCGCCTGTCCGTGCCGGACCTGCGGCCGAGCCGACGAGGGGGTGTGTTCGGGCAGCCGCTGTGCCCGAACAGGGGAGCGGGCGGGCCCGTTCGGTGCCCGCCCGCTCCTGAACGCCTCGCGTCGCCGTGTCAGTACGGCCAGATCGGCGGGTGCGTGACGAAGTGGCCGCCCAGGTGGGCGTGGTCCGGGTTGTCCGGGTCGAGCTCGCCCTGTTCGGCGACGAGCTTCTCGGCGTACGGCTCGGAGTCGTCCTGCGGCTCGTAGCCGAGGGCCCGCGCGGTCGTGAGGTCCCACCACAGACGGGTGTTGGCGGAGGAGCCGTAGACGACCGTGTGCCCGACGTCCTCGGCGGTGAGGGCGGCGTGGAAGAGGCGGGCGCCGTCCTCGGGGCTCATCCACACGGAGAGCATGCGGACGCTGGTGGGCTCGGCGAAGCAGGAGCCGATCCGCACGGAGACGGTCTCCAGGCCGTGCTTGTCCCAGTAGAACTGCGCGAGGTCCTCGCCGAAGGACTTGGACAGGCCGTAGAAGGTGTCCGGGCGGCGCGGGGTGTCGATCGGGATCAGCGCGCCGGGGTCGAGGGGGGCCTCGCCGCGCGGGCGGGGCGTGAAGCCCACCGCGTGGTTGGAGGAGGCGAAGACGATCCGGCGCACGCCCTCCTCCAGAGCCGCCTCGTACAGGTTGTAGGTCCCCTCGATGTTCGCCTTGAGGATCTTGTCGAAGGAGGCTTCCAGGGAGATGCCCGCGAGGTGGATGACCGCGTCCACGCCCCGGACCGCCTCGCGCAGCGCGGTCCGGTCCGAGAGGTCCGCGGTGATCGCGTCCGGCTCGCCCTCCACGGGGCGCAGGTCCAGCAGGCGCAGCTCGTACCCGTACCGCGGCAGCAGTTCCCTCATGAGGGTGCCGAGTCCGCCGGCGGCGCCGGTGAGCAGAACGGTGCGGGGAGCGGGCATCCTCGGTCTCCTTGCATCGGCAGCCGTATGACATGCGTATGCGTGTACGGCATTCACATTCGTGGACACGCTAGGGATCTCCGCCGCCCTGCGTCAAGTGTCGCGCGGAGGCGCCGAATCCGCCTCCGTGTCGCCGGTTTGCGCGCTTGACCGGCCCCGAGGTCGCGGCTTAGCGTGGGCGCGTTCAGAAATATAGACGTGGATCAGAGACGTGCACTGTGTGGTGTGTGCGTGAGCGCCGACGCGGCGCGGCGCGCCGGGCGCCGTGCCTGTTCAGGGAGAGCCCGTGACGCCAGCCCCGCTCGCCGCCCGACTGCGCGCCCCCAGCGGCCCGCTGTTCTTCCCCGTCACCGCGTACGGCCCCGAGGGCTCCGTCGACCTCGACGTCTACCGCGAGCACGTGCGCCGGGGCGTCGACGCCGGAGCGGCCGCCGTGTTCGCGTGCTGCGGCACGGGGGAGTTCCACGCGCTCACGCCCGAGGAGTTCCAGGCGTGCGTGCGGGCGGCCGTGGAGGCGGCGGCGGGACGGGTGCCGGTCGTCGCCGGCGCCGGCTACGGCACCGCGCTCGCCGTCCGCTTCGCCCGCCTCGCCGAGGAGGCGGGCGCGGACGGCCTGCTCGCCATGCCGCCGTACCTCGTCGTCGCCGGGCAGGAGGGCCTGCTGCGCCACTACCGTGAACTCGCCGCCGCGACCTCCCTCGACATCGTCGTCTACCAGCGCGACAACGCCCTCTTCACCCCCGGGACGGTCGTCGAACTCGCCCGCACCGACGGCGTCATCGGCTTCAAGGACGGGCTCGGCGACCTCGACCTGATGCAGCGCATCGTCAGCGCGGTGCGCAGCGAGGTCCCGGGAGACTTCCTCTACTTCAACGGCCTGCCCACCGCCGAACTCACCGGGCTCGCCTACCGCGGCATCGGCATCACCCTGTACTCCTCCGCCGTCTTCTGCTTCGCCCCGGAGATCGCCCTCGCCTTCCACACCGCGCTGAACACGGGCGACGACACCACCGCCAACCGGCTGCTCGACGGCTTCTACCGGCCGTTCGTCGACCTGCGGGCGCTGGGCCGCGGCTACGCCGTCTCGCTCGTGAAGGCGGGCGTACGGCTGCGGGGACTCGACGTCGGCGAGGTCCGGCCGCCCCTGCACGAACCCCCGGAGGAACACGTCAAACAGCTCGCCGAACTCGTCGAGCGGGGCCACGCGCTGATCGAGGAGGGCCGGTGAGCGCGGCCGGCCGCCGGGCCGAGCCGCCGCGCGCGTCGGCGTTCGTCTACCCGTGGGACGTCAACGGCGACCCCGGCGCCGCGGCCCGCATCGCCGGGCTCGGCGTGCAGCAGGCGACGCTCGCCTCCGCCTACCACTCCACCCGCGCCCTCACCCCCCGCCACCCGCGGCACCGGGTCGTCACCGCCTCGCACGCCGCCGTGCTCTACCCGCCGGACGGCGAGCACTGGAAGGGGCAGCGGCTGCGCCCGTACCCGGCCGGGGACTGGGCGCCAGGTGACGCGTACGGGGAGGCCGCCGCCGCCCTCGCCGCGGCCGGCCTCGACGTGCACACCTGGGTGGTCCTCGCCCACAACTCCCGCCTGGGCGAGGAGTTCCCGGACACGTCCGTCCTCAACGCCTACGGGGACCGCTATTCCTGGGCGCCCTGCATCGCGCAGCCCGGCACGCGCGCGTACCTGACCCGCCTCGCCGTGGAGGCGGCCGTGCGCCCCGGCGCCGCCGGGACGGAACTGGAGTCCCTCGGCTGGTACGGGTTCGCCCATCTCCACGCCCACGACAAGACGGCGGGCGTGCGCCTCGGGGACGCCGGCCAGTACCTGATGTCCTTGTGCTTCTGCCCCTCCTGCCGCGACGGGTACGCGGGCCTGGGCCTCGACCCCGACGAGACGGCGGACGCGGTGCGGCGCGCGCTGGAGCCGGTCTGGCGGGGCGACGCGCCCGGCGAGGGCTGGGAGGCGGTGGAGAAGCTCCTCGGCGGGGAACGCGCGGCCGCCACGCGCGCGTGGCGGGACTCCGTCGCGCGGTCCCTCCAGGAGGAGACGGTCACTGCCGTACGCGCCGCCGCCCCAACGGGCTTCCGCGTCCTGCTCCACGCCGACCCGGTGTCGTACCACTGCGGTGCGAACGCCGGAGTGGACCCCGGGCACATCCTGTCGGTCGCCGACGGCGTGGTCGTGCCCTGCACCGGCGGGCCGGAGCTGCTCGCCCCGTTCGCCGGACAGGGGGTCGAAGGGCGCGTGCTGGCGGCCAACTTCACCGTGGTGAGCGGCATGGGCGGCAGCCCCGCCACGCTGGGCGCCGACATGGCACGGGCGGCCGGCCTCGGGGCCGGCGAAGTGCGGCTGTACCACGCCGGGTTGGCGTCCGACGAGGACCTGTCGCTCGTCGGGGAGGCGCTCGCACGCCGCGCGTGAACCCTCATCAGCGGCACGATGCCCACCGGCAGGACCGCTCCCAGCACCACCAGCACCGGCTGGTGGGGGACCAGTTCGACCAGGCCGGCGCCCACGCCGAGACCCACCGCGTTCGGCGCGAACACCAGGGTGCCGGCCGTCGCCGCGGCACGGCCCGCCAGCGCGTCCGGCGTCTCCCGCTGGGCCGCCGTCAGGGCGGCCACCGGCACGCACGGCAGGCCCAGGCCGATCGCCGCACTGCTCACCAACGCCACGGCGTCGGACGGAGCAGCCCGCGCCGCCCGGCGACCGCGGTTACGGCGATCCCGACAGCGGCGAAGCGGGGGCCGCCGAACCCGCGCAGCAGCGGGCCCGCGGCCAGCCCGGCGACCACCGAACCCGCCCCCTGGACGGTGTAGAGCACCCCGGCGTAGGCGGGAGGGCGCCCCAGTCCGTCCACCACCGCGTACAGCAGCGCGCCGTTGACGCCCGCGCAGAACATGGTGGTGCCGCCCGCGACGACCAGCGCCCGCAGCGTCGCGTGGCGCCACAGCACGCGGGCGCCCCCGGCCGTACGCTCCCACGGGCCGCCCCGGCAGCCGGCGCGGCTTCTTCTCACGGACGCGCAGCAGGGCGTACAGGGCCGCCGCGATCACGAAGGTGCACGAGTCGAGAGGCGACTGCCCTACACGGCGACGGTGACCACCAGCTTGCCCCGGGGGTGGCCGTCGGTCAGGTGGCGTACGGCGTCGGCGGCCTCGGCCAGCGGGTAGACGCGGTCGACGGCCGGGACGATGTCGCCGCTCTCCGCCAGGCGCCCCAGCGTCAGCAGGTCCTCCCGGCGGGACACGGACGTCAGGTTGCGGAGGTTCTGGCGCACGAAGGGCGACAGCATTACGGCACGCAGCTGGCGGTCCAGGCCGCCCAGCCACGGACCGCCGCCCTCGCCCCCGGCGATGACCAGGGTGCCGCGTGGGGCGAGGACACGGCGCAGGCGCGGCAGCGGGCGGTTGCCCGCCACGTCGAGGATCACGTCGTAGCGGGCGGGGCCCTCGGTGACGTCCTGGCGGGTGTAGTCGACGACCTCGGCGGCGCCCAGGGAACGGACGAGGTCCGCGCCGCCGGGGCCGCAGACGCCGGTCACCTCCGCGCCGTACATCACCGCGAGCTGCACCGCGAAGCTGCCCACGCCTCCGGAGGCGCCGATGACGAGGACCTTCTGCCCCGGCCGCGGGCGGGCGGTGCCGCTCAGGGCCTGCAGGGCGGTCTGGCCGGAGACGGGGAGGGCGGCGGCCTGCTCGAAGGTGAGGTTCGCCGGCTTGGGGACGAGTCGGTCGGCCCGGGCGCACGTGTACTCGGCGAAGGCGCCCTCGCAGGTGCCGAACACCTCGTCACCCGGGCGCAGGCCGGTCACCTTCGCCCCGACGGCCTCCACGGTGCCGGCGCCGTCCCAGCCGCGCACGGGGTTCCTCGGTCTGCGCAGCCCGAGGACGACGCGCGCGACGTAGGGACGGCCCGTCATGAGGTGCCACACGCTCGGGTCGACGCCGGCGGCGCGGACCCGGACGAGCACCTCGTCGTCGCCGGGCACGGGACGGTCGATGTCCCGCAGTTCCAGGACGTCGACGGGGCCGTAGACATCCTGAACGATCGCTTTCATGGGGATCCCCTCTCGCGGGCCGGTGCACGGAGCACCCCGGCGGCGATGACTTCCGCGCCCGCCGCCGGTCTACCTCAGGAGTGGAGACGCCGATGGAGGAGTTCAGGATGACCGACACCATGCTCGACCTCGGACCGCAGGCCCGGATCGTGGCCGGGCTCGCGGAGCGGGTGGGCGAGGACCAGCTCGACGGCGCGACCCCGTGCCCGGAGTACGCGGTGCGCCATCTGCTCGGCCATCTGACCGGGCTGGCCATCGCCTTCCGGGACGCCGCGCGCAAGGACCTCGGGCCGACGACGGACACGCCCCCGGGCAGCAGCCTGCCGGACATCGGGCCCGGCTGGCGCGAGACGCTGGCGAAGGCCCTGGACGAACTCGGCGAGGCGTGGCGCGACCCGGCCGCGTTCACCGGTGAGACGCGGGCGGGCGGGGTGGCGCTGCCGGGCGCGGTCGCCGCCGCGGTCGCCGCCGACGAACTCGTCGTGCACGGCTGGGATCTGGCGCGCGCCACCGGCCAGGAGTACGAGCCCGACGCGGACGCGCTCCGGGCCGTCCACGCGTTCCTCGCCGCCTCGGCGGCGGAACCGGGCGGCGGGGGCGGCATCTTCGGCCCCGTCGTGCCCGTGCCGGACGACGCGCCGCTCCTGTCCCGGGCGATCGGCCTGAGCGGCCGCGACCCGCACTGGAAGCCGTAGGGCTCCCCGCTCCGGGCCTCCGGCCCGCCCGGGGGCCGGCACTCCCGGCGCACCTCGGGTGCGCGGGCTCGGGGTGCGGATGGGCGACCGGGGCCGGTCCCGCGAGGCCGACGTGCCCCTGCGCTCGCCGGGGGCGCCGGAATCGGTGCGGGCGCGCGACCGGGTTCCGCCGCGCAAGGCCGGTACGGCAGGCGGCCGTCGGGGGGACGGCGAGACCGGGAGGTGCGGTGGGCCGGGTCCCGTCCCGCGTGGCCGGTACGGCAGGCGACCGGCCCGTCCCGCGGGACCGACGTGCGGGGGCGCCGGGTGTGCCGTGCGGGCGAGCGGCCGGGTCCCACCCCACGCGGCCGGTGCGGCAGGCGACCGGCTCGTCCCGCGGGACCGACGTGCCCCTGCGCTCGCCCGGGGGTGCCGGGTGTGCGGTGCGGGCGCGCGACTGGGTCCCGTGCCGCGTGGCCGGTACGGCAGGCGCTGGACGGGGGACGGCGGACCAGGGGGTGCGGTGGGCCGGGTCCCACCCCGCGCGGTTGGTGCGGCAGGCGGCGGTCGGCGGGACGCCGGGACCAGGGCGGTGCGGCAGGCGACCGGCTCGTCCCGCGGGACCGACGTGCCCGTGCGCTCGCCCGGGGGCGCCGGGTGTGCGGTGCGGGCGAGCGGCCGGGTCCCGTCCCACCCCACGCGGCCGGTACGGCAGGCGCCGGACGGGGGACGGCGGACCAGGGGGTGCGGTGGGCCGGGTTCCACCCCGCGCGGTCGGTGCGGCAGGCGTCGGCCGGCGGGATGCCGGGACCTGGGCGGTGCCCCGGCACCACCGGCCGCTGCCCGTCCGGGTGATGCGGTCGGTCGGCTTCCCCGGTGTCACGAGGGTGGGTGGCCCGTGCCCTAGGGGGCCGGAATCCGTAGGCTCGGTCCCGTGGCGATCACTCTCACCGTCCTCGGCACCGCCTCCCCGCATCCCGGGCCCGGCCGTCCCTGCTCCGGGTACCTGCTGAGCGGCGGGGGCGCCGAGGTGTGGGTCGACGCCGGGCCGGGCAGCTTCGCGGAGTTGCAGAGGTACACGGACCCGGCACGGCTGAGCGCGATCTGGATCTCGCACCTGCACGCGGACCACAGCGCCGATCTGCTGTCGGCCGTCTACGGACTGGCCTACGGCGGGCTCACCCCGGCACGGCCCGTTCCCGTCCTGGCGCCCGAGGCGTGCGGGCAGCGGCTCGCCGGGTTCCTCGGGCGGCCCGACGCGGGATTCCTGGCCGGGATCCTCGACTTCAGGCCGCTGCGGGACGGTGCCGAGGCGCGCTTCGGCGGGCTGCGGCTGACCAGCCGCGCGGTCGTGCACGACACCGAGGCGTACGGGCTGCGCGCCGAGTGCGCGGGCGGCGTCCTCGCGTACTCCGGGGACACCGGTCCCTGTGCCGCGCTCACCGAACTCGCGGACGGCGCGGACGTGTTCCTCTGCGAGGCCGACGTCGACCGGCATCCCGGCGGCGAAGAGCAAACGCGGGTCCACCTCACGCCGGAGGAGGCGGGCGAGGCGGCCCGCAGGGCCGGCGTCGGTGAACTGCTCGTGACCCACGTCGGACCCACGCTCACCCGGGAGTCGGCGACCGCGCGGGCCGCCGCCGTGTTCGGCGGACGCACCGTCACCGCCCGCGAGGGCGACGTCCGGACGATCCGGGGCGCCGCGGGATCCCGCCGGTAAGTCGTCGCAACTTCTTTTGCCGGAAGCGTTGACGAAACACGAGCGCGCTTCTAGCTTCAACGCGTCGTACTTCGTACGTCATATATGAGACGCGATACGCGAGATCAGATGTACGCGATCCGCACGTGAGATCCGAGAGGCGCGCATGACCTCTGTGCCCATACCGATTCCGTCCCGCACGCAGTACGTGCTGGAGGGGATCAAACACCGCATCCTGACCGGGCAGTTGACCCCGGGCCAGGCCCTGGTCGAAACCGAACTCGCCGCGCAGTTCGGGGTGTCCAAGACCCCCGTGCGCGAGGCGCTCAAGACCCTGGCCGGCACCGGGCTCGTCGTGATGAACCAGTACAAGGGCGTCACGGTGCGCATGGTGGACGCGGACATGGCGCGCGAGGTGTACGACGTACGGCTGCTCCTCGAACCCGAGGCACTGCGGCGGGCGGTGCGCCGCGGAGCCTCCCTGGACGCGGCACGCGACGCCCTCGGCCGTTCCGACGACGCCTCCGACACCGCCGAACGCTCCCTGGCCAACCGGGAGTTCCACCGCGCCCTGTACGTGTCCTGCGGCAATCCGCTGCTCGGCCGGATGCTGGACGAGGTCCGGGACCAGGCCGCGTTGGTCTCCGCCGTCGCCTGGGCCGCCGACCCGTCCTGGGAACGCGAGGCGAGCGAGCACCGGGAGATCCTGCGGCTCGCGCTCGACGGCGACGCGGACGGCGCGGCGAGCGCCCTGCACGCCCACATCGCGTCGTTCGTGCGACGGGCCTTCCCCGAGGCCCAGGGAGAGGAAGGTCGGACATGACGGCGGCGTTCGAGATCCAGCGGGCCGCGCTCGCCGAGGTCGTGGCGATCCCGGTGACCCCCTTCGCCGAGGACGGCTCGGTCGATGTCGACACCCACCGGGCCCTGCTGCGCCGGCTGCTCGACGGCGGCGTGCGCACCCTCACCCCGAACGGCAACACCGGCGAGTTCTACGCGCTGACCCCCGAGGAGCGGCAGCTCGTCACGGAGCTGACCGTCGAGGAGGCGGGTGACCGCGCCGTGACCCTGGTCGGCGTCGGCCACGACGTGCCGACCGCCGTCGCCTCCGCCCGGCACGCCCGCGAACGGGGCGCGCAGATGGTGATGGTCCACCAGCCCGTGCACCCGTACGTGTCCGACGGAGGCTGGGTCGACTACCACCGGGCCATCGCGGAGGCCGTGCCCGAGCTGGGCGTCGTTCCGTACCTGCGCAACGCGCTGCTCCCGGGCGCGCGGCTCGCCGAACTCGCCGACGCCTGCCCGAACGTCATCGGCGTGAAGTACGCCGTCCCGGACGCGGCGCGCTTCGCGGCCTTCGCCCGCGACGCCGGCCTCGAACGGTTCGTGTGGGTGGCCGGACTCGCCGAGCCGTACGCCCCCTCGTACTTCTCCGCGGGCGCCACCGGCTTCACCTCGGGGCTGGTGAACGTCGCCCCCTCCGTCTCGCTGAACATGATCGAAGCGCTTCGCTCCGGGGACTACCCGGCGGCCATGAAGGTGTGGGAGCAGATCCGCCGGTTCGAGGAGCTGCGGGCCGCCGACGGCTCCGCGAACAACGTGACCGTGGTCAAGGAGGCACTGGCCTCCCTCGGTCTGTGCCGCCGCGACGTACGGGCCCCGAGCAAGCCGCTGCCCGGGGCCGAGCGGTCGGAAGTCGCCGCCATAGCCGCAGGGTGGTCGCTGTGAAGCGCCCCGAGGACCTCAGAAGCCACCAGTGGTACGGCAGCGGCGTCAGCTCGGGCCTGCGCTCCTTCAGCCATCGGGCGCGCACCCGCCAGCTCGGCTACCTCCCCGAGGAGCACCTGGGCAAGCCGGTCATCGCGATCCTGAACACCTGGTCGGACATCAACCCCTGCCACGTGCACCTGCGGGACCGCGCGCAGGCCGTGAAGCGGGGGGTGTGGCAGGCCGGCGGCTTCCCGCTGGAGTTCCCGGTCTCCACCCTGAGCGAGACCTTCCAGAAGCCGACCCCCATGCTCTACCGCAACCTGCTCGCGATGGAGACCGAGGAGCTGCTCCGGTCCTACCCGGTGGACGGCGCGGTGCTCATGGGCGGCTGCGACAAGTCCACGCCCGCCCTCCTGATGGGCGCGGCCTCCGTCGACCTGCCGGCCGTCTTCGTGCCCGCCGGGCCCATGCTGCCCGGCCACTGGCGCAACGAGGTCCTCGGCTCCGGCACCGACATGTGGAAGTACTGGGACGACAAGCGCGCCGGGCTCATCGGCGACTGCGAGATGGCGGAGCTGGAGAGCGGACTCGCCCGCTCCCCGGGCCACTGCATGACGATGGGCACGGCGTCCACGCTCACCGCCGCCGCCGAGGCCCTCGGCGTCACCGTCCCGGGCGCCTCCAGCATCCCCGCCGTCGACTCCGGGCACGACCGGATGGCGGCCGCCGCGGGCCTTCGCATCGTCGAACTGGTGCACAAAGACCGCAAATTGAGCCACATCCTCACCGAGGACGCCTTCACCGACGCGGTCACCACCGTCCTCGGGCTCGGCGGTTCCACCAACGCGGTGATCCACCTGATCGCGATGGCCGGCCGGGCGGGCGTGCGCCTCACCCTGGACGACTTCGACCGCATCGCCCGCACGGTCCCGGTGCTCGCCAACGTCCGGCCGGGCGGACAGAAGTACCTGATGGAGGACTTCCACTTCGCCGGCGGCCTGCCCGGGTTCCTCTCCCGGATCCCGGACCTGCTGCACCTGGAGCGGCCCACCGTCTCGCACGACACCATGCGCGAGCAGCTCGCCGGCGCCCGGGTGCACGACGACGACGTCATCCGCCCGCGGGACAACCCGGTCGCGGACGAGGGCGGAGTCGCCGTGCTGCGCGGCAACCTCTGCCCCGACGGCGCCGTCATCAAGCACATCACCGCCGAGCCGCACCTGCTGCGGCACACCGGACCAGCCGTCGTCTTCGACGACTACCGGACCATGCAACGCACCATCAACGACCCGGACCTGGGCATCACCGCCGACAGCGTGCTGGTGCTGCGCAACGCCGGCCCCAAGGGCGGCCCCGGCATGCCGGAGTACGGCATGCTGCCGATCCCCGACCGGCTGCTCAAGCAGGGGGTCCGGGACATGGTGCGGATCTCGGACGCCCGGATGAGCGGCACGAGTTACGGCGCCTGCGTCCTGCACGTGGCACCGGAGTCGTACGTCGGCGGGCCGCTCGCCCTGGTGCGCACCGGCGACAGCATCACCCTGGACGTCGCCGCACGCTCGCTGCGACTCGACGTGGACGACGCCGAGCTGGAGCGGCGCCGGGCGCGGTGGACGCCGCCGCCCGAGCGGTACGAGCGGGGCTACGGCGCGCTCTACACCGAACAGATCACGCAGGCCGACACCGGCTGCGACTTCGCCTTCCTGGCCAGGCCGGGGAAGGTGCCGGACCCGTACGCGGGCTGATCCCGCGGCCGTGACCCTCGCGGCCGACCACACGAACACCGTACGTGAAGCGCTTCGACGGAACCGCTCAGAAGCGCACAGCACCACCGGCTCGTCCGCACCGGCGCCCACTCCGCGACCGGCACGACCGCACCGGCGTGACCCGCCCGGCTCGCAGACCGGCGCGAGCGGGCCGACGCGCGCACCCCGAGAACGGCTCGACCCGCACACCACGAACGGAGAACAGTCATGGCACAAGCCGCAGCCGTGGCGAAACAGCCCGCGCCACCCCGGCGGCGCCGTGGCTCGTCGACGCCCCGCAGGCTCCCGTACCTCCTGATCGCGCCGGCCGGCCTGCTCATGCTGGGCTTCATCGCCTACCCGGTCATCAGCGTCTTCTACTACAGCCTGCAGCACTACAACCCGACGAAGCCCTGGCGCAACGGCTACGCGGGCCTCGACAACTTCGTGCACGCCTTCAGCGAGGACCCGCAGTTCTGGGACACGCTGACCTTCAGCGCCCAGTGGGTCGTCGTCGAGGTCGGACTGCAGCTGCTCTTCGGCCTCGCGCTCGCCCTGATCGTCAACCAGACCTTCGTGGGCCGGGCGATCGGCCGGGCGCTGGTCTTCTCGCCGTGGGCCGTCTCCGGCGTGCTGACCTCCGCGATCTGGGTGCTGCTCTACAACTCCCAGACAGGCATCACCCGTTACCTGGCCGACATGGGCATCGGCGAGTACGGCACCAGCTGGCTGTCGGACACGGCCACCGTCTTCCCGGCCGCCGTGGTCGCCGACCTGTGGCGCGGAGTCCCCTTCTTCGCGATCCTCATCCTCGCCGACCTCCAGTCCGTCTCCAAGGACCTGTACGAGGCCGCCGAGGTCGACGGAGCCAGCCGCTTCAAGCAGTTCCTGCACATCACGCTGCCCCACATCAAGGACGCCATCGTGCTGTCCACGCTGCTGCGCGCCGTGTGGGAGTTCAACAACGTCGACCTCCTCTACACCCTGACCGGCGGCGGACCCGCGGGCGAGACGACCACCCTCCCGCTGTACATCGCCAACACCAGCGTCGACGCCCACAACTTCGGCTACGCGTCCGCCCTCACCACGGTCGCGTTCGTGATTCTGCTGTTCTGCTCGGTCGTCTACCTGCGGCTGAGCAAGTTCGGAGGCGGAGACAAGTGATCACCAAGGACGCCGAGACCCTCGTCCCGGTGGCGCCCGCGCCGGTCGCCGAGGAACCCCGGCCGCGCCCGCGCCGCACCCGCCGCGCCTGGGACGAGGTCCCCCGCTGGCACATCTACCTCCCGCTCTCCCTCTACCTCGTCTTCACCCTCGTCCCCTTCTACTGGATCCTGCTCTTCGCCCTGCGGCCGGCCGGCTCGACCTCGCTGCTGCCGTGGCCCGTCACCTTCGAGCACTTCGACAAGGTGTGGACCGAGCGCAGCTTCGGGGTCTACTTCCAGAACAGCGTCCTGATCGCGGTCACCACCCTGGTGATGACCACGGTCGTCGCGCTGGCCGGCGGTTACGCCCTCGCCCGCTTCGACTTCAAGGTCAAGCGCGCCTTCATGCTGGCGCTGCTCTGCTCGCAGTTCGTGCCGGGCGCCCTGCTGCTCGTGCCGCTGTTCCAGATCTTCGCCAAGCTCCAGATGATCAACTCGATCGGCAGTGTGGTCGTCGCCGAGACGGTCTTCCAGCTGCCGCTGTCGATGATCCTCATCAGCGGGTTCATCCGGAACGTGCCGTACTCCCTCGAAGAGGCCGCCTGGGTCGACGGCTGCAACCGTTTCCGCGCCTTCCGGATCGTCGTACTCCCGCTGCTGCGGCCGGGGTTGATCGCCGTCGGCTCCTTCGCCTTCGTGCACGCCTGGAACCACTTCCTGTTCGCCCTGATGTTCCTCAGCAACCAGGACAAGCAGACCCTCCCCGTCGGCCTCAACACCCTGATGAGCTCGGACAGCGTGGACCTGGGGGCGCTCGCCGCGGGCGGCATCATCGCGGCCGTGCCCGTGGTCCTCGTCTTCGCCTTCATCCAGAAGTGGCTGATCACCGGCTTCAGCGCGGGGGCGGTGAAGGGATGACGCCGCCACGTCAACCGGCTGTCCCCGCCCCCCTGTCGGCGCCGGGCACGGACGCGGGGAGGAACCGATGAGCACCGGGAAGAACGGGGCGCCGCTGCCCGTCGTCCTCGCCGGCGCCCGCGGCCACGGCCGCTGGCATCTGGCCAACATCCGCCGGCTCCAGGACAAGGGGCTCGTCCGGCTGGCGGGCGTCTGCGAGCTGACGCCGCTCACCGACGAGGAACTGGACGGATTCACGGCACCGGGGCAACTCCCGGCGCAGTCGGCCGACTTCGGCGCCCTCCTCGACTCCACCGGCGCCGGGATCGCGGTGATCTGCACGCCCATCCCCACCCACGCCGACCTCGCGCTGACGGCGGCCGGACGGGGCGTGCACCTGCTCCTGGAGAAGCCGCCCGCCCCGTCGTACGCCGAGTTCCAGAGGATGGCCGAGGGCATCGCCGCGGCCGGTGTCGCCTGCCAGATCGGCTTCCAGTCGCTCGGCTCGCACGCCGTGCCCGCCATCCGCGAACTGATCGCCGAGGGCGCGCTCGGAGCGGTGGCCGGGATCGGCGCGGCCGGCGCCTGGGCCCGGGACGAGGACTACTACCGGCGGGCGCCGTGGGCGGGCAGGCGCCGGATGAACGGTGCCGACGTGGTCGACGGCGTGCTGACCAACCCTCTCGCGCACGCCGTCGCCACCGCGCTCGCGCTCGACGGCAGCACACGCGCCGAGGACGTCGCCGGGATCGAGACCGAGCTGCTGCGCGCCAACGACATCGAGTCCGACGACACCTCCTGCGTCCGCGTGACCACCCGGGACGGCGGCCTGGTCACCGTGGCCGTCACCCTGTGCGCCGAGCACCCGGACGAGCCGTACGTGGTGGTGCACGGCGACAGTGGACGCGTCACCTTCTGGTACAAGCAGGACCGCGTGCTCGTGCAGCGGTCGGGACGCGGCCCCGAGGAGATCGAGTACGGCCGCACGGACCTGCTGGAGAACCTGGTCGCCCATCTGACGGACGGCACCGACCTGCTGGTCACCCCCGAGTCGACCGGCGCGTTCATGAAGGTCGTCGAAGCGGTCCGGCGGGCCCCGGACCCGGTCGCGCTGCCCGAGGACGCCTGGGAGGCGGTCCCCGGGGAGAACCGCCGGGTCGTCCGCGGCATCGACGGACTGGTCGCGGCCGCCGCCGACACCCTCGCCCTCTACTCCGAACTCGGCGCCCCCTGGGCGCTGTCGAACGAGGTGAGCAGCCGATGAACCACGACTCGCCGGTCCTGCGCGTCGCGGGCCGCCCGGTCGGCCGTTACGTCACCCGGCCCGAGCTGCCGTCCAGGCTCTCGCCCCGCCCGTACCTCCACCCCGTCACCACCCTGGCGGGCACGGCCGTCACCGAGCTGAGCCCCGCCGACCACGCACACCACCTCGGCGTCGGTGTCGCCGTTCCCGACGTCGAGGGGCACAACTTCTGGGGCGGACGCACCTACGTCCGCGACCGGGGACCCACCGAGCTGGACAACCACGGCGCCCAGCGGCACGGCGGCTTCCCGCTGCGCGACCCCGACGGCTTCGTCGAGGAACTGCGCTGGATCGCCGCGGGCCGCGAGCTGCTGCACGAACGCCGTACGGTCGCCGCCACCGGACTCACCGACACCGCCTGGGCGCTGGACTTCACGTTCTCGCTCACCAACACGACCGGGCGGGCGCTGTCCATCGGCAGCCCCGCCACCAACGGGCGGCCCGGCGCGGCGTACGGCGGCTTCTTCTGGCGGGCCCGCAAGGAGGCCGGGGCGCCGCGCGTGTTCACCGCCGACAGTGAGGGCGAGGAACGGGTCCACGGCTCGCGTGCCGACTGGCTCGCCCTCGTGGGCGGTTCCTGGACGCTCGTCTTCGCCGGCGCCACCGAGGACACCCGCCGCGACCCGTGGTTCGTCCGCACCGCCGAGTACCCGGGCGTCGGCTCCTCCCTCGCCCACGACGAGCGGCTGCCGCTCGCCGCCGGGGAGACGGCCGTCCGGCGGATCGTCACCGTGGTCGCCGACGGCCACCTGGACCGGGACGCGGCGGCGGCCCTCGTACGGAAGGCGGTGAGCCCATGACCAGCCACTTCAGCGCGGACCTCGGGGACGGGACCTACCGCAACCCCGTCCTGGACGCCGACTGGTCCGACCCCGACGTCCTCCGCGTCGGCGACGACTTCTACCTGACCGCCTCCAGCTTCGGCCGCGCCCCGGGCCTGCCCCTGCTGCACTCCCGGGACCTGGTCAACTGGACGCTGGTCGGCCACGCCCTCGAACGCCTGGAACCCGCCGGGGAGTTCGCGGTTCCCCGGCACGACGGCGGTGTCTGGGCACCCTCCCTGCGCCATCACGACGAGCGGTTCTGGATCTTCTGGGGCGACCCCGACCACGGCGTCTTCCAGGTCAACGCCCCCGAGATCCGCGGACCGTGGACCCGGCCGCACCTCGTCAAGGAGGGCAAGGGGCTCATCGACGCCTGCCCGCTCTGGGACGAGGAGAGCGGCGAGGCCTATCTCGTCCACGCCTGGGCCAGATCGCGCTCCGGCGTCAAGAACCGGCTCACCGGCCACCGGATGCGCCCCGACGGCACCGGACTGCTCGACGAGGGCAAGGTGATCGTCGACGCGGACCGGATCCCCGGCTGGTTCACCCTCGAAGGACCCAAGCTGTACCGGCACGACGGCTGGTTCTGGATCTTCGCGCCCGCCGGCGGAGTGGAGACCGGCTGGCAGGGTGTCCTCCGCTCGCGCGGCTTCTTCGGGCCCTACGAGGAACGGATCGTGCTGGAGCAGGGGGACACGCGGGTGAACGGTCCGCACCAGGGCGCCTGGGTGCGCACCGCGTCCGGCGAGGACTGGTTCCTGCACTTCCAGTCCCGCGGCCCCTACGGGCGGGTCGTCCACCTCCAGCCGATGCGGTGGGCGGACGGCGGCGGTACCGGAGCGGACGCGGACGGTGAGGCCGGCTGGCCGGTGCTCGGCGACGCGGGCACCCCCGTCGCCGTGCACCGCAAGCCGGACCTGCCGCGCCAGCCGCCGCACGCGCCGGCCACCGACGACGACTTCCCCGGCGGGCGGTTCGGCCGGCAGTGGCAGTGGACCGCCAACCCCCAGGACGGCTGGGCCACCCAGCACTCCGCCGACGGGCTGCGGCTGACCTGCGTACGGACGGCGGACGCGCACGATCTGCGGCTGCTGCCGAACGTGCTCACGCAGCGGCTGCCCGGGATCCCCGCCGCGGTCGAGGTCGAACTCGCCCTGGCGGAGGGGGAACCGGGTGCCCGCGCGGGACTCGCCGTCCTCGGGGACGCCTACAGCTGGATCGGCCTGGAACGGGGGAGCGACGGGGCGGTCCGTCTCGTGCACCGCTTCGCCGAGCCGGTGGCCGAGCGGGAGCGCGACGCCGCGCACCCGCGGCCCGCTCCCGGCGGACGGGTGCGGCTGCGGATCGACATCGGCGCCGGAGCGCGCTGCCGTTTCTCCTGCGACCTCGGTGACGGCCCGCGGCCCTCCGGCCCGGTGTTCGCCGCCACGCCCTGGCGCTGGGTCGGCGCCCTGCTCGGCCTCTTCGCCCTCGCGCCCGCCGGCACCGGACACGCCGGCGCGGCCACCTTCACGCAGTTCCGCGTCACCGCGACCCCCTGAGGGTCGACTCCGCACCTTTCGTACGCCAGCCGGGAGCCGCCATGTCACACCCATCGAGCAAGCGCTTACCAAAGCCGCCGACGGCCCGCCCGACGGCCGCCGCCGACCCGGCGGGTCACGACGGCCCGGCCTCCCATGCCCACCACTGAGCCCCCCGACCGGCCCCTGGACCCCGAGCCCTCGACGGGACTCGCGGGCTTCCGGGTCCGGGGCAGTACTCGCAGCACCCACCACCCCGTTGGATCCAGCAGGAGAAGAGAGCCGACCATGAAGAGCAGCATCCGGAGAAACAGCCGAGGCGGACACCGCGCGGCCACGGCCGTCGTCCTGAGCGCCGTCCTCGCGCTCACCGCCACCGCCTGCGGAGACGACGGCAGCGGTGCCGGCGGGGACAAGGGCGACGAGGGATCGGGCAAGGGCGAGATCACCTTCTGGGACAACAACACGGCCGTCCGCCGTGACGTCTGGATGGAGATCATCAAGGACTTCGAGAAGAAGTACCCCGACATCGAGGTCAACTACGTCGGGATCCCCGCCGAGAGCGTCCAGTCCAAGTACGACACCGCCATCCAGGGCGGCGGCCTCCCCGACGTCGGCGGGGTCGGCGCCGCGATGCTCTCCGGGATCGCCGCGCAGAACGCCCTCGAACCACTCGACTCGCGCCTCGCGAAGAGCCCGCTCGACGGCAAGCTGAACCAGGGCATGCTCGACTCGGTGAAGGTCGCCGGCGGCCAGGACAAGCTGTTCACCGTCCCGACCTCGGCCAGCAACGGCGTGCTGTACTACCGCACCGACCTGTTCAAGGCGGCCGGTCTGGAGGCGCCGACCACCTGGTCCAAGTTCTACGAGGCGGCCGGCAAGCTCACGGACAAGGGCAAGAACGAGTTCGGCTACACCATCCGGGGCGGCGCCGGTTCCATCGCGCAGGCCCTGGACGCGATGTACGGGCAGACCGGGATCACCGAGTTCTGGGACGGCGACAAGACCACGGTCGACGACCCCAAGAACGTGGCGGCGCTGAAGAAGTACGCAGCGCTCTACAAGAAGGCGACCCCGTCCGCCGACGTCAACAACGACTTCACCAAGATGGTCTCGCAGTGGGACAGCGGCAAGATCGGCATGCTGAGCCACAACCTGGGCTCCTACCAGGACCACGTGAAGGCGCTCGGTGACGACAAGTTCCGCGGCCTGCCGAACCCGACCACGGACGACGGCACCCGGGTCCAGGTGTCCAACCCCGTCGACGGGCTCGCCCTGTTCAAGTCCAGCAAGAACAAGTCGGCCGCCTGGCAGTTCATCGAGTTCGCCGCCTCGCACGAGTCCAACAGCAAGTGGAACGAGTCGGCGGGCGCCATCCCGTCGAACACGGAGGCGGCGCAGGACGCGTGGATCCAGAAGGCCGAGCCGACCAAGCTCGCGGCCGAGGCGCTGAACAGCGGCAGCACGAAGATCGTGCAGCTGCCGTACTACCTGCCGGACTGGAACACCATCTCCAAGACCGACAACGAGCCGAACTTCCAGAAGGTCCTGCTCGGCAAGATGTCGGCCGAGGACTTCCTGCACAACCTGGCCGACCAGCTCGACGAGGCCCAGGCGGAGTGGAAGCAGCAGCAGAAGTAGCGGCTCCGCCCCCGAGCGCGGGGGCCGGCGGCGGTCCGCCCGAGGGCTCCGCCGCCGGCCCCGCCCCCGCCCCTCGCGACTCACCCCGCAGCACGCCGAAAGCGAGGCACCCCGACGTGTCCCTCACCCGCAGACAGGTCACCGCGGCGGCCCTCGCCGCCGTTCCGCTCACCGCCGCGGCGGCGGCCCCGGTGTCCGCCGGCCCCGCGCCGCAGGGGCCCCGGCGCGCGCGGACCCTCTTCATCGCCGGTGACTCCACCGCCGCCCAGAAGTACGCCGACGCAGCGCCCGAGACCGGCTGGGGCATGGCCCTGCCGTTCTTCCTCCACAGCGACCTCACGGTCTCCAACCACGCCGTGAACGGGCGCAGTTCGAAGAGCTTCGTCGACGAGGGGCGCCTCGACGCCGTCCTCGCGGCGATCCGGCCGGGCGACCTGCTGCTCGTCCAGTTCGGCCACAACGACGAGAAGACCGCCGACCCCACCCGCTACACCGAGCCCTGGACCACCTACCAGGACCACCTGCGGCTGTACGTCGACGGGGCGCGGGCCCGGGGCGCACGGCCGGTGCTCGCCACCTCCGTCGAGCGCAGGAGGTTCGACGCGGACGGCGCCGCCCTGCCCACCCACGGCGACTACCCGGCGGCGATGCGGGCGCTCGCCGAGGAGGAGGGCGTCGCCCTGCTGGACGTCCAGGCCCTGTCGGTCGCCCTGTGGCAGAAGCTCGGCCCGGAGGAGACCAAGAGGTACTTCAACTGGACCGCCACGGAGCAGGACAACACCCACTTCAACCCGCCCGGTGCGATCGCCGTGGCCCGCCTCGTCGCGGGCGAGCTGCTGCGCCGCCGGGTCGTCGCACCGCGGGACGCGCGCCGGCTCGACGACGAGATTCCCGAGTCCTGGATCACCTGGCCCACCGCCTGACGGAAAGAGAGCCGCACGATGAGCACACTGAAATGTCATGGACGTGTCATAGGGGGCCTGCGGGCCGCCGTGTCCCTGGCCGGCTGCACCGCCCTGGTGCTGGCCGTCACCGGGACCACCGCCGAGGCCAAAGGCCGCGACCTCGGCCGCGAGACGCTGGCCGCCGGTGACGGCTGGGGGTCCGCCGGTACGGGCACCACCGGGGGCTCGGCGGCCGACGCCGCGCACGTCACGACCGTCACGACCTGGGAGCAGTTCCAGGCCGCGCTGCGGGAGGGCGGCAGCGCCCCGAAGATCATCAAGGTCAGGGGCACGATCGACGCCAACGCCGCGGGCTGCTCCTCCTTCGCGGCCGACGGCTACGACTTCGACGCCTACCTGGAGAAGTACTCCCCGGAGAACTGGGGCCTGGACACGGACCTGGAGGGCGAGCCGGCCGACAGCCCCGAGGGACTGCGCCGGGTCTCGGCCGCCAACCAGGCCGCGGCCATCAAGGTGAGCGTCCCGGCCAACACCACGATCATCGGCGTCGGGAGGAACGCGGGGCTGAAGGGCGCCAGCCTGCAGATCACCGGCGTGGACAACGTGATCGTCCGCAACCTCACCGTCGAGAGCCCCCTCGACTGCTTCCCTCAGTGGGACCCCACCGACGGCGACAAGGGCAACTGGAACTCCGAGTACGACAGCGCGGTCGTGTACGGCTCCACGCACGTCTGGCTGGACCACAACACGTTCACCGACGGCGCCCATCCGGACAGTTCGCTGCCGACGTACTTCGGCATGGTCTACCAGCAGCACGACGGCGAGCTCGACATCGTGAAGGGCGCCGACCACGTCACGGTCTCCTGGAACGTCTTCACCGAGCACGACAAGACCCTCATGATCGGCAACAGCGACAGCGCCGCCACCGCCGCAGTCGACCGCGGCCACCTCAAGGTGACGCTGCACCACAACCTGTTCTCCGGCGTCGTCGAGCGCGCCCCGCGCGTCCGCTTCGGGCAGGTCGACGCGTACAACAACCACTACGTCGCCGACAGCTCGTACTCCTACAGCCTCGGCATCGGCATGGAGTCCCAGCTCGTCGCCGAGAAGAACGCGTTCACGCTGCCGGCCGGCGTCAGCGCCGCGAAGATCCTCAAGAAGTGGAAGGACGCCCCGGTCACCGCCACGGGCAACCACGTCAACGGCGCACCCGTCGACCTGATCGCCGTGCACAACGCGGAGATCCCGGCGGAGACGCTCCGGTCCGGGGCCGGCTGGACGCCGACCCTGCGCACGCGGGTCGACTCCCCGAAGGCGGTCCCCGGCATCGTCGACCACCGCGCGGGCGCCGGAAAGATCTGCTGACCCCTCCGCCCCCCGGCCGGGCCGGAGCGGCTCCGCACGCGCCCCGCACCCGGGTCGCGCCGCTCCGGCCCCCTTCGCCGTCCCTCCCCTTCTCTCCTCTTCCTTCCCTCCCCACCACCGCCTCCGCGGCCCGGCGAAGACCCCGGGCCGCAGCGAAGGAGCATCACCGTGCCCTCGCACCATCCCCGGCCCGCCCCCGGCCGCAGGACCTTCCTCGTCGCCAGCACCGGAGCCGCCCTCGCGCTCGGACTGTCCGGCGCCGCGCACGCGGTCCCGCGGTCACCCTTCGGCCGGTACGGATCGCCCGCCGACCGCCTCACCGAGCAGACCGTGTACGTGGACGCGTCCGGCGCCGGTGACTTCACCGGTGTGCAGGCCGCGGTCACCGCCACGGCCGGCGGCGGCACCACCCTCGTCATCGCCCCCGGCGTCTACCGCGAGACGGTCGCCGTCGCCGCCGCCCGTACGGACATGACCTGGATCGGCGCCTCCGAGGACCCCCGTGACGTCGTCGTCGTGTACGACAACGCCAACGGCACCCCGAAGCCCGGGGGCGGCACCCACGGCACGACCGGGTCCGCCACCACCACCGTGCAGGCCGACGGCTTCACCGCCCGCTGGATCACCTTCGCCAACGACTGGCTGCGCGCCGACCACCCGGAGATCACCGGCACCCAGGCCGTCGCCCTCAAGGTCCAGGGCGACCGCTCCGCCTTCCACCACTGCCGGTTCCTCGGCCACCAGGACACGCTCTACGCCGACTCGATGGCTCTCGGCACCTTCGCCCGCCAGTACTACGCCCACTGCTACGCCGAGGGCGACGTGGACTTCGTGTTCGGCCGGGCGACCGCGGTGTTCGAGCACTGCCGCTTCCACACCCTGGACCGCACCGACCTCGCCAACCCGCCCTACGGCTTCGTCTTCGCCCCGTCCACCGCCGCCGCCAACCCGCGCGGCTACCTGGTCACCCACGGCCGGATCACCGGCGGGGCGCCGGACGCGTACTACAAGCTGGCCCGGCCCTGGGTGCCCAGTTCCGACCCGACCGCGCGCCCCATGCTGACCGTGCGCGAGAGCCGTCTCGGCGCCGGGATCGACGCCCGCGCGCCCTACTCCGACATGGCCGCCGCGCACCCGTGGCAGGACCAGCGCTTCGCCGAGTACCGCAACACGGGCCCGGGCGCAGCGGTCCCGGTCCCGGAGAACCGGCCGCAGCTCACCCGGGCCGAGGCGGCTTCGGCGACCCGCGAGGCGTACCTCGGCGACTGGACCCCGTGGAAGGAGTGCTGACGGGCGCGGGCGCGCACCGGGGACGGCGGTGAACCGCCGTGCCCCGTACGGGCGGACGCCCCCGCCGGTCGTCACCGGCGGGGGCGTTTACCCCAACGGCGTTCACCGGCAGGGGTGTTGCCCCGCCGGCCGAGTGGGTTCGGCCGGCGGGAGTCCGAACGGGCGGGGCGGTCAGTCGTAAGTGACGTCCGACGCCTTGTACTTGCAGGTGGTGCCGTCGGGGCCGCTGCCGAGCTGCGTGGGCTCCTTGCCGGTGTTGTTGCCCTGGAAGCGGACGCACGGCTTGATCTTCTTGCCGCTGTCGCCGTGGACGCGCACCCGGCTGAGCGTCGCGGTGTCCCCGTAGTTGGCGTTGACGCCGACCAGCGTCTTGGCCGGAGCGGTCACGTCGACGTCGTCCACGACGATCGTGCGCTTGTACTGCTTGGAGCAGTTGCCGCACGAGCGGACCAGCTTGCCGAAGTTCTCGACCCGGAAGCCGGTGACGGTCACCTTGCCGGCGCCGTTGAACTGGAACACCTTGTCCGAGGCGGACCGTGCGCCGCCCCCGGTCACCGTGTACGTGGCCGACGAGGACTTGCCCTTGAAGCTCGCCGCGTCCTCGCCGACGTCCAGCCACCACACGTTCTGCAGGGTGCAACTGCCCGTGCAGTGCACGCCGTCCGCACCCGGGGTGCCGATGACGACGTTCTTGAGGACCGCTCCGTCCGCCAGCTCGAAGACGGGGTCCTGGCCCTCGGACTGCCCGCCGTCGCCGAGGGCGCCGCTGCCGTAGAACTTCTGCAGCTTGCCGTCGTAGGTGCCCGACACCTCGATCGTCTTCGTGACGGCCTTGCTGCCCTTGGCGTCCGGCCAGGACGTCGCGGCGCCCGCCGTGCCCAGCATCGAGGTGGTGACGATCGCCGCGCCGGTGAGGCCGAGAGCGGCCGCGCCGCCGATGACCGCGCGCCGCCGGGTGATCCTGCGGCGGTGGCGTACGCGCTGTTCGACTCGTGCAGTCATGAACCGTGTTCCTTGGGGGTGGGGGATGATCTCTACGTCCCCTGGTCGCCGCCCGCCGGGAAAGGGTTGCCGCCCGCGCGAACTTTTCCCGCACCAAATCCCCGCGGGTCGCGGCCCGTTCCTCCACGGGCCGCGTCCGGCTCAGGCCCTAGGAGTCGTCCTCGCCGCGGCGCGCGAAGTCGCCGGCCACGCTCAGCCGCACGTCCGCCGTCTCGGCGGTCGCCGCGTAGCGGTCGTCCTCCGCGTCCCGGCCGCCGCGCGCGTGGTCGTACTGGCCGGCGAACACCCACTCGCCGGCCGGGACGCTGCGGTCCGCCTTGAGGACCCACGTGTAGACGAGGAACCCGTCCCGTTCGTCCACCGTGACCGTGAAGTCCTCCTCCGGCAGCGACCGCCAGGCACCGGCCGACGACACCCCGTCGGTGAGCGCGATCCGCAACTCCACGGTGAGCGCGGTGAGCCGTTTCCCCGTCTTCAGGGTCACGTTGCTCTGCGCCCAGAAGTCGTTGCTGTTCGGGTCGACCGACCCGTCCGACCACAGCGGGCCGTCCTCGACACCGGCCGCCGGTGACCGCGGCGTCGCCGGTGCGGACGTCCCGGCGCCGTCCCGGGCCGTCGGCGTGTGCGACGGGGACGCCGCCGGCTTCCCCGACCGCTCGGGCGCGCCCGTACCCTTCGGCGGATCCGCCGGCCGCGGTGCCCGGCTCGTCGCGCCCGGGGAGGGGTCGGGGGACGGGGAGACGGCCACGGTCCGCTGCGCGGGGCCCTCGTCCCGTACGGCCGACGCGACCGCGTAGCCGCCCACCGCGAGGACACCGGCGACCGCCGCCGTGGCGCCCACGACCCGGACCCAGCCCCGCGCCCGGGGGCGTGCCGCGCGCGCGGGCCGCTCGTCGGCGCCCGCCATCCCGCGCTCGACGCGGGCCAGCATGCGGGCCCGGTCCGGCTCGTGCGCCCCGGCCGCCTCCCGCAGCCTGCCACGCAGCTCGTCGTGCACGTCCCGCGCCTTCGCCTTCCTCATCGGTCCGTTCCTCCGGCTCCGCCCGCGCGCAGCACCGTCGCGTGCACGCGGCGCGGTGCCTCCGCCGTCCCGAGGAGCCGCTGCAGCTCGGCCATGCCCTTGGACGTCTGGCTCTTCACCGTACCGACCGAGACACCCAGCGCGAGTGCCGTGTCCTTCTCCGAGAGGTCGAAGGCGTGCCGCAGCACCACACACGCGCGCTTGCGGAACGGCAGCCGGCGCAACGCCTCCTGCACGTCCACCACTCCAGGTACGTCGGGGTTCTCGACCCTGTCCTCGCGCTGTGACCAGAACAGGGTGATCCGGCGGCGTTCGCGCACCGCGCTGCGCACGCGGGTCCGGGCGAGGTTGGCGACCACGCCCCGCGCGTACGCCACCGGGTGGTCCGCGGCGCGCACCCGGTCCCAGCGGTGCCACAGGGCGAGCAGCGCGTCCGCCGCGAGGTCGTCGGCCGCGTCCGCCTCACCCGTCAACAGGTGCGCCAGACGCGCCAGTTCCGCGTAGTGCCGTTCGAAGAAGGCGTGGAACTCCGCGGAGGCGGCGTCGTCGACGACAGTGCCCACGGGCGACTTCTCCTCGCGTCTTCTCGGCGACCGGTGCGGGGGCGCGTATACGGCCCCCGGTTCGACCCGGGCGCCGACTCGCGGGCCGCCAGGGCGAGATGCGTGAGCGTATCAGCGTACGTACAGGTCTTCGAACGGCGTATGGCGGGCCGAACCCGATTCCGTAACACGGGGAAAACCTGAACGGGGCGCATCACGGGAACAATCCAGCCAGCATCCGCACACCCGCCACGCAGGCAACGAGGAGCAGCCCCATGTCCGATGCGCAGAAGGTGGCCGACCGCCCGGCGTCCCCACCGCCCGCCGGGAACGGCGTCGACCGGTTCTTCAAGATCTCCGCCCGCGGTTCCACCTTCGGCAGGGAGATACGCGGCGGCTTCGCCACGTTCTTCACCATGGCCTACATCCTCGTCCTGAACCCCATCATCCTGGGCAGCGCGAAGGACAAGTTCGGCCACCAGCTCGACACCGTTCAACTCACCACCGCCACCGCCCTGGTGGCCGCCGTCATGACGATCGTGATGGGCATCGGCGGCAACCTCCCGCTGGCCCTCGCCGCGGGCCTCGGCCTCAACGCCGTCGTCGCCTTCCAGATCGCCCCGCTGATGAGCTGGGACGACGCGATGGGCCTGATCGTCCTCGAAGGGCTGCTCATCTGCGTGCTGGTGGTGACCGGCCTGCGGGAAGCCGTCATGCACGCCATCCCGCAGCCCCTGAAGCAGGCGATCAGCGTGGGCATCGGCCTGTTCATCGCCTTCATCGGCTTCGTCGACGCCGGGTTCGTCAGCCGCATCCCCGACGCCGCGAACACGACCGTCCCGGTGCAGCTCGGCGGCACCGGAGCGCTGGCCGGCTGGCCGATCCTCGTCTTCTGCCTCGGCGTGCTGCTGACGATCGGACTGCTCGCCCGCAAGGTCAAGGGCGCCATCCTGATCAGCATCGTGACCATGACGGTCGTCGCGATCGTCATCAACTCCGTGGCGGACGTGAAGAGCTGGGGACTCACCACGCCGAAGGTCCCCGACGACGTCGTGGCCGCACCGGACTTCGGGCTGCTCGGCGACTTCAGCCTGTTCGGCGCCTTCGGCGAGGCGAGCGCGATCACCGTGGTGCTGCTCGTCTTCACGCTGGTCCTGTCCGACTTCTTCGACACCATGGGCACGGTCGTCGGCATCAGCGCCGAGGCGGGCCTGCTGGACGAGGACGGCAAGGTGCCGCAGCTGGGCCGGGTGCTGTTGATCGACGGAGTGGCGGCGGTCGCCGGAGGCGCGGCCTCGGCGTCCTCCGCCACCTCGTACATCGAGTCGGCGGCGGGTGTCGGCGAGGGCTCGCGCACCGGTTTCTCGAACCTGGTCACGGGCGGCCTGTTCGCCCTCGCGCTCTTCCTGACCCCGCTGCTGACCATCGTCCCGCTGCAGGCCGCCGCCCCCGCCCTCGTCGCCGTCGGCTTCCTGATGATGACCCAGGTCAAGCACATCGACTGGGAGCGCTACGAGATCGCGATCCCGGCGTTCCTCACCATCGCCGTGATGCCGTTCACGTACTCGATCACCAACGGCATCGGCGCGGGCTTCGTCTCCTACGTCCTGATCAAGACGGTCCTCGGCCGGGCGAAGGAGGTCCACTGGCTGCTGTGGGGCGCCTCGGCCCTGTTCCTGGTGTACTTCGCCATCGACCCGATCGAGCAGATCCTCGGCGTGAAGTAGCCACCGGTACGCCGGCGGGCCGCCCTCCGGGTGCGAGGG
>NZ_JBSGZN010000043.1:0-65665 GCF_053611025.1 Streptomyces sp. NPDC054842
GGGACCCTGTGGGAGAGTAGGACGCCGCCGAACAAATATTGAAGAAAACCCCCGTACCGGGGATACCGGTACGGGGGTTTTCTGCGTTGTACGTGCGCGATATTCAATAAAGGGGTGCCTCTGTCACAGAGGCACCCCTTTATCGCTTCTGTTGCTACAGGCGGCCGGCGGATTTCAGGGCCAGGTAGGCGTCGGCGAGAGTGGGGGCCAGGTCCTCCGGGGTGGCGTCGACGACCGTGACGCCGTGGCGGCGCAACTGGTCGGCGGTGCGACGGCGTTCCGTCTGGGCCTGAGCCGCCGCCGCTGCCTCGTACACGGCATCCGCTCCGCCTCTGGCGGTCGCCATTCGGGCGATGTGCGGGTCGGCCACGGAGGCAACGAGCAGCGTATGGCGCTGGGTGAGACGGGACAGTACGGGGAGCAGGCCTTCCTCGATGGGCGCCGCGTCGAGGCTGGTCAACAGGACGATCAAGGACCGGCGGGGAGCCGTACGGAGCGCTGTCGCGGTGAGGCCGCGGGCGTCAGTCTCGACGAGTTCCGGTTCCACGGTGGCCATCGCGTTGACCAGGGAAGGAAGGACGTCGCCCGCCGAGCGGCCCTGGACGAGGGCCCGTACGCGGCGGTCGTACGCGAGGAGATCCACGCGGTCGCCGGCACGGGAGGCCAGGGCGGCCAGGAGAAGGGCCGCGTCCATGGAGGCGTCGAGGCGCGGGGCGTCGCCGACGCGGCCGGCTGACGTGCGGCCCGTGTCGAGGACCAGAAGGATGTGACGGTCGCGCTCGGGGCGCCACGTGCGGACGGCGACCGTGGTCTGCCGGGCGGTGGCACGCCAATCGATGGAGCGGGTGTCGTCTCCGGGGACGTATTCGCGCAGGCTGTCGAACTCCGTTCCCTCACCGCGCGTCAGGACGCTGGTGCGGCCGTCGAGTTCGCGCAGTCGGGCCAGCTTGGAGGGCAGGTGCTTCCTGCTGGTGAACGGGGGCAGGACTCGTACGGTCCATGGGACCTGGTGGCTGCCCTGGCGGGAGAAGAGGCCCAGCGGGCCGAAGGAACGGATCGTGATCCGGTCCGCCTGACGGTCGCCGCGCCGGGTGGGGCGCAGCCGGGTGGTGACGCGGCGGCGTTCGCCCGCGGGGACCGTCAGGCGGTGCCGGGACGCCTCGACCTCGGTGCCGGGGGTCCAGCTGCTGGGGGGCCAGGCGTCACGGAGCTGGGCGCGCAGGGGGCGGCCGGACGGGTTGGTGACCGTGAGGGTGACGTCGGCGGTCTCCCCGAGGCGTACCGAGGTGTCGCCGGAGCGTGCCAGGCCCAGTTTGCGGACCGGCGCGGCGAGGGCGAAGTCGCACGCGCAGGCGAGGGCCAGCGGTGCGTTGACGGCGAGGATGCCCGTCCAGCCGGGTTCCCAGATGCCGACGGGCAGGGAGCCGAGAGCCGCCAGGAGCGCGGCGCGACCGGTGAGTGCCATCAGCGCGGGACGGGGACGTGGGTGAGGATCGCGTTGATGACGGAGTCGGCCGTCACACCCTCCATCTCGGCCTCGGGACGGAGCTGGATCCGGTGCCGCAGGGTGGGCAGGGCGAGAGCCTTCACGTCGTCCGGGATGACGTAGTCGCGGCCCGTCAGCCAGGCCCAGGCGCGGGCCGTGGCGAGGAGGGCCGTCGCTCCTCGGGGGGAGACACCGAGGGTCAGGGACGGCGACTCGCGGGTGGCGCGGCAGATGTCGACGACGTAGCCGGTGATCTCGGGGGACACGGCGGTCTTGGCGACGGCGTCGCGGGCGGCCTCCAGGTCGGCCGGGCCTGCCACGGGCCGTATGCCGGCGGCGCGCAGGTCGCGCGGGTTGAAACCCTCGGCGTGCCGGGTGAGGACGTTGATCTCGTCCTCGCGGGAGGGCAGCGGGATCGTCAGCTTGAGGAGGAAGCGGTCCAGCTGGGCCTCGGGCAGGGGGTACGTGCCCTCGTACTCGACCGGGTTCTGGGTCGCGGCGACCAGGAACGGCTCAGGGAGAGGGCGCGGCGTGCCGTCCACCGTGACCTGGCGCTCCTCCATGGCTTCGAGGAGGGACGACTGGGTCTTGGGCGGGGTGCGGTTGATCTCGTCGGCCAGGAGGAGGTTCGTGAAGACCGGGCCCGGCTGGAAGGAGAACTCTGCGGTGCGGGAGTCGAAGACGAGGGAGCCGGTGACGTCGCTCGGCATCAGGTCCGGAGTGAACTGGACGCGCTTGGTGTCGAGCTCCAGCGCGGACGCGAGGGCGCGGACGAGCAACGTTTTGGCCACCCCGGGGACTCCTTCGAGGAGAACGTGTCCACGGCAGAGGAGGGCGACGACGAGACCGGTCACGGCGGGGTCCTGGCCGACCACGGCTTTGGCGATCTCGGCGCGCAGGGCTTCCAGGGAGGAGCGGGCGGCGCCCGGGTCCCCGGCGTACCCGGCGTTGTCAGTGGTCGGGTCCATCATGAATGGCGTACCTCTCTTTCGAGGGCGTCGAGTTGGTCGGCGAGTGAGATGAGGGCCGCGTCGTCGCCGGGCGGCGGGCCGAAGAGCAGGGCGTGCAGGGTCTGTCCGTCGCCCAGGAGGTGGGCGGACAGAGCGGGGAGCAGGGCCTCGGGCGCGTGCGCCTGGGCGGGGGAGACACCGACGAGGGGGGCGAGGCGGGTGCGGGTGGTGGAGCGCAGAGCGTCGGCCGCGCGGTCGCGGGCGTCGGCCTTGCGGTAGAGGCGGGCGCGGCCTTCGACGGTCTCGGAGGCGCGGATCGCCACGGGGAGCCGCTCGGGTACGAGGGGGCCGAGCCGGCGTGCCCGCCAGAGGGCGGCGAGGGCTGCCGCGATGAAGAGCTGCAGTGTGCCCCAGAGCCAGCCCGAGGGGAGCAGGTCGAAGAAGCTGCGCTCGGCCTCGTCGTCGGCCGAGGTGTCCGAGAGTGAGGGGAGGTACCAGACCACATGGGAGCGGGAACCGAGCAGTTGCAGGGCGAGGGAGGCGTTGCCCTGCTCGTCGAGGCGGTCGTTGAGGAGGATGTCGGGGGCGCCGAGCAGGACGGTGTCGCCCTGGGCGGTCGACGGGACGCGCAGCAGGGTGGGCAGGCCCTCGCTGAGGTAGCAGGAGTCGGCGTCGAGATCGGTGCGGTAGCGCATCCCGCCGGTGTCGGCGGTGCCCGCGCGGCGGGCGGCGGGCAGGTCGCAGCCGGGGGAGAGCGTCGAGTCGAAGCTGGTCGCGAGGTCCGCGGTGACTCCGGGCACGAGGGTGCCGACGGAGGGCGGGCCGGGGGCGACCAGGACCGTGCGGCCACCGGAGTCCTCGGTCGCCCTGCGCAGCATGCTCTGCTGTTGCTCGGTCAGCAGGTCGGGGACGGCGACGAGGAGGGTGGTGTCGGGGCCGGCGGCGTCGCGGGCCTCACCCGCGGTGGTGACCACGCGCGTGGACACCCCGCGGTCGGCGAGGAGTTCGGCGACGGCGCGGCTGCCGTTGGTGTCTGCGGAGCGCGGGTCGAGGCGGCCGTGCTGGGCGTTCGAGCGGACGGCGGCGATCGCGACGGCTGCCACCAGGAGTGCCACGAGGGCGAGGACGACACCGCGCGAGCGGGTCCACACCTGGCTGGCGGTGGGCGAGACCGAGGTGGACGTGGGCATGGCCTCGGTGGTCATCCGGTGACCTCCTGGCCGGCGTCGTGGGCCGCGTTGCCGGCGAGGGCGGGTCTCGTGCGCTCCAGGTCGCCGTCGAGGGCCGCGAGCCGGCGGTACGTCGCTTCGGTGGCCGAGCGTCCGCCGTACGTGACGTCGTCGAAGTCCCGGGCGGCGGCGCGCAGTCGGTCGGTGTGCGAGGGCAGGGTGCGGCCCGCTTCCGCGGCGGCCTCGTCCGCGGTGCGGCCGGGGCGGGGGTCGAGCAGGGCGCGTTCCTCCAGGGAGCGGACGACGGCGCGCATGCGTTCCTGGACCGCCTGGTTCCAGTGGCCCTGGGCGGCGTGCGCCTCGGCGGCCGCGCGGTGTTCGGCGGCGCTGCGGGGACGGTCGTCGAAGAGCACGGCGGACGAGGTGGCGGCCCGGCGGGGGGTGCCCAGGCGCCACCACAGCGCGCCGACCACGGCCAGCACGGCGAGCACGATCACCACGAAGCCCAAGGCGCCTCCGGGGGTGGCGTCCGAGGTGGCGCCGAGCAGTTTGCCGAGCCACTCCCAGAAGGCGTCCAGCGCGCGCTGGAAGAGGCTCGGCTCGTTCTCGTGGTACATGCCCTTGGACAGCTCGCGCCGGGCGGCCTCCCGTGCGGGGTCCCGCTCGGTGGTCACCGGTGGTTCGCCGCCGGAGCGGGCCAGGGACAGGACGGCCCCCAGCCCGCCGCGCGGTGACGTGAGCACGCCCGTGTCGCCGGTGTGCGACAGGTACCGCAGGGCGGCGCCGGCGGTGCGTGGCAGCGCCGGCGCCGCTGTGAGAACTCCCCCCGTCGGACTCACCGCATCAGCTCCCCGCTGTCGCGCCGGGGGCGCCCGTGCCGTAGCCCTGGACGCCGGCCGCGCCGGCCAGGTGCATGTCGAGGGCCTCGCGGCGGATGCGCTGGTCGATGTACAGGAGCACCGTCACGCCTGCGGTGATCGGGAAGGTGAGCGTGGATCCGATCACCGCGCCGATGCCGCTGACGACGAGGAACGTCCAGCCGAGGTCACCGGTGCCGTTGACGAAGCCACCGATGCCGTCGCCGCTGAAGGCGGCGGCGAGGAGGGCGAAGGGGATCACGATGATCGAGGACACGATGTTCGCGATGACGCTCGCGAGGAGCTGGATGCCGAAGATCCGCCACCAGGAGCCGCGCACCAGCTTCACGGAGCGGTTCAGCGACTGCTTGACGGTGCCCTTCTCCAGCATCAGGGCGGGCGAGGCGAGCGAGAAGCGGACCAGCAGCCAGATGGCGAGGACGGTCGCCCCGAGGCCGCCGACGACGGCGAGAGCGGCGCCGGGTCCGGTGGCTCCGGCGACGGCGATCAGGATGCCGGGCAGGGTGCCCACGGCGACGATCCCGACTCCGATGAACAGCAGGAGGAAGACCAGGCCGAACAGCTTCGCCAGCCGGGGACGTGCATCGCGCCACGCCTCCGCCGTGGTCACCGACTTGCCGAGCACGGCGCGGCTGGTCACGGTCGTGAGCAGGGCCGTGGCGAAGACGGTGCCGACGAGGCTGATCAGGGCGACGGTCCCGGAGCTGAGCATGATGTCGCCGAAGGCGCGGCCGAGCTCCCCGGCGGTGGCGCTCGGGTCGTCCAGGACGTCGGAGCCGGCACTCTCGTCCAGGACGAGGCCCCGGAGCAGGACGACGATGATCTCGGTGACGACGGCGACGGTCAGGGAGATCCCGAGGACCGTGCGCCAGTACGTGCGCATGGTGGAGACGGCGCCGTCGAGGATCTCGCCGACGCCCAGCGGGCGCAGCGGGATCACCCCGGGCTTGGCCGCGGGCGGCGGGCCTCCCCAGCCGCCGGGTCCCGGGTAGCCGTAGGGGCTCCCGTAACCGGGGATGCCGTAGCCCGGGCCGCCGGGGCCGGGAGCGCCGTAGCCGGGGCCGCCGTGACCGGGACCGCCGTAGCCGCCGGGGCCCGCGGGGGGTGCGCCCCAGCCCTGGCCGGGCGGCGGCGGGGGCGGCGTGGGGCCCTGTGGCGGGCTCTGGGGGGCCGGAGCGCTCCACTGGCCGGGCGGGGGCTGCTCCTTGGACCAGTTGGACGGGGAGTCGCTCTGGTCCGCGCCGTTCTGGTCCGTGGGCCGCGCAGGGCCGGTACGGTCCGGCTCCTGCCCGTCGGAGGGGGCGGATCCGGGCGAGGCCCAGCCCGGAGTGTCGTTCATCGTCGCTCCTTCACGGTGCCCGTCCGCGGTCGCCGCGGCAGGTTGGCAGCCATCGTGCCACGGCGTGCGCGTCGGGGGACCGGGGGTCGTCTGGGCTGTACACCTTCAATAGTCGGCCGGGTACGGGGCAGACTGGGCGAATGGCTGATCAGTACGCGCACACCCGCGAAGACAACCGGCCGACGGAGATACCGGTGATCCGCTGGGAGGAACCACCGGAGGGCCCCGTGCTGGTCCTCCTCGACCAGACGAGGCTGCCGGCCGAGGAGGTCGAGCTGGTCTGCACCGACGCCCCCGCGCTGGTGGAGGCGATCCGTACGCTCGCGGTGCGCGGGGCGCCGCTCCTCGGCATCGCCGGGGCGTACGGTGTCGCGCTCGCCGCCGTACGCGGCTTCGACGTGGAGGACGCCGCCCAGGCGCTCGCCGGTGCCCGGCCCACCGCCGCGAACCTCGCCGTCGGGGTGAACAGGGCGCTGTCCGCGTACCGGGCCGCGCTCGCCGGTGGCGGCGGTCAGGTGCAGGCCGCCGACGCGGCGCTCACCGCGGCGCGGGCCGTGCACCAGGAGGACGCCCAGGCCAGTGCACGTATGGCCGCGCACGGCCTGGCGCTCCTGGAGGAGCTGCTGCCCGGCGGAGGGCACCGGATCCTGACGCACTGCAACACCGGGGCGCTGGTGTCGGGCGGGGAGGGCACGGCGTTCGCGGTCGCTCTGGCGGCGCACCGGGCCGGGCAGCTGCGGCGGCTGTGGGTGGACGAGACGCGGCCGTTGCTGCAGGGCGCGAGGCTGACGGCGTACGAGGCGGCGCGCAAGGACATGGCGTACACGCTGCTCACGGACAGCGCGGCCGGGTCCCTGTTCGCGGCCGGGGAGGTGGACGCGGTGCTGGTCGGGGCGGACCGGATCGCGGCGGACGGTTCGGTGGCGAACAAGGTGGGGAGTTATCCGCTCGCCGTGCTGGCCCGCTACCACCACGTGCCGTTCATCGTGGTGGCGCCGGTGACGACGGTGGACGTGGGGACTCCCGACGGTGCCTCCATCGAGGTCGAGCAGCGCGGGGGGCATGAAGTGACGGAGATCACAGCGCCGCAGGTGCCGGTGGCGGGCGTTGAGGCGGGAGGCGGGATACCGGTGGCGCCCCTGGGGACCCAGGCGTACAACCCCGCGTTCGACGTGACGCCGCCCGAGCTGGTGACGGCGATCGTCACCGAGGAGGGCGTGGTGTCGCCGGTGACGGGGGAGGCGCTCGCCGAGCTGTGTGCCCGCTCACGTCAGACGACGACCGGCTGAGGACGGCGCCGCGCTCGTCGACGTGTCCGGCCCTCCCTGTCGCGCTGCGGTGCCTCGCGGAGCGGGGGCCGGTCCGAGGGGGTGGGGCCGTCTGGCCCTAGGGGGCGAGTGCCCTACGGGGGCCGGGAGCGCGGCCGAAATCGGACTGTCGCGCGCGGAGAGGCGGGCCGGGCATGTTTGATCCGGTGCGGGTCGCCGGGGCCGGTGGCCGGGAGCGAGGGCAGACAGTGACGACCGGATACGACTATCGTCACAGGCCAGTGACCTTGTTCACCACTGCCTTCACCAATGTTACGAGAATGGGATGATGTCGTTTATGAAGGGACGAGTCCTTGTCGTCGATGACGACACCGCACTGGCCGAGATGCTCGGCATCGTGCTGCGTGGTGAAGGTTTTGAGCCGTCTTTCGTAGCCGACGGCGACAAGGCGCTGGCCGCTTTCCGTGAGACCAAGCCCGATCTGGTGCTCCTGGACCTGATGCTGCCCGGACGGGACGGCATCGAGGTGTGCCGCCTGATCAGGGCGGAGTCCGGGGTACCGATCGTGATGCTCACGGCCAAGAGCGACACCGTCGATGTCGTGGTCGGTCTCGAGTCGGGCGCCGACGACTACATCGTGAAGCCGTTCAAGCCGAAGGAGCTGGTGGCCCGGATCCGGGCGCGCCTGCGGCGTTCCGAGGAGCCAGCTCCCGAGCAGCTCACCATCGGTGACCTGGTCATCGACGTGGCCGGTCACTCCGTGAAGCGGGAGGGGCAGTCCATCGCCCTGACGCCGCTGGAGTTCGACCTCCTGGTGGCGCTGGCCCGCAAGCCCTGGCAGGTGTTCACGCGCGAGGTGCTCCTGGAGCAGGTGTGGGGCTACCGGCACGCGGCGGACACCCGCCTCGTCAACGTCCATGTCCAGAGGCTTCGCTCCAAGGTCGAGAAGGACCCGGAGCGGCCGGAGATCGTGGTGACCGTCCGTGGTGTCGGCTACAAGGCCGGACCGAGCTGACATGTCCAGGGACAGTGCCGCTTCGGCGCCCGGACAGCCGGGGGCTCGTGCGGAGCGGCCTGTCGGTCGGAGGACCGCCGGCTCCCGCTGGGGACGTCTCGTCCCGGGCGGGCTGCTCCAGGGCGGGGTCCAGGGCAGCCCGGTTCTCCGCCTGTTCATGCGCTGGGTGCGCAGGCCGCTGCTGCCGGTCATGCGGCTGTGGCGGCGCAACATCCAGCTCAAGATCGTGGTCACGACGCTGCTGATGTCGCTCGGCGTGGTGCTGCTGCTCGGCTTCGTCGTCATCGGGCAGGTGCGCAACGGCCTGCTCGACGCGAAGGTGCGGGCGTCGCAGAGCCAGGCCACCGGCGGGTTCGCCGTGGCCAAGCAGAAGGCCGACACGGCCGCGGCGTCGAGCGGTGGCGGCTCGGACGCCGAGGTCCGCTCCGCGCAGAGCGTCAGCCCGCAGTGGATGAGCAACCTCGTGGAGTCGCTGTCCAGCGGCGGCCAGGGTGCCTTCGACGTGGTGACGCTCAGCGCGTCCGGCGCGACCGGTGACGAGAGCGGGGGGCGCGGTCCGCGCGCGTCGGGCAACGTCGACCCGGCGGCGAGCGTGCCGGAGGACCTGCGGCGCCGCGTCGACACGAGCATGGTCGCCGCCCAGAGCTACACCCGTGTCGTCTACACGGACGAGAAGGACTCCCAGCCGGCGCTGGTCATCGGCAAGCAGGTCAACGACCCCAAGGGCGACCCGTACCAGCTGTACTACCTCTTCCCGCTGACGCAGGAGGAGAAGTCGCTGAGCCTGGTCAAGGGCACGCTGGCGACCGCCGGGCTGTTCGTCGTGGTGCTGCTCGGGGCCATCGCCTGGCTCGTGGTGCGCCAGGTCGTCACGCCGGTGCGGATGGCGGCGGGGATCGCCGAGCGGCTGTCGGCCGGGCGCCTCCAGGAACGGATGAAGGTCACCGGCGAGGACGACATCGCACGGCTGGGCGAGGCCTTCAACAAGATGGCGCAGAGCCTGCAGCTGAAGATCCAGCAGCTGGAGGACCTGTCGCGGATGCAGCGGCGGTTCGTCTCCGACGTGTCGCACGAGCTGCGTACGCCGCTGACGACCGTGCGGATGGCGGCGGACGTCATCCACGACGCGCGCGCGGACTTCGATCCGATGACCGCGCGCTCCGCCGAGCTGCTCGCCGACCAGCTGGACCGGTTCGAGACGCTGCTCGCGGATCTACTGGAGATCAGCCGCTTCGACGCGGGCGCGGCGGCCCTGGAGGCCGAGCCGATAGACCTGCGCGAGGTCGTGCGCCGGGTCATCAGCGGGGCCGAGCCGCTCGCCGAGCGCAAGGGCAGCCGCATACGCGTCGTGGGGGACCAGCAGCCCGTGGTCGCCGAGGCGGACGCCCGGCGCGTGGAGCGCGTGCTGCGCAACCTCGTCGTCAACGCCGTGGAGCACGGCGACGGCAAGGACGTCGTGGTCAAGCTCGCCTCGGCGGGCGGCGCGGTCGCGATCGCGGTGCGCGACTACGGCGTGGGCCTCAAGCCCGGTGAGGCGACCCGGGTCTTCAGCCGCTTCTGGCGGGCGGACCCGGCACGCGCGCGTACCACCGGCGGCACCGGACTCGGTCTGTCCATCGCCCTGGAGGACGCCCGGCTGCACGGCGGCTGGCTGCAGGCGTGGGGCGAGCCGGGCGGCGGCTCGCAGTTCCGGCTGACGCTGCCGCGGACGGCGGACGAGCCGCTCAGGGGGTCACCGATACCCCTGGAGCCCAAGGACTCGCGGCGCAACCGAGGACTGGTCGACGCCGGCCTGCCGCGCGGCGGGGGCGCCAAGCTGGCCACGGTGCCCGTCCAGCCGTCCGGCGAGAGCGCTTCGGCCCGTGCGGCCATGGCGGCGCGCCAGGGCGCAGCGACGCCCACCGCAGACCCGACGGCGCTCCCGGGCAACGGCGCGCGCGTGGTCCCGCGGCCCGCCCGCCGGCCGGACCCCTCGCGGCCGGCCGCGGGCGACGACGGGACAGCGTCCGGCGAGGGCCGCAGAACGGACGACGTCGAGGAAGGGAAGGCATTTCGTGGGCGCTGAGGGGGGAGGCCGCCGGCGCCCGCTGCGGGTCGGTGTGTACGTCGGCTGCGGTGCCGTACTGCTGGCCGGATGCGCCTCGATGCCGGACAGCGGGGACCTGCGCGACGTCGAGTCCACGCCGCGCCAGGAGGCGCAGGTGCGGGTGTTCGCCATGCCGCCGCGGGACGACGCCCGGCCCGAGGAGATCGTGCAGGGCTTCCTGGAGGCGCTGACCAGCGACGACCCGCAGTACGAGACGGCGCGCAAGTACCTGACCGAGAGCGCCCGGCGCACGTGGAAGCCGTACCAGTCGACGACCGTGCTGGCCGACGGCCCGAACACCGTGACGCAGCACAGCGGGGCCCGCGACGGCAGCCAGGACTACGTCTTCACGCTGACCGGTGCCAAGGTCGCGACCGTGGACGCGCAGCACGCGTACGCGCCCGACGGCGGCACGTACAAGAAGTCGGTGTACCTCACGCAGCAGAAGGACAGGCAGTGGCGCATCGACGGGCTGCCGCAGGGTGTCCTGATGGGCGCGTCCGACTTCCAGCGCAACTACCAGTCGGTCAACAAGTACTACTTCGCCTCGTCCGTGCCCGCCGGCTCGGGCGGCCGGCCGGGTGCCGTCGCCGACCCGATCTACGTGCGCAAGGAGGTCGACCCGATGACCGAGACGGTCCGGGCGCTCCTGCGGGGGCCCACGCGCTGGCTCGACCCGGTGGTGCGGTCGAGCTTCCCCTCCAGCACCGCCCTGAGGAAGGGCGTCCGCTCGCTCACGCCCGACGACCAGAACAAGCTGACGGTGCCACTGAACGCGAAGGCCGACCACGTCGGCCAGGCCCAGTGCACCAAGATGGCGGCGCAACTGCTGTTCACGCTCAAGAACCTGACGCCCACCGGGGTGGACGAGGTGGAGCTGGAGCGGTCCGACGGCTCGCAGCTGTGCGTGCTCGGTGACGACCGGGCCGGGACGGTCGCGTCGCACGGACCCGAGAAGCCGCCGGAGTACCAGTACTTCATCGACGCCAAGCAGCGGCTGGTGCGGCTCCTCGCCGCCGGAAGCGGCAAGGACCCGGAACCGGTGCCCGGCGCGCTGGGCGAGGGCGACAAGGCGCTGCGCGCCGCCGCGGTCTCGCGCGGCGAGGAGAGTGCGGCCGGAGTGTCGCTCGACGGGCGTTCGCTCTACGTGGGGTCGCTGGTGTCGGGCGGTTCGCTCGGCGAGGCGGTGCTGCGCAGCGAGGGCAAGACCGAGGACGAACGGCTGACGACGCCCAGCTGGGACGCGTCGGGCGACCTGTGGGTGGCCGACCGCGACCCGGAGAAGTCCCGGCTGTTCCTGCTGGAGGGCGGCGCGGGCGAGCCGGTCACGGTCAGGACGCCGCAGCTCGACGGTCGCATCAAGGCGGTGCGGGTCGCCGCCGACGGGGTGCGCATCGCCCTGATCGTGGAGAAGGACGGCCGGACGTCCCTGCAGATCGGCCGGATCGAGCGCGAGGGCAAGAACGGTGAGCGCCCCGGCGTCTCCATTCTCGAACTGCGTTCCGCGACCCCGCAGCTGGAAGAGGTCACGGCCATGTCGTGGGCCGCCGACAGCCAACTGGTCGTGGTGGGGCGGGAGTCGGGCGGAGTGCAGCAGATGCGCTACGTCCAGGTCGACGGGTCGACGCCGCTGCGCAGCCTGCCGTCGGCGCTGACCGGCGTGAAGGAGATCGCCGCGTCCGAGGACGAACAGCAGCCGCTGGTGGCGTACTCGGTGGACGGGATCGTGCGGCTGTCGTCGGCGTCGCAGTGGCAGAAGGTCGTCAAGGAGGGCTCGGCGCCCGTCTATCCCGGGTAGCGCACGCCGTCTCGTACCGGGCTGCGGACTCGTACGGGTGACGGCCGTGGACTGTCGCGCGACGTTGTCCACAGGGAGTTGTCCACAGAGCCCGCGGGCCCGCCCGGATGACGGCACAGTGGTGGGCATGCGGGGGTGGTGGCGGGATCTCACCGACCTGGTGCTGCCGGCCGAGTGCGGAGGCTGCGGACGACCTCGCACGGTGCTCTGCCCCGAGTGCCGTGCGACTCTCCGCGAGTCCGCGCCGTGCCGGGTGCGACCGGTGCCGGAGCCGGCGGGGCTGCCCGTGGTGCACGCGGCGGCTCCCTACGAGGACGAGGTGCGGGCCGTGCTCCTCGCCCACAAGGAGCGGGGCGCGCTCGCACTCGCGGGTCCCCTCGGGGCGGCGCTGGCGGCGGCCGTGCGGGCGGGGCAGGCGCAGCGGGAGCCGGAGGTGGGGCCCGCCGGGCTCCTGACCGGGCCGGGCGGCGCGCCGGCAGTCCAGGTCGCCGGCCGTCCGGGGGCGCTCCAGGGGCCCGTCCTGCTCGTTCCCGTGCCGTCCGCGCGCCGGGCGGTGCGGGCCCGGGGGCACGACCCCGCCCGGCGGATCGCGCTCGCGGCCGCGGGGGAGCTGCGCCGCGGCGGGACGGCGGCCAGGGTGCTCGGCGTGCTGCGGCAGCGGCGTCGTGTGGCCGATCAGTCGGGGCTCAACGCCAGGGAGCGGCTGGACAATCTGGCCGGTGCCCTGGAGGTGGTGCCCGGTGCCGCCGGGCTGCTCGCCGGGGCCGCCCGGGTCGTGCTCGTCGACGACCTGATGACCACCGGTGCCTCGCTGGCGGAGGCGGCGCGGGCGGTGCGGGAGGCGACGTCGGCGCGGGTGGGGGACGCACGCGCGTACGTCGCGGGAACACGGGCACGATCCGAAGTGCCGGTGATCCGCGAAAGGGCGGGGACGGCGGACCAGGAGGAAGATCGAAGGGTGAGCCGAAGAGAACCGACGGACGCCGGCCTGACCGCGGAACTCGCCGCGGGAGAGATCGGTGCGGCGGTGGTCGCGGCCTCACCGGACGCTTTCGAAATAAACCGGAACTGACTGGAAAGTTGCATCGTTGCAGCTAATGAGCAGGCCAATTCACCTGAACGGAGGTGTGCCGCAGTAGAGGGTGACGTCATCCGTCCGGGCGAGATATGTTCGGTTGTGAGGCAATGGCGCAGGCCGTACCTCGCCCATCCGAATGCCGTGCCGCGGGTTTTCCTCAATCACCCGCACCGGTGGGGTGGAGATCTTGTCCGCGGGGGAGGAGGAGGTGAAAGTCACCGAGTCCGAGGTTCCGGGACTTACCGGAGCCTGGTGCAAGAGGGAGAGGCTCCGCCGGCAGAGCGGGGCCATCCGGGAACGGAGTTCTGCGTGGACATCGTCGTCAAGGGCCGCAAGACCGAGGTGCCCGAGCGGTTCCGCAAGCACGTGGCCGAGAAGCTGAAGCTGGAGAAGATCCAGAAGCTCGATGGCAAGGTGATCAGCCTCGACGTCGAGGTGTCCAAGGAGCCCAACCCGAGGCAGGCAGACCGCTGTGACCGAGTGGAGATCACGCTCCGCTCGCGCGGTCCGGTCATCCGGGCGGAGGCAGCGGCAAATGATCCGTATGCGGCTCTCGATCTGGCGGCGGACAAGCTCGAGGCGCGGCTGCGCAAGCAGCACGACAAGCGCCACACGCGCCGTGGGGCCGGCAGGCTCTCGGCGGCCGAGGTCGCCGACACGGTGCCGGACGCGGCGACGTTGAACGGCGACGGCAGCGTCGTCCACGAGGAGCCGTCGGACGGTGTGCCGACCAAGAAGATCGGTTCGCTCGAGGTCATGGGCGAAGGCCCCCTCGTCGTACGCGAGAAGACCCACGTGGCCGCCCCGATGACGCTCGACCAGGCGCTCTACGAGATGGAGCTGGTCGGGCACGACTTCTACCTGTTCGTCGACTCCGAGACGAAGGAACCGAGTGTCGTCTACCGGCGGCACGCGTACGACTACGGCGTCATCCACCTCAACACGGACCCGATGGTCGCCCAGGCCGACTCGGCCGCGCCGGGCGGTGCGCTCGGCGGCTGACCTCCTCCGGTGACAGCCGATCCGGTGCCCCTGGTGAGCGCGTGCGCCCCCAGGGGCACCGGTGTGCGACCACTTCACGCCCCGCGCTGTGACCGCACTGCCGTCCGGGCATGGAATCATGGCCGGACCGGCCCAACCCGTGGGCCGCAGCCTTGGGTTGGCGATGGCACAGGAACGCAGGCCACGGCCTTCAGGGGGAGGATCGATGCCGGACAGCTTCGGACCGATGCGTGACGAGGACGCCGACGACGGCGTCGTCGGCATGGGCCCGGACGCGGGCCCTCCACGCAAGGAGCCCATCCGTGTCCTGGTCGTGGACGACCACGCCCTCTTCCGCCGCGGCCTGGAGATCGTGCTCGCGGCCGAGGAGGACATCCAGGTCGTCGGCGAGGCGGGTGACGGGGCCGAGGCGGTCGACAAGGCCGCCGACCTGCTGCCCGACATCGTGCTGATGGACGTCCGGATGCCCAAGCGCGGCGGGATCGAGGCGTGCACCTCCATCAAGGAGGTGGCGCCCAGCGCGAAGATCATCATGCTGACGATCAGCGACGAGGAGGCCGACCTCTACGACGCGATCAAGGCGGGCGCCACCGGCTATCTCCTCAAGGAGATCTCCACCGACGAGGTGGCCACGGCCATTCGCGCGGTCGCCGACGGGCAGTCGCAGATCAGCCCGTCCATGGCGTCGAAACTGCTCACCGAGTTCAAGTCGATGATCCAGCGCACGGACGAGCGGCGCCTGGTGCCCGCGCCCCGGCTCACGGACCGCGAACTCGAAGTCCTCAAGCTGGTCGCGACGGGAATGAACAACCGGGACATCGCCAAGCAGTTGTTCATCTCCGAGAACACCGTGAAGAACCACGTGCGCAACATTCTGGAGAAACTGCAGCTGCACTCCAGGATGGAAGCGGTCGTCTACGCGATGCGCGAGAAGATCCTCGAAATCCGCTGAGCCGACGGGCGCCGGGCCGGCGCCGCCCGCTCAGCCCAGTGCCCGGGCCAGCTCCGCCGCGAGCGGCGCCCGCAGCTCCGGTGCGTCGACCCGCTCCACCCGCACGTCCGTGCAGTCCACCCAGCTCGCGGCCTCCACCAGGGCCTGCGCCACCGACGGCACCGCTTTCGGGCCCTCCAGCGTCACCTGCTTGGCGACGAGGGTGCTGCCCGCGCGGGCCGGGTCCACGCGGCCGACGAGACGGCCACCGGCGAGCACCGGCATCGCGAAGTAGCCGTGGATCCGCTTGGGCTTCGGGACGTACGCCTCCAGGCGGTGCGTGAAGCCGAAGATCCGCTCCGTGCGCGCCCGCTCCCAGACCAGCGAGTCGAACGGCGACAGCAGCGTCGTGCGGTGCCGTCCCCGCGGGGATGTCTCCAGGGCGGCCGGATCGGCCCAGGCCGGCTTCCCCCAGCCCTCCACCGTGACCGGCACCAGCCCCGAGTCGGCGATCACCGCGTCGACCTGCTCGCCCTTGAGACGGTGGTAGTCGGCGATGTCCGCGCGCGTGCCGACGCCCAGGGAGCGGCCGGCGAGGCGGACCAGGCGGCGCAGGCACTCGGCGTCGTCCAGCTCGTCGTGCAGCAGTGCCTGCGGGACGGCGCGCTCCGCGAGGTCGTACACCCGCTTCCAGCCGCGCCGCTCGGTGCACACCACCTCGCCGTACATCAGCGCGCGCTCCACGGCGACCTTCGTGCCCGACCAGTCCCACCACTCGCTGGTCTTCTTGGCGCCACCCAACTCGGTGGCCGTGAGCGGGCCTTCGGTGCGCAGCTGCTTGATCACCTGCTCGTACGTGCCGTCCGGCAGGTCGTGGTTCCAGTGCGGGCGGGCGCGGTAGGCACGGCGGCGGAAGGCGAAGTGCGGCCACTCCTCGATGGGCAGGATGCACGCCGCGTGGGACCAGTACTCGAAGGCGTGCGTGTCGGTCCAGTACGCCTCGTCGACCGTCCTGCGCCCGACGGCTCCGAGCCGGGCGTACGGGACGAGTTCGTGGGAGCGGGCCAGCACCGAGATCGTGTCGAGCTGGACCGCGCCCAGGTGACGCAGCACGCCCCGCACTCCGCCCCTGCGGTCGGGGGCGCCGAGGAACCCCTGGGCGCGCAGGGCGATCCGGCGGGCCTCGTCGGCGGAGAGTGCGGTGGTGGGACGCGGCAGACTCGTCATGCCCCACACGGTAGGCGGTGCCACTGACACTCGTCCCGGGGGCGGGGCGGACCCGCCCCGCCCCCGGTCGCGGCCGCTACGACGGGGCGGGCAGGTAGGGGGCCGAGGACGCCAGCCCGAGGTCGGAGGGGAGCAGGGACGCCACCCAGCAGTCGCGCCGTACGCCCTTGTTGTTGAGGGCGGAGCGCAGGGTGCCCTCCACGGTGAAGCCCGCGCGTTCGGCGACCGCGCGGGAGGCCGCGTTGCCGACCTCGGCCCGCCACTCCACGCGGTCGATCGCCCGCTCGGTGAAGGCCCAGCGGGAGACGGCGAGGACGGCCTCCGTGATGTACCCGTTGCCCCGGTGCTCCTTGGCGGTCCAGAAGCCGATCTCGGCCACCCCCAGGGAGCGCATCGTGAGGCTGAGCATGCCCGCGAGGTCCCCGGCGGGGAGGAAGACCCCGAACGTGAACATCGAACCGTCCGCCCAGCCGTCCGGGACCAGCTGCGCGAGGAATCCCTCGGCGTGCTCGCGCAGATAGGGCGAGGGGATCGTCGTCCAGCGCTGGATGTCGGCGTCCTGCACGGCGGCGTACACGGTCTCGGCGTCCTGCGGGCCCACGGGGCGGAGCCGGAGACGGTCGGTGGTCAGCGTGACGGGTTCCATCGGCCGATTCTGCTCGGGCCGCCGCGGGGGCGCCATCGCTTTGGCGGCGCGTGCGGCCGGACGGGGACGAGGCGCCCGCGCGGGCGGCGGCCCCGGGACCGCCCGCACGGTCTTCCGGGGCAGGGGGCAGGCGGTCCCGGAACGGCCCGCACGGTGTGCCGGGACCGCCCGTACGGTGTGCCGGAACCGCCCCGCACGCTGCCCCCGGACCGCCTGCACTCTGCTCCGGGGCAGCGTGGGTGGGGCCGTGGGGCCGTCGGCGGTGGACGGTGGGTGAGGGTGCGGTCACATTTAGTTCATTTCGCGACCGGACGCGGCACCATCCGCGGTTCCCGCCCGTTGTCCTGGTAGCTGTCACGAGAGCAGACCTCCCGGCGTGGCGGGGTCCTCGCATACGATGGCCGTTGCTCAGTTGCATCAAGGAAAACCGACCGTCCCAGGCCCGACCGGCAAGGAGACCAACCCCCGTGTCCGTCCTCTCGAAGATCATGCGTGCAGGCGAAGGCAAGATCCTGCGCAAGCTGCACCGCATCGCGGACCAGGTCAACTCCATCGAAGAGGACTTCGTCGACCTCTCCGACGCCGAGCTGCGGGCCCTCACCGATGAGTACAAGCAGCGGTACGCCGACGGCGAGAGCCTCGACGACCTGCTTCCCGAGGCGTTCGCCACCGTCCGCGAGGCCGCCAAGCGCGTCCTCGGCCAGCGTCACTACGACGTGCAGATGATGGGTGGCGCCGCGCTGCACCTCGGCTACGTGGCCGAGATGAAGACCGGCGAGGGCAAGACCCTGGTCGGCACGCTGCCCGCGTATCTGAACGCCCTCTCCGGGAAGGGCGTCCACCTCATCACGGTCAACGACTACCTGGCCGAGCGCGACTCCGAGATGATGGGCCGCGTCCACAAGTTTCTGGGCCTGGACGTCGGCTGCATCCTCGCCAACATGACGCCGGCCCAGCGCCGCGAGCAGTACGCCTGCGACATCACGTACGGCACGAACAACGAGTTCGGCTTCGACTACCTGCGCGACAACATGGCGTGGTCCCAGGACGAACTCGTCCAGCGCGGCCACAACTTCGCCATCGTCGACGAGGTCGACTCCATCCTCGTCGACGAGGCGCGTACGCCGCTGATCATCTCGGGCCCCGCCGACCAGGCAACCAAGTGGTACGGCGACTTCGCCAAGTTGGTCACGCGCCTGAAGCGGGGCGAGCCGGGCAACCCCCTCAAGGGCATCGAGGAGACCGGCGACTACGAGGTCGACGAGAAGAAGCGCACCGTGGCGATCCACGAGCCCGGTGTCGCCAAGGTCGAGGACTGGCTCGGCATCGACAACCTCTACGAGTCGGTCAACACCCCGCTGGTGGGCTACCTGAACAACGCCATCAAGGCCAAGGAGCTCTTCAAGAAGGACAAGGACTACGTCGTCATCGACGGCGAGGTCATGATCGTCGACGAGCACACCGGCCGTATCCTCGCCGGCCGCCGCTACAACGAGGGCATGCACCAGGCGATCGAGGCGAAGGAAGGGGTGGACATCAAGGACGAGAACCAGACCCTCGCCACGATCACCCTGCAGAACTTCTTCCGCCTCTACGACAAGCTCTCCGGCATGACCGGTACGGCGATGACCGAGGCCGCCGAGTTCCACCAGATCTACAAGCTCGGCGTCGTCCCGATCCCGACCAACAAGCCGATGGTCCGCAAGGACCAGTCCGACCTGATCTACCGCACCGAGGTCGCCAAGTTCGACGCGGTGGTCGACGACATCGCCGAGAAGCACGAGAAGGGCCAGCCGATCCTCGTCGGCACGACGTCGGTCGAGAAGTCCGAGTACCTCTCGCAGCAGCTCAGCAAGCGGGGCATCCAGCACGAGGTGCTCAACGCCAAGCAGCACGACCGTGAGGCGCCGATCATCGCCCAGGCCGGCCGCAAGGGCGCCGTCACCGTCGCCACGAACATGGCCGGCCGCGGTACGGACATCAAGCTCGGCGGCAACCCCGACGACCTCGCCGAGGCGGAGCTGCGCCAGCGCGGCCTCGACCCCGAGGAGCACATCGAGGAGTGGGCCGCCGCCCTGCCCGCCGCCCTGGAGCGCGCGGAGAAGGCCGTGAAGGCCGAGTTCGAGGAGGTCAAGAGCCTCGGCGGGCTGTACGTGCTGGGCACCGAGCGCCACGAGTCGCGGCGCATCGACAACCAGCTGCGCGGTCGTTCCGGCCGTCAGGGCGACCCGGGCGAGTCCCGCTTCTACCTCTCCCTCGGCGACGACCTGATGCGGCTGTTCAAGGCGCAGATGGTCGAGCGCGTGATGTCGATGGCGAACGTCCCGGACGACGTGCCGATCGAGAACAAGATGGTCACCCGTGCCATCGCCTCCGCGCAGTCGCAGGTCGAGCAGCAGAACTTCGAGACCCGCAAGAACGTCCTGAAGTACGACGAGGTGCTCAACCGGCAGCGCGAGGTCATCTACGGCGAGCGCCGCCGCGTCCTGGAGGGCGAGGACCTGCAGGAGCAGATCCAGCACTTCATGGACGACACGATCGACGCCTACATCGAGGCGGAGACCGCCGAGGGCTTCGCCGAGGAGTGGGACCTGGACCGGCTGTGGAGCGCCTTCCGGCAGCTCTACCCGGTGAAGGTCACCGTCGAGGAGCTGGAGGACGCGGCCGGTGACCGGGCCGGTCTGACCGCCGAGTTCATCTCCGAGTCCATCAAGGACGACATCCACGAGCAGTACGCGGCCCGTGAGGAGCAGCTCGGCTCCGAGATCATGCGCGAGCTGGAGCGCCGGGTCGTGCTGTCGGTCCTCGACCGCAAGTGGCGCGAGCACCTCTACGAGATGGACTACCTCCAGGAGGGCATCGGTCTGCGCGCCATGGCGCAGAAGGACCCGCTGGTGGAGTACCAGCGCGAGGGCTTCGACATGTTCACCGCCATGATGGACGGCATCAAGGAGGAGTCCGTCGGCTACCTGTTCAACCTGGAGGTCCAGGTCGAGCAGCAGGTCGAGGAGGTCCCGGTGCAGGACGCCCCGTCGCTGCGGAAGGAGGACGCCGTCCCCGCGGGCGCGCGTCCCGAGATCCGCGCCAAGGGCCTCGACGCCCCGCAGCGGCCGGACCGGCTGCACTTCTCCGCGCCCACCGTGGACGGCGAGGGCGGCATCATCGAGGGCGACTTCGTGGACGGCGACGAGCCGGTGCGCTCGGAGGCGGACGGCCTCACGCGCGCGGAGCGCCGCAAGCAGCAGAAGGGCGGCCGTCGCCGCAAGAAGTAGCGGACTGGCGGACGTCCGTGCGGGCGTCGCGCGTGACCGCTGACGGTCGCTGAGGGCCGGGCACCCCGAGGGTGCCCGGCCTTCGCGTTGCCGCCCCGGGCGAGGGGGGGCGCGGGCTGGGCACTCGGGGTGGGCGAGGGGCCGGGCTCAGTTGTCGTCCGTGCGGTGACTCGGGGAGGGCGAGGGGCCGGGCTCAGTGGTCGTCCGGGCGGTGACTCGGGAAGGGTGAGCGGCCGGGCCCAGTTGTCGTCCGGGCGGTAACTCGGGGGAAGCCGGGCGGCCGGGTTCAGTCGTCGTCCGGGCGGGGCATCCGGGGGCCGCCCAGCTCCACGGCCGTGCAGCGCCAGCGCAGGTCGGGGCCCTGCTCCAGCCGGAAGGCCATGGCACGCAGTTGCTCACCCGCGCCGATGCGGGCGAAGACCTCGACGGCACCCGGGCGCGGCACGTAGTAGCCGAGGTCGCGGACGACGGGACGGGCACCGCGGGTGCGCAGCGGGTTGTGCTCCGCCAGCCAGGCCAGTTCGTCGTAGGCGCGGCCGGCGGTGTGGCGGAGCATCGAGTGCACCGGACGCCCGCCGCTGAGAACGGCCAGCAGCCGGTCGGCGAAGACGTCGGTCGGCCGCGGCCGGGGAGCGGGGGTGATCCCCGGCGGTCCGGCCGGTCGCGCGGAGGGCGTCGTCACGGGCACGGCCGCCGCTTGGCGGGAGGCGGCCCCGGCGGGCTCCGGGGCCTGCGGGCGGACGCCGCGGGGCAGGGCGCGCGGGGCGCCGCCACCCGGTGCGCGGGGCGGGGTGCCGCCGGGACGGCGCGTGTCGTGGCGGACGGGCGGACGGCCGCCGGCGCTGCGCCCGGCCCTGGTCATCACCTTGTTCATGTGGTGTCCCCGTTCCCTGGTACCCGGATGAATACCGGGCGGTAACTTGCTGGTGGGGATCTTGTACGGGCCGCCGGGACGCGGCGGCAAGGACCGGAAGAGCGCGTCGGCGGGGCCGGACCGGTTCACTTATCAGAGTGAGCGGGGGACCGCCGGAGCCCGGTACGGCCAGGGTGCTCCGGGTGAATCCCGGGACGCGGGTTGACAGCGGCCGGCGTACGGCCCGGACCCCGAAGGGGGACGCCCGCACGTATCCTGAAGACCCTCCCGGAGGCGCGGGAAGCGCCCTGGGGGCCCACCGACTACGAAAGCGGCCAGCCATGCGCGTCTACGTCCCCCTGACCCTTCCCGGTCTCGCCGAGGCGTACAAGACGGGAGAGCTGGGGACGGGACCGGTCACCGCGTACGCCGTCACCCCCGCGCTGCGCGAGTGGTACCTCTCGGACGACCTGGAGGAGCTGGAGTACGCGGCGCTGAACCGGGCCGCGCTCGCCTCCCTGCGGCTGATCGCGGTCGACCCGGGCGCTCCCCGGCGCCGGGTCGTCGTCGCCGTCGACGTGCCCGACGGGGCCGCGCAGGCCGACCCCGACCGGGGGCTCGACCCGGCGGCGCTCGGCGAGGTGCGGATCGCGGGGCCCGTACGGCTCTCCGACGCGGCCGCCGTGCACGTCGACTCCGACGAGGCCGAGGCGGACGTCGTCGCCGCCGCGCAGGCGCTGGGCGCGGCGGATCTCGGGGACGACGACGCCCAGTTCACCGTCGACGGCGCCGAGGACCACGAGCTGCTCTGGTACGCGACGCAGGAGATCCCCAACCTGGTGGGTCTCGGCGACTGACGGGCCGCGGGCGGCGTACGGAGGTTCGCCGCGTACATGTGTTCGTGGTCGGTTGTCGGTGCCGGCGGGTATTTTCTGGACATGGGGAAGCACGAAGCAGCGCACATCGTGTGGGACTGGAACGGGACGCTGTTCCACGACAACGCGGCGATCATCGGCGCGACGAACGCCGCGTTCGCCGAGCTGGGGATCCCGCCGATCACTCTGGAGCGGTACCGGTCGCTGTACTGCGTACCGGTTCCGAAGTTCTACGAGCGGCTGATAGGCAGGCTGCCGACGGAAGCCGAGTGGCTCGTCATGGACGAGATCTTCCACCGGTACTACGCCCAGCACCGGACGGCCTGCGCGCTCACCGAGGGGGTGCCGGACCTGCTCGCCGGCTGGCGGTCCACCGGCGGCAGCCAGTCCATCCTGAGCATGTACGGGCACGAGGAGCTGGTCCCGCTGGTGCGCGGCTTCGGCATAGAGCCGCACTTCCTGCGGGTCGACGGGCGCACCGGGCCGTCCGGCGGGAGCAAGGCGGAGCACATGGTGCGGCACATCGGCGCGCTCGCCCGGGTCGACCCCGCGCGCACGGTCGTGATCGGGGACGCCGCCGACGACGCGGTCGCCGCCCTGCACGTCGGGGCGCAGGCGGTCCTCTACACCGGCGGCTCCCACAGCCGCGCCAGCCTTGAGGTGGCCGGCGTGCCGGTGGTGGACACGCTGGAGGAAGCGGTCGAGGAGGCCCAGCGGATGGCCGCCTGACCTGCGGCGACGCGGCCTCCCGGAGACGCCGGGCGCCCTGACCGCGTCGGCTGGGTTGGCTGCGACCCGCGGGCCGACGTCCGCCTCCGTGTCCTGCGGCGGGGGACCAGGCGTCCGCTCCCGGGTGTTCCTTCGGAGACGCCGGGCGCACGGACCCGCGCCCGTCCCCGTGCGGGCTTCCGAGGCCGGGCAGCCCGCATCCGGCGACGATCGGACCTGCGTCCGGATCTCGTGGCGCGTGGCGGGGTGGCCGAGCCCCATCCCGGGGTTTCGCAACCGGCCGAGGCCGGCCGCGTAGCCCTGGGGCGGCTGGATTCCGCGCCGCCCACGTGGACCGGCATGCGACGATCGGACCCGCGTCCGGGTCTCGTGGCTCGTGGCGGGGTGGCCGAGCCCCATCCCGGGGTTTCGCAACCGGCCGAGGCCGGCCGCGTAGCCCCGGGGCGGCTGGATTCCGCGCCGCCCACGTGGACCGGCACGCGATGATCGGACCCGCGTCCAGGTCTCGTGGCGCGTGGCGGGGTGGCCGAGCCCGGTCCCGCGGTGTGCGACCGGTGACCCGAGGTCAGCCGGAGGTAGCCCTGGACGGCCGGATTCCGAGCCGCCCCCGGCCGGTGACGCGCCGGCCCGTGTCCGCTCCCCGGCGGGGTACGCCGCGTGCCGGAGCCCGCGCATGCGCAGGCGTACGGCTTTCGTCCCTGTGCAGAGTGTCAAAGTTCGACCCCCGCTTTTGTACACATACGGCTCATGACTCAGCCCGGGTGGGGAGCGATAGCCTGGTGGCGTGATCAGCGCGATATCTCGCGGGGGCATCGTCGCCCCTGCCCTGCGCCCGGAGAGCACGGACGACATCCGTGTCCGGGCGGCGCTCGCTGGTCCTCGCGGGCGGGTCGGGCGGGCCGGGACGGCAGAGGCGGCCAGGACGCCGTCCGCGCCCGGCGGCTCCCGTGCCCGGGGTACCCGTGGCGAACCGGCGCCGCCGAGAGCAGCGTCACACCCGGCAGGGGCGCCGAAAATGGCCGATAACCCCTCGCCCGTGTCTTCATGCGGCATAGCGTCGGAACAGACCGGACACCCCGCGTCTCGGCGTCACGTCGTAGAAGAGACCGAACTTCCTTCAACGTCACGCAACGGCGCGCGACAGGAGCCAGAGGACAATGCAGACCAAGCTGGACGAAGCAAAGGCCGAGCTGCTCGAACGGGCCGCCCGGGTAGCTGAGAACAGCCCGGTCGGGGGGCACCTACCGACCGGGACGACGGGCGAGGGCACCCCCGACCGGGACACCGTGCTCACGTTCCTCCAGCGCTACTACCTGCACACCGCCCCGGAGGACCTCACCGACCGCGACCCGGTCGACGTCTTCGGAGCCGCCTTCTCGCACTACCGGCTGGCCGAGAACCGCCCGCAGGGCACGGCCAACGTGCGGGTTCACACGCCGACCGTGGAGGAGAACGGCTGGACCTGCACCCACTCGGTGGTCGAGGTCGTCACCGACGACATGCCCTTCCTCGTGGACTCCGTGACCAACGAGCTCTCGCGCCAGGGCCGCGGCATCCACGTCGTGATCCACCCGCAGTTCGTCGTGCGGCGCGATCTGACCGGCAAGCTGGTCGAGGTGCTGCCGGGCCGCCCGGGCGGCGACCTCCCCCACGACGCCTCCGTCGAGTCCTGGATCCACGTCGAGATCGACCGCGAGACCGACCGCGCCGACCTGAAGCAGATCACCGCCGATCTGCTGCGCGTGCTGTCCGACGTCCGCGAGTCCGTCGAGGACTGGGAGAAGATGCGCGACTCGGCCCTGCGCATCGCCGAGGAGCTGCCCAAGGAGCCGACCGCGGACGACCTGCGCGACCAGGAGGTCGAAGAGGCCCGGGAGCTGCTGCGTTGGCTCGCCGACGACCACTTCACCTTCCTCGGCTACCGCGAGTACCAGCTGCGGGACGACGACTCCCTGGCCGCCGTGCCCGGCACCGGCCTCGGCATCCTGCGCTCCGACCCCCAGCACGGCGGCGACGAGAGCCACCCGGTCAGCCCGTCCTTCGAGCGGCTGCCCGCCGACGCCCGCGCCAAGGCCCGCGAGCACAAGCTCCTCGTGCTGACCAAGGCCAACAGCCGGGCCACCGTCCACCGGCCCTCGTACCTCGACTACGTCGGCGTGAAGAAGTTCGACGAGAACGGGAACGTCGTCGGTGAGCGGCGCTTCCTCGGCCTCTTCTCGTCCGCCGCGTACACCGAGTCGGTGCGCCGGGTGCCCGTCATCCGGCGCAAGGTCGAAGAGGTGCTCAAGGGCGCCGGTTTCTCGCCGAACAGCCACGACGGGCGCGACCTGCTCCAGATCCTGGAGACTTACCCGCGCGACGAGCTGTTCCAGACCCCGGTCGACGAGCTGCGGGCCATCGTCACCAGCGTCCTGTACCTCCAGGAGCGGCGCCGGCTGCGGCTCTACCTGCGCCAGGACGAGTACGGCCGCTACTACTCCGCCCTCGTCTACCTGCCGCGCGACCGCTACACGACCGGTGTCCGGCTGCGGATCATCGACATCCTCAAGGAGGAGCTCGGCGGCATCAGCGTCGACTTCACCGCCTGGAACACGGAGTCGATCCTCTCCCGCCTGCACTTCGTGGTGCGGGTCCCGCAGGGCACCGAGCTGCCGCAGCTGTCCGACAGCGACAAGGAGCGCATCGAGGCGCGGCTCGTCGAGGCCGCCCGCTCCTGGGCCGACGGCTTCGCGGAGGCGCTGACCGCCGAGTGCGGCGAGGAGCGCGCCGCCGAACTGCTGCGCCGGTACGGCAACGCCTTCCCCGAGGGCTACAAGGCCGACCACTCGCCGCGCGCCGCCGTCGCGGACCTGGTCCACCTCCAGCAGCTCACGCGGGAGCAGCGCGACCAGCCGAAGGACTTCGCGCTCAGCCTGTACGAGCCGGTGGGCGCCGCCCCCGGTGAGCGCCGCTTCAAGATCTACCGCACCGGTGAGCAGGTCTCCCTCTCGGCCGTCCTGCCGGCGCTCAACCGCATGGGCGTCGAGGTCACCGACGAGCGCCCCTACGAGCTGCGCTGCTCCGACCGGACGACCGCCTGGATCTACGACTTCGGCCTGCGCCTGCCCAAGTCGCAGAACGGCAGCGGCGACTACCTCGGCGACGACGGCCGCGAGCGGTTCCAGGAGGCGTTCGCCGCCACCTGGACCGGGCAGGCCGAGAACGACGGCTTCAACGCCCTCGTGCTGAGCGCCGGGCTGCACTGGCGCCAGGCGATGGTGCTGCGCGCGTACGCCAAGTACCTGCGCCAGGCCGGTTCCACCTTCAGCCAGGACTACATGGAGGACACCCTCCGCAACAACGTCCACACCACCCGGCTGCTCGTCTCGCTGTTCGAGGCGCGCATGTCGCCGGAGCGGCAGCGGGCCGGCGTCGAGCTGACCGACGCGCTGATGGAGGAGCTGGACGCCGCCCTCGACCAGGTCGCGTCCCTCGACGAGGACCGCATCCTGCGGTCCTTCCTGAACCTCATCAAGGCGACCCTGCGCACCAACTTCTTCCAGCACGCGGTCGGCGGCAAGCCGCACGAGTACGTGTCCATGAAGTTCGACCCGCAGGCCATCCCGGACCTCCCCGCGCCGCGCCCGGCGTACGAGATCTGGGTGTACTCGCCGCGCGTCGAAGGCGTGCACCTGCGGTTCGGCAAGGTCGCGCGCGGTGGTCTGCGCTGGTCCGACCGGCGTGAGGACTTCCGCACCGAGATCCTCGGCCTGGTCAAGGCGCAGATGGTGAAGAACACCGTCATCGTGCCGGTCGGCGCCAAGGGCGGCTTCGTCGCCAAGCAGCTGCCGGACCCGGCCGCGGACCGCGACGCCTGGCTGGCCGAGGGCATCCGCAGCTACCGGACCTTCATCTCGGCGCTGCTGGACATCACCGACAACATGGTCGGCGGCGAGGTCGTGCCCCCGGCCGACGTGGTCCGCCACGACGGCGACGACACCTACCTCGTCGTCGCGGCCGACAAGGGCACGGCCACCTTCTCGGACATCGCCAACGAGGTCGCCGAGGCGTACGACTTCTGGCTCGGTGACGCCTTCGCCTCCGGCGGCTCCGCCGGGTACGACCACAAGAAGATGGGCATCACCGCCCGCGGCGCCTGGGAGTCGGTGAAGCGGCACTTCCGGGAGCTCGGGCACGACACCCAGAGTCAGGACTTCACGGCGGTCGGCGTCGGTGACATGTCGGGTGACGTGTTCGGCAACGGCATGCTGCTGTCCGAGCACATCTGCCTGGTCGCCGCCTTCGACCACCGGCACATCTTCATCGACCCGAAGCCGGACGCGGCCACCTCCTTCGCCGAGCGGCGCCGCCTCTTCGAGCTGCCGCGCTCCAGCTGGGCCGACTACGACAGCACGCTGATCTCGGCCGGCGGCGGCGTCTTCCCGCGCACCGCGAAGGCCATCCCGGTCAACGCGCACATCCGCGAGGCCCTCGGCATCGAGGCCGGCGTCACCAAGATGACCCCGGCCGACCTGATGAAGGCGATCCTCACGGCGCCGGTCGACCTGCTGTGGAACGGCGGCATCGGCACGTACGTGAAGTCCGCCGCCGAGTCGCACGCCGACGTGGGCGACAAGGCCAACGACGCCATCCGCGTCGACGGCGCCGACCTGCGGGTCAAGGTCGTCGGCGAGGGCGGCAACCTGGGCCTGACCCAGCTCGGCCGGATCGAGTTCGCCCAGCACGGCGGCAGGATCAACACCGACGCCATCGACAACAGCGCGGGCGTGGACACCTCCGACCACGAGGTGAACATCAAGATCCTGCTCAACTCGGTGGTGGCGAACGGCGACCTGACCGTCAAGCAGCGCAACAAGCTGCTCGCCGAGATGACCGACGAGGTCGGACAGCTCGTCCTGCGCAACAACTACGCGCAGAACACGGCGATCGCCAACGCGCTCGCGCAGTCCGGCAGCATGCTCCACGCCCAGCAACGGTTCATCCGCCACCTGGTGCGCGAGGGCCACCTGAACCGGGCCCTGGAGTTCCTGCCCACGGACCGGCAGATCCGCGAGCGCCTGAACAGCGCGCAGGGCCTCACCGGTCCCGAGACGGCCGTCCTGCTCGCGTACACGAAGATCACCGTGTCCGACGAGCTGCTCGCCACCTCGCTGCCCGACGACCCGTACCTCCAGAAGCTCGGGCACGCCTACTTCCCGACGGCGCTGCGCGAGCGGTTCCGCGAGCAGATCGACGCGCACGCGCTGCGCCGCGAGATCGTCACGACGGTGCTGGTCAACGACACCGTCAACACGGGCGGGACGAGCTTCCTGCACCGGCTGCGCGAGGAGACCGGCGCCTCCCTGGAGGAGATCGTCCGGGCGCAGACCGCGGCCCGCGCGATCTTCGGGTCGAGCGCGGTGTGGGACGCTGTCGAGGCGCTCGACGCCGTCGTGGACGCGGACGTCCAGACCCGGATCCGGCTGCACTCCCGCCGGCTGGTCGAGCGCGGCACGCGCTGGCTGCTCAACAACCGGCCGCAGCCCTTGCAGCTGGCGGAGACCATCTCCTTCTTCAGCGAGGGCGTCAACCAGGTCTGGGGCGAGCTGCCCAAGCTGCTGCGCGGCGCGGACCTGGAGTGGTACCAGCAGATCTACGACGAGCTGTCGGGCGCCGGGGTCCCGGACGGTCTCGCCGAGCGGGTGGCCGGCTTCTCCTCGGCCTTCCCGACGCTGGACATCGTCGCGGTGGCCGACCGCATGGGCAAGGACCCGATGGCCGTCGCCGAGGTGTACTACGACCTCGCCGACCGGCTGAGCATCACCCAGCTCATGGACCGCATCATCGAGCTCCCGCGTGCCGACCGCTGGCAGTCCATGGCCCGCGCCTCGATCCGCGAGGACCTGTACGCGGCCCACGCGGCGCTCACGGCGGACGTCCTGGCCGTCGGCAACGGCACGTCGACTCCCGAGCAGCGCTTCAAGGCGTGGGAGGAGAAGAACGCCGCGATCCTCGGCCGCGCCCGCACGACGCTGGAGGAGATCCGCAGCTCGGACTCCTTCGACCTGGCGAACCTGTCGGTGGCGATGCGGACGATGAGGACGCTGCTGCGGACGCATTCGTAGTCCCCGGCCCAGCCGAGGGGGTGCCCCGGACCGCACGGTCCGGGGCACCCCCTTTTCCTTGCCGCCCGTCGGCCCCGGCGGGCCCGTGCGGTGCACGACCGGACCAGTTCGCCAGGGCCATAGTGGGCGGGACTAACTAGCATCAATGGGGTGAACCAGGATCAGCGCCCCGCGCCCGCCGTGTCCGTGGTCGTGATCGTCTACAACGACGCGGCCAGGCTGCCCACAGCCGTGCGGTCCGTCCTGGACCAGACGCTGCGCGACGTCGAGGTCGTCATCGTCGACGACCGCAGCACGGACGGCTCGTACGAGGTGGCGCGGGAGATGGCCGCCGAGGACCCCGGCCGCGTCCGCGCCCTCCGCCTGCCGGAGAACAGCGGCGGCTGCGGCGCCCCGCGCAACCGCGGGATCGAGGAGGCCCGCGGGGAGTACGTCGTCTTCCTCGACAGCGACGACGTCCTGGAGCGCAACGCCTGCCGCAATTTCCTGGAGGCGGCCGAGAGCACCGGCGCCGACCTCGTCTCCGGCCTCTGCGTGCGGGTGCACGTCGACTCGCGCACCCGCAAGGAGGTCAAGTGGTACCCCTGGCTGTACGCGCGCACCCGCACACTGGAGTCGGTCTCCGAGCTGCCCGACCTGCTGGTCTTCGACACCCTCTCGACGAACAAGTGCTACCGGCGCCGGTTCCTGCTCGACCGGGGGCTCCGCTTCCCCGTCGGCATCCACTACGAGGACCTGCTGTTCTCCGCCCAGGCGTACGTGGCGGCCCGCCGCATCACCCTCGTCCCGAACCGGGTCTACGACTGGAACGTCGTGGAGAAACCGGCGACGACCGCCGTGAAGTCGATCAGCAACCGGCGTGACGAGATCGCCAACTTCACGCACCGCATGGAGATCCACCGCCGCGTCGACCGGCTCCTCGCGGACAACGGCCTGCTGGAGCTGAAGTTCCGCAAGGACGTCAAGTTCCTCAAGCACGACCTCGTGCTGCACCTGCGTGAGCTGCCCTTCCGGGACGCCTCCTACCGCCAGGAGTTCGCCGCGATCGCCCGCCGGTACCTGGAGTCGATCGACCGCGCCGCCTTCGACGAGGCGGAACCGGTGCACGCCGTCTGCGCCTACCTCCTCCAGGAGGGCGACTGGGACAACCTCCTGCCCGCCGTCGACACCCTGACCAACCGGGACAAGATCTCCTCGCCCCTGGTCGAGCGCGACGGGCGCGTCTACTGGTGCGCCGAGCACCTCGACGACGACTTCGGCCGGCATGTCCTGGACGTCACCGAACTCGGCTACCACACCCGGCCGATCGAGCGGATGTTCCTGCGCAACGCGCTCACCGCGTACCGGCGGAGCGGCCGCACCGTCCGGCTCGCCGGGCGGGTCACCAACCCCCTGGGCATCGTCCCGCCCGGCGCCCGGCTCGGCGGCGAGCTGGAGTTCTACGCCCGCCGCAAGGGCGTGCGCCTGCGCACCTTCCGCTTCCCGGTGACCGCGCTGCGGCACGAGGGGGCGGCCGTCGCCTGGGAGGCCACCGCCGACCTCGGCGCCGTCCGGCCGCTCGGCATCGTGGACGCCGTGTGGGACGTACGCCTCCACCTCGACGTCGACGGCGTACGCACCTCGACCCGGCTCACCGTCACCGAACCGGCCCTGGACGGAGGGCCGTTGCCCGTGCGGCCCCGGCTCACCCGGCTGGTCGCCGACAGTGTGGAACCGGTCGTCTCCGCCCGCGGCCACCTCGCGTTCCGGCTCGTGCCGGACAAGAAGGCGAGCGAACTCGTCCTGCGCGGCGCCCGGGGACCGGCCGGCCGGCTGGCCAAGTCCGGCTACCGCAAGGCCAGGTCGGTACGGAAGAGGCTCACCTCGGGCGACACCAAACTCCGCGTGTACCACGAGGTGTTCAGCCGCCTGCCCAGGCGCCGGGGCCTCGTCGTCTTCGAGAGCCACCTGGGCCGGCAGTACAGCGACAGCCCCCGGGCGATCTACGAGGAGATGCGCCGCCAGGGCCTGCGGTTCGAGGCGGTGTGGTCGTACACCGGACGCCCGGACGGTTTCCCGGCCGACGCCACCCTGCTGCGCCGCTGGTCGCTGCCCTATCTGAAGGCCCTCGCCCAGGCCGAGTTCTGGATCGACAACCAGAGCTACCCGCTGAAGCTGACCAAGCGGCCGGGCACCACGTACCTCCAGACCTGGCACGGCTCGGCGCTGAAGCGGATGGGTTTCGACGAGGCCGAGTGGAAGCTCAGGTCCCGGGCCGAGCAGGAGGCGCAGCAGCGGACCCTGGACCGCTTCGACCGGTTCCTGATCCGCTCCGAGCACGACGTCCGCACCCTCGCCCGCGCCTTCCGGCTCCAGGAGAAGACGCTGCTGCGGGTCGGCTACCCGCGCAACGACGCGCTGGTGAGCGCCAGGCAGCGGGAGGAGGCGAACGGCGGGGTGCGCGAACGCGGCCCCCTCGCCGCCGAGCTGGGCATCCCGGACGACCGGACGGTGCTGCTCTACGCCCCGACGTTCCGCCAGCGCGGCGGGCAGAAGCGGTTCGAGCTGCCCTTCGACCCGGAGCGCTTCGCCGACGCGTTCGGCGACCGGTACGTCCTGCTCGTGCGCTCGCACTACCTGAACCACGTCGTGCTCCCGCCGTCCGTGCGGGGCCGGGTCCTGGACGTCACGTCACACCACGACATGACGCCGCTGCTGACCCTCGCCGACGGGCTGATCACCGACTACTCGTCCGTGATGTTCGACTACGCCCTCCTCGACCGGCCGATGTTCTTCCTCGTCCACGACTACGAGGAGTACGTGCACGAGGGCCGCGGCACCTACTTCGACCTGCTGGAGCGGGCGCCGGGCCCCGTCGTGCGCGCCGAGGACGAGCTGTACGCCGCCCTGGGGTCGCTCGACGAGCAGAGCGTGAAGTACGCGGCGGCGCGCGAACGGTTCGTCGCCGACTTCGGCGAGTACGACCGGGGGACCGCCGCCCGCAGCGTCGTCGACCAGTTCTTCTCCCAGTGGAGGCCCGCGTGAGCGTGCACATCGAGCCGGACGCGCCCGCCGCGTCCCGCACACCGGACGGGCACCTCGGACGCGACATCTTCTTCGTCTCCAACAGCGTCGACGAGCTGGGCGGCGTCACCAGCTGGTCGCACCAGATGGCCCGCCTGTTCACCGGCCGCGGCCACCGCGTCCACGTCGTCGGCATCACCGCGCCCGCCGTCTCCCAGGAGCTCGGCGACCTGCCGTACCCCACCACGACCCTGTACGACGTCCACCCGCCGCGCGTCGCGCCCGTGGGAAGCCTGGTGGCGCGGCTCAATCCGGCCGAGCGCAGGCTGCGGGCGGCCCGCGCGGACGGCGCGCGGCGACAGGCCGCCCGGCTCACCGCGCTGTTCCGGTCCGCCCGACCCGGGGCCGTCGTCATCGTCACGCAGGTGTGGGCCATGGAGTGGGTGGAGCTGGCCGACACCACCGGCATGACGGTCATCGGCATGAGCCACGAGTCCTTCGCGTACTCCCGGGCGACCTCGCGGTTCCGGCGGGTGCGCACGCACTACCGGGACGTCGACCGCATGCTGGCGCTCACCCGGGAGGACGCCGACCTGTGGATCGGGCAGGGCATGAACAACGCCTCCTTCATGCCGAACCCGCTGCCGTTCCTGCCGCGGGAGCCGTCGCCGCGCACCGCCAAGGCGGTCGTCAGCGTCGGCCGGCTGACCGACCAGAAGGGCGTCGACCTGCTCCTCGACACCTGGGCCGAGGTCGCGCCGCGCCACCCCGGCTGGACGCTGCGGATCTACGGCTCGGGCGAGGACGAGGAGGTCCTGCGGGGGCGGTGCAAGGCGCTCGGCCTCGACGACTCGGTGCGGTGGATGGGCCGGACCGGCGACGTGCCGGGCGCGCTGCGCACCGGCTCCGTCTTCGCGCTGTCCTCACGCGGCGAGGGTTTCCCGCTCGCCCTCATGGAGGCCATGGCGACCGGGCTGCCGTGTGCCGCCTTCGACTGCGCGCCCGGCGTCCGCGAGATCGTCCGCGACGGCGAGGACGGCCTCCTGGCCACGCTGGGCAACACCGGTGAACTGGCGCGCAGGCTGGACGTGTTGATGTCCGACAGGGAACTCAGGGACCGCATGGGGGACGCGGCCCGCGTGAACATCCAGCGCTACACGACCGAGGAGATCGTGCGGCGCTGGGAGGACCTGTTCACGTTCCTGGAGCGGTGACCCCCGGGGCCCGCCCGTCCCAGGGGCCCCGCTCGTCCCCGCGGGCCCCGCTCACTTCCCGGTGAACTTCTCGTACTCCTTCAGGACCTCCCCGGTGGGACCGTCCATGCGCAGTTCGCCGCGTTCCAGCCACAGCACGCGGTCGCAGGTGTCGCGGATCGACTTGTTGTTGTGGCTCACGAGGAACACCGTGCCCGCGTGCTTGCGCAGTTCCCGGATGCGCGCCTCGGAACGCTTCTGGAAGGAGCGGTCGCCGGTGGCCAGCGCCTCGTCGATCATCAGGACGTCGTGGTCCTTCGCGGCGGCGATGGAGAACCGCAGCCGCGCCGCCATGCCGGAGGAGTACGTGCGCATCGGCAGCGTGATGAAGTCGCCCTTCTCGTTGATGCCGGAGAAGTCGACGATCTCCCGGTAGCGCTCCTTCACCTGCTCCCGGGACATGCCCATGGCCAGGCCGCCCAGGAAGACGTTCCGCTCGCCGGTGAGGTCGTTCATCAGGGCCGCGTTGACCCCGAGCAGGGAGGGCTGGCCGTCGGTGTAGATCCGGCCGTTCTCCACCGGGAGCAGGCCCGCGACCGCCTTCAGCAGCGTGGACTTGCCCGAGCCGTTGGTGCCGATCAGACCGATGGCCTCACCGCGGTACGCCGTGAACGAGACGTTCCGGACGGCGTGCACCCGGCGGACACCGGCCGCCTGCTCGCTCTTCCTGCGGCGCAGCATCCGGTTCAGCGCGGCGGTGGCGGTGCCGCGGCCGGCCCCGGTGCCGTTGACGCGGTACACGATGTCGACGCCGTCGGCGATGACGGTGGGGACGGGGGCCGCGTCGCGCACGGCGGCGCCGGACGCGTCGGGTCGTACGGCTTCTTTCGTCAGGATGTCAGCCACGGCCGTAGGTCTCCTCAGCCTTCCAGAAGTAGATGAAGCCGCCGACGCCCGCGAGCAGCGCCCAGCCCGCCGCCAGCGCCCACACGTGGGCCGGGAGCCGGCTGCCGTGGAAGCTGTCGATGAGCGCGAACCGCATGAGGTCGATGTAGACGGCGGCCGGGTTGCACTGCAGGGCCACCAGCACCGCGTGCGGGATGTCCCGGTCGTGGAGCATCCGGTCGATGCTCCACATCACCCCGGAGACGTACATCCAGGTGCGCAGCAGGAACGGCATCAGCTGGGCGATGTCGGGTGTCTTAGCGCCCATCCGGGCGACGGCCATCGCGACGCCCGCGTTGAAGACGAACTGCAGGGTGAGCGCGGGGACGACGAGCAGCCAGGAGGCGGTGACCGGCACGCCGAAGCAGAGCAGGATCACCACCAGGGCGGCCATCGAGAAGAGCAGCTGCTGGAGCTGCTGGAGGCAGTACGACACCGGCAGCGCGGCCCGCGGGAAGTGCAGGGCGCGCACCAGTCCGAGGCTGCCGGAGATGGCGCGGGTGCCCGCCATGATCGAGCTCTGGGTGAACGTCCACACGAAGACGCCGGTGACCAGGAACGGGACGAAGTCGGGCACGCCGTGCTTGGTGCCCAACAGGATGCCGAAGATGAAGTAGTAGACCGCCGCGTTCAGCAGCGGGGTCGCCACCTGCCACACCTGGCCGAGTTTGGCCTGGCTGTACTGGGCGGTGAGCTTGGCGGTGGCGAAGGCGGTGATGAAGTGCCGCCGCGCCCACAGCTGACGCACGTAGGCCGGCAGGGAGGGGCGGGCGCCGCTGACGGTCAGGCCGTGCCGTGCGGCCAGCTGCGCCGGGGTCTCGGTCCGCGGGACGGTCGCGGGAGGCGGTGTGTGGAGGACCTGGCTCACATCCGCTGCTTTCGCTCGGGGGTCGGGGTGCGCGGGCCCCGCCACCGGCGGTTCACCGGGTGTTCACGTCGGGACGGGACCGTATCGTCGCAACGTGAGCGTAGGCCGGTCCCACGTCGGAACGCAACCGTTTCGTCGTCGCGGCTTATGCTGGTCGGCATGACGACGAACGCCGACTCGACCCGGCCCGGCGCGGACACGGCACCGCGCCGCAGGCCGCCCGCCGGTGCCGCCGTGCTCCGGGAGGACGTCACCGAGGCCATCCGGTCCGCCGTCTTCGAGGAACTCGCCGCCGTCGGGTACGCCCGGATGTCCATCGAGGGCATCGCCCGCCGCGCGGGTGTCGGCAAGACCGCGGTGTACCGGCGCTGGCGCTCCAAGCTGCACCTCGTCCTGGACCTGGTCTCGGCGGTCGCCGTCCAGGGGCTGCCCGCGCCGGACACGGGCACCCTCGAAGGCGACCTGCGCCTGCTGTACGAGGTCACCTCCCGCGCCCTGCGCCACCCGGTGGCCGGCCAGGTCATCCCCGACCTCCAGGCCGAGGCGGCCCGCAACCCCGAGATCGCCGAGGCCATGCAGAAGGCGCTGCGCGAGGGGCAGCAGGGCGTCGCGAGCGGCATCGTGGCGGCGGCGGCCGCCCGGGGCGAGATCCGTGCGGGCGTCGACGAGGAACTCGCCCTGGACCTGATGTCCGGCCCGCTGTACTGGCGCGCGGTCGTGGTCCGCGGCCCCAGGCCGCCGAAGGACTACCTCGCCGGACTGGCGCGAGCGACCGCGGCGGCGCTCAGGGCGCTGTGACCCCGGCTTTCCCGAGCCCGCGGGCCAGGGCGGCCAGGTCGCCCGCCCGCAGCACCCGGCCGCCGGAGCCCGGCAGCGGCACGTGCAGCGCCTCGGCCCAGCGCGCGGGAACGGCGTCCGCCCCGTACACGGCACCCGCGAGGCCGCCCGTGACGGCCGCGACGGTGTCGGTGTCCCCGCCGAGGTCGATCGCGGCGCGCAGTGCCCCCTCGAACGAGTCCGTGCTGCGCAACGCCCACACGGCGGACCCGAGGCAGGGCCAGACGGCGCCGTTGAACTCGGTGGCGAGGCCCGGGTGCCAGTCCGGGGCGAGGACGGCGCCGTAGCGGGCGCGGTGCCCGGGATCGACGGCGGCCAGGGCCCCGGGGACGGCGGTGAGCGGGTCCCGGCCCTCCAGCGCGACGCGGACCAGCTCGTGGAAGAGCGCGGTGCCCTCCCAGGCCGCCCGGTCGCCGTGGGTGAGCGCGGCGATCCGGCGGGCGGCGTCCATGGTGGCCTCCCGCCCGAGGGGTGCGAAGCGGACGGCGGACGTCGCGGCCCGCATCAGCGCCCCGTTGCCCGCGGCCCGCTGACTGATCTGGAAGTGCAGGGCGGCGGCCGAGTCCCACGGGTCGCCCGACGTCAGCACGGCCTCCGTCTGCAGCCCGATGTCCTTGGGGTCGGCGGCGGCCCAGCGCCGGAAGCGGCCGAAGAGGTCGGGCAGGTCGAGGCCGTCCCGCTCCAGCAGCGACTCGCCGACCAGCACGGCCATCTGCGTGTCGTCGGTCGCCTCGCCCGGGTCCCAGCCGCCCCCTCCGCACATCTCCCCGCCCTGTCCGGGGGCGGGGAAGCGGGCCGAGAACGCGCCCTCGGGACCGAACTCGAAGGGCGCGCCGAGGGCGTCGCCGACGGCGGAGCCGAGGACGGTGCCGGTGATCCGGAGCTCGCGGGGGACGGTCATCGGGGCAGCGTACGGCCCGTGGCCCTCGGCCCCGGCGTCCAGTGTCCGACCCGAGCGTCCGCCGTCTGCCCTCGGCGTCCAGCTCCCGTCCCCGAGCCCTCGCGGCCGGCCCTCGGGCGCGGCGCGGGATGTGCCGGGGGTCCGGTCCGCCGGGCCCGCGGCGCCGCCGGGGCCGGGCCGGAGTGTGGTGCGGTCAGTCGCGGGCCGCGGACGGGTGCAGGTGGGTCCAGCCGTCCCAGGCCGACGTGATCATGTCCTGGACGTCGTACTTCGCCTTCCAGCCCAGTTCCGCGGCGGCGCGGTCGGCGGAGGCCACGACGCGCGGCGGGTCGCCGGGGCGGCGGGCGGTGACGGTCGGGGGAGCGTCGTGACCCGTGATGGCGTTGATGCGGTCGACCATCTCGCGCACCGAGACCCCTTCTCCGCGCCCGATGTTGAGGGTCAGGTCCGTGCCGGGCGACGCCCGCAGCACCCGGGCGGCGGCCACGTGCGCGTCGGCCAGGTCGACCACGTGGATGTAGTCGCGGACGCAGGTGCCGTCCGGGGTCGGGTAGTCGTCGCCGAAGATCCGCGGCGGCGCGGCCTGCGTCAGCCGTTCGAACACCATCGGGACGAGGTTGAAGACACCGACGTCGGCCAGCTCGGGAGCCGCCGCCCCCGCCACGTTGAAGTAACGCAGCGACGCCGTGGACAGGCCCGTGGCCCGGCCGGTCGCGCGGACCAGCCACTCGCCCGCGAGCTTCGTCTCGCCGTACGGGCTCATCGGCGCGCACGGGGTCTCCTCCGTGACCAGGTCCACGTCCGGCATGCCGTAGACGGCGGCGGACGAGGAGAACACGAAGGACGGGACGGCCGCCTCGGTCACCGCCTCCAGCAGCACCCGCAGCCCCTCCACGTTCTCGCGGTAGTAGCGCAGGGGCTGTTCCACCGACTCCCCGACCTGCTTCTTCGCCGCGAGGTGGACCACGCCGGTGATCCGGTGCTCGGTGCAGGTCCGCGCCAGGAGCTCGCCGTCGAGCGTGGAGCCGACGACGAGCGGGACGTCCGCGGGGACGCGCTCGGCGATGCCGGTGGACAGGTCGTCGTAGACCACGGCCCGTTCGCCCGCCTCGGTCATCGCACGCACCACGTGCGCCCCGATGTAACCGGCGCCGCCGGTGATCAGCCAGGTCATGTCGGCCGTCCCCTCGTCAGTGAGCCATGGGTCGGTGAGCGTCCGGCCACGGGGCCGGACGGTCGGTCGCGTATCAGTGAAGCAGGCGGGCGAGCCTGCGGCGGACCACCGCGGCCGCTCCCCGCCGGCCGGGTGCCAGCCGCAGCGCCAGCGCACCCGCGTGGGTGGCGTACGGCTGGACCAGCAGGACGCCGTGCCGGAGGCTGGGGACGGCCGAGCGGCGCAGCAGCCCCGGCCCGGTGACCGCGTGGGCGGTGGTGTGCCGGCTCGTGCCGTCGTCGAAGCGCAGCCGCAGCCGCAGGTCCCAGGTGCCCGAGCCGAGCGCCGCCAGGTCCACCGGGGTCTCCGCGGACCAGGTGCCGTGGCCGGCGTCCGCCCGGAGGGGACTCGTGCGGCGCAGCCCCACCCGTCCGGTCTCCCGGTGCGTGAACTCGACGTCCACGGACCGGGGCCCGGCCTCCCGCATCCGCCCGTACAGCTCGTGCAGGCGCAGTCGCAGCCGTGTTCCGCGCGCGCGGGGACGCAGTTCCGCGTCCACGGCGACCGGCAGCAGCCGCACCGGCCGCTCCAGCAGGTGGTCCAGCTCGACCTGCGGCAGATCGGCCGACCAGACGGGCGTGCCGTCGGGGGCGCGCGCGTAGGGCGGGCGCAGCCGCGCGGGGCGGGCCGCGAGTTCCCGGAGGCGGGGCAGGTCGCGCGGTGCGGCGGAGGCGAGGACGACCCGGCCGACGACCCGGCCCGGCGCGGGGGCCCGCGCGAAGTCGGCCGCGTCGAAGGCGGCGAGGTACGCGCGCGTGTGCTCCCACCACGCCCGCCGGTAGCCGGGGTCGCGCAGTTCGATCTCACGCGCGTACATCCGCAGTTCGTGGTCGAGGAACTTGGCGCGCACCGCCCGGGCGAGCCGCTTCTCGCCGGCGCCGAGGAGGATCTCGTACGCGGCGCGGTTCGCCTCCGTGCGGGCACGCCAGTTCTCGATGCCCGCGCGGTCGAGCGAGATGGACAGGTGGGCGGCCGACCTGCGGACGTGCCACACGTACACCCGGTCGGGGACGAGCGCCACGCGCGGTCCGGCGGCCAGGACGCGCGCGGTGAACACGAAGTCCTCGTAGGTGAAGCGTCCTTCGGGGAAGCGGATGCCGTGGGCTCGCAGGAAGTCGGCGCGGTAGAGCTTGTTGACGCAGAGCGTGTCGTGGACCAGCCGGGTGCGCAGGGCGGGGCGGGCGACGACGGCGGGGCGGGCGTACAGCTCCGCCTGCCAGGGCACCTCGCGCCCGGAGGGCAGCTCGCGCCGGACGCACAGGCCCGCCGCGACCTGCGCGCCGTGTCCGGCGGCGGCCGTGAGCAGGGCGTCGACGGCGCCGGGCGGCAGCACGTCGTCGCTGTCGAGGAACATCACGTACGGCGCTGTGGCGGCGTCGATCCCGTCGTTGCGGGGGCTGCCGCAGCCTCCGCTGTTGACGGCGCGGCGCAGCACCGTCAGGCGCGGCTCGCCGGCGGCCAGCGCGTCGAGGAGGTCCGGGCTGCCGTCCGTTGAGTGGTCGTCGACGGCGATCACCTCACGGACGCCCGGCCCCTGGGCGAGGGCCGAACGCACGGCGTCCGGCACGTGCGGGGCGTCGTTGTAGCCGATGACGACGACGCTGACCTGGGCGGGATGAGGATGCATGGATTCCACGGCCGGAGTGGTAGGGATCGCGGTCTGTTCTCCGTTATGAGGCATTCACGGTGTTGTGCGGAAGACGACCGGAATCGGGGGAAAGTTCCGCCGGGGCGGGTCCGGTCCGGTCGGGTGCGGGGAGCCCGGCTCGCCACAGGCGCCGGAAGGACAGCGCCGCCGCGGTGACGAGCAGCCCGTTGCGGACGACCATCAGCAGGCAGCCCGTCCAGGTGCTGTCCACGACCTCCCCGTACATCCCGGGGTACGCGACCGCGCTGACCGCGGTCGCCGCCACGACGAGCGCGGCCACCGGGCGCTGGGTGGTGTGCCGGGCGGTCAGGCACACGGCGGACAGGCCCAGCAGCCACACCATGTACTGAGGGCTGATCACCCGGCTGGTGACGGTGAACAGCAGGACGGCGCTGAGCGCGGCGTCGTACGGCGTCGACGGCGTCCAGCGCCGGGCCCGCATCCGCCAGAGCAGCAGCAGCCCGAACGCGGCCACGGTGAGCGCGAGCGAGGCGGCGGCGACCAGCGGCACGTGGCGGCCGGTGAACTCCATGGCGCCGTACTGGTAGCGCACCTGTCCCGGCCAGCCGGCGTGGCGGGCGAGGCCGAGGACGGTGCCGCCGAGCGACTCGATCTGCACCCCCCGACCGCCCTGTTGACGCAGGAAGTCGAACGGATTGTCGAAGAGGGTGGTGAGCACGGTGAGCATGACGGCCGCCGTGACGGCGGCCGACGTCCACGCCTCCCGCGTCGTCCGGCCCCGCGGGGTGCCGATGAGGGCCAGGGCGGGCCAGACCTTCACCAGGGCCCCCATGGCGGCGAGCGCGCCGCACCCGCGCGGGGAGCGCGACAGCGCCAGCAGCGACAGGACGGCGAAGGCGGTGACCTGCACGTCGTAGCGGGCCAGCGGGATGTGCAGCAGCAGCGGCAGGCTGCCCGTCCACAGCCACGCGCCGGCCGTGCTGCGGCCCGGCCGCGTGCCCGCGCGTGCGAGCGCCGCGAGGATCACCGCGTCCGTGAGCAGCGTGAGCGCCACGAACGCCTGGAAGTACGTCAGCCCCGGCAGCAGCGCGGGCGACAGCAGCACCGGGCCGGCGCCGGGCGGGTACTGCCACAGGTGGTCGCCCGACGGGTAGGCGCCGTGCGCGAGGACGCCGTACCAGCGGAAGTACAGGTTCTCCACCTCGCGCGAGACCCCGCCCCGGCCGAGTGCCACGAGGTCGTCGTGGGCCAGCATCCACAGCATCAGGGCGCGGGCGGCCGCCCAGGCGACGGCGAGCGGGACCAGGCGGCGGTGATTCGTCGAGGCGCTCATCAAGACGGGATCGTAAGCCGCACGGATGGGGAATACCGTCCGATACGCCGTCAATACGCACGCATGCTGAGCTAATAGCACAAGCTCGGCCCATGGTCAGCGAGTGCGTGCGTCGGTGGCGGATCGGACACGCGGAGGCGGCGGTGCTCGGGCCGGTGCTCGCCATGCTGGCGATGGGCCTGTGGGGACTCGACCGGGGCGGCATGTGGCGCGACGAGGCGGTCACCTTCCAGGTGGCCCGGCGCTCGGTGCCGCAGATCTGGCACCTGTTGCACGAGGTGGACGCCGTGCACGGCCTGTACTACCTCCTCATGCACCCCGTGCTGGCCGTGCACCCCGGCGAGGTGCCCCTGCGGCTCCCCTCGGTCTGCGCCGCCGCCGCGGCCGCCGGTCTGGTCGCGGCCCTGGGCAGCCGCCTGTGCCGCCCGCGCGTCGGCCTGTGGGCGGGCCTGCTCTACGCGGCCGCTCCCGCCGTCGGCCACTACGCGCAGGAGGGCCGCTCCTACGCGATGGTCGCCGCCGGCGCCGCCTGGGCGACGCTCCTGCTGGTCCGCGCGGTCACGGCGCCCCCGCGCCCGGCGGAGGCGGGGGCACGCGCGCGGGTGGGCGGCTGGTGGGGGTACGGCGCCGTCGTCGCCGTCACGTGCCTGCTGCACGAGCTGGCGGTGCTGCTGCTCCTCGCGCACGCGGCGACGCTGGCACGCGCGCGGGTGCCCGGCCGGATCTGGCGGGGCTGGCTCTGCGCCGCCGGCGCGGCACTGGCCGTCCTGCTGCCGCTCGCGCTGGTCTCGCACGGACAGGCCGCGCAGGTCGCGTGGCTGGTCCCGCCGGACGGACGGAGCGTGGAGCGCCTGGCCGAGGGGTTCGCCGGACCCTCCCGGGCCGTCCTGGCCGCGTACCTGGTGCTGGCCGCCTGCGCCCTGTCGCCCGGGTCCGCGCCCCGCGGGAGGCTGTCGCTCACGGCGGTCGCCCTGCCGCTCGCGCTGGTGCCGCCCGCGGTGCTGATGGGCGTCTCCCACGCCGTGCCGCTCTACGACGAGCGCTACGTGCTGTACGCGCTGGCGGGCGTGCCGCTGCTGGCCGCCGCCGGACTGGAGCGGGTGGTCGGCCTCGCCGCGGCCTGCCCGGCTCGCGTGCTCCGCCTCGCCGCGGCCGGCCCGGCGCGGACGGTCCGTCCCTCCGTGATCCGCCGGGCGTGGGTGGTCCGCGTCTTCGCGGCCCGCCCGGCGCGAGTGCCGCGGGCGGCGGCGGTCCGGTGGGCGCGGGTGGCCGGGGCCGTCCGCCGGGGCACCAGGCCGCCGTTCGCCGCGCTGTGCGGCGTCCTGCTCGTCGCGCTCTTCCCGCTGTGCCAGGTCCCGCTGCTCCAGCGGGACCGCAGCGCCGACCACCGCCCGGACGACCTCGCCGCCGTCTCCGAGGCCGCCGCGCGCCGGCTGCGCCCCGGTGACCCGGTGCTGTTCCTGCCGGCGATCGGAAGGCGCGCGGCGCTGGCGTACCCGCGCGGGTTCCGGGGCACGCGGGACGTCGCGCTCGGGGTGCCGGCGCCCGCGTCGGGGACCCTGTACGGGCGGGAGACCGGTCCGGCGGAACTGCGGCGGCGGCTGGCGGGCCTCGACCGGGTCTGGCTCGTCGCCGAACGGTTCACGGTGCGGCCGTCCTGGTACCCCGAGGAACCGACCGAGCGGGTCAAACTCGCCGTCGTGGACGAGCAGTTCGTGCCGCGCGAGACGTACGCCCGGCGCGGTGTGACCCTGCGGCTGTACGTGCGCCGCCCGCCCGTTCCGCTGTGGACGCCCCGGACGGACGCCCCCGGGGTCCGGCCCGCCGGGCACCCTGACGGGTCGTAGGAACTAGACGCAGCCCGGAGTCTCCCCGAGGGGTGTCCCGTCCAGCGCCGCCTCGTCCAGAGCCGAGGTCAGCCGGTCAAGACGGGTGCGGAGTTCGTTGATCTCGTCCAGCTCGAAGCCCGTCGCCGCCGCGATCCGGCGCGGCACGAGCAGCGCGCGCTCGCGCAGCGCCGTCCCCTCAGCGGTCAGCCCGACGTGCACCGACCGCTCGTCGCGGACGCTGCGCTCACGCCGTACGAGACCCGCCGCCTCCAGCCGCTTGAGCAGCGGCGACAGCGTCCCGGAGTCGAGTCGCAGATGCTCGCCGACCTTCTTGACGGGCAGCTCGCCGTGCTCCCACAGCACCAGCATCACCAGGTATTGCGGGTAGGTGAGCCCGAGGTCCTTCAGGAGCACGCGGTAGACGCCGCCGAAGGCGCGCGAGGCGGCGTTCAGGGAGAAGCAGATCTGCTGCTCCAGGCGGAGCCAGTCGCCGTCGGGCGCGGCCTCGGGGCTCGGAGCGGGCTTGGCGGTCATGCCTCCAGGATAGCTCTTGCCCACCATTAGGTTGTGCGCAATTGAATTGCGTGCTCTACTTATGGACGTGAGGCGGCCGGACCGGCCGCCCCGGGCAACACCTTTGACTTGAGAGGGATGGTCTCCATGGACGCGCTCTACACCGCTGTCGCCACCGCCACCCACGGCCGCGAGGGCCGCGCCGTCAGCTCCGACGGACGCCTGGACCTCCAGCTGGCCGTCCCGGTGCAGATGGGCGGCAACGGCGAGGGCACCAACCCGGAGCAGCTCTTCGCGGCCGGTTACGCCGCCTGCTTCGCCAGCGCCCTTGGCCTCGTCGGCCGCCAGGCGAAGATAGACGTCACGGACGCCGCGGTGACCGGCGAGGTCGGCATCGGCAAGCAGGGCGAGGGCTTCGGCCTGGCCGTCACGCTGCGCGTGGAGCTGCCCGAGTCCGTCGACGCCGCGACGGGCCGCAAGCTCGTCGACCAGGCCCACCAGGTCTGCCCCTACTCCAACGCGACCCGCGGCAACATCCCGGTCGAGATCGTCGTCGAGTAACCACCCTCACCACCGCACGACCGCACGACCGCACGGCTGAGCGCCCGGGGCCCCAGGCCGTGTCCGCGAAGTCCCTCCTGCCCCGCGACGCCTGGCACGCACTCTCGCCGCACCGGACACAGCCCCGAGTACGCCCAGTACGAGGGACTGCGTCCGGCACCCCGAGAGCACGCACCGGACGCCGCGGGGCCCGCCCTCCGGGCGGACGGAGGGACGTTGCGGACACGGCCTCGCCCCGGGCGCTCACGCGACCCGGGCCAGCACCTCGCCCGTCGCCGGGCTCCACGCCACCACCACGGCCTCCGGCGGCACCCGCTTCCAGCGGGTCAGCAGCAGCCACCGCACGTGGTAGCGCCGGACCACCGCGGCGCGCTCCGCCCGGGTCGACGCCGGATCGAGGTAGGCGCGGACCGCCGCCAGCCGCCGCAGCCGCGCCCGCTCGTCGAGCGCGGCGTCGGGCCAGGCCGGCGCCGCGAGGTTCGGCCCGTACCCGGCGATGGAGTGGACGGCGTAGTACCCGTCGGTGATGACGACCTCGCCCGGCCCGATGTGCCGCGCCGCCCAGGCGTACGTCGGCCAGTTCGGCGGCTGCGCGAAGCCGACCGGGTCCAGCGGGCGTGGCACGACCGCCCCGGCCTGGACGGTCAGGAAGCCGACGCAGGCCCCGACGGCCGCGGTCCCGCCGAGCGCGCGCCGCCACAGCGGCCAGGGCCGCGGCGCCGCCAGCTCCACCGCCAGGGCGAACTGGAGCGGCACCAGCGTCAGCCCCAGGATCCTGCCGTACGTGTAGTGCCCGCTGACCCAGCCGTACGCCACGACCAGGCACTCCAGCGCGAACATCAGCACCAGCGGATCGCGGACGCCCCGCCACCGGCGTCCGTCCGGCGGGGCGAGCCGCGCCCGCCGCGCCCGCAGCCACAGCGCCGGCAGCCCGACGAGCGCCAGCCAGAACTGTCCGGGCAGTCCCCGGTAGAGCCGCCGGTGCATCGCGTCGACGCTGGTGTCACCGGTCAGCGCGAACACGTCGAAGTACGGCCAGCAGGCGGCGACCAGCAGGGCCGCCCCGGCCGCCACGGTCCACCGGCCCACGACCGCCCCGCGCCACCCGCGCTGCCACGCCGCCACGAACGCCACCGCCCCGGTCACCGCGGCCACCGAGGTGATCGGATGGACGAGCAGGATCAGGCCGTACAGGGCGCCGACCGCGGCGTACCCCGAGAAGCCCCGGAGGCCGCTCGGGCCGACGTAGCGGACGGGTCCGCCGAGGCCGGCCGCGCGGGAACCCGTCAGCGCCCACGCCCAAAAGGCCAGCCCGATGGCGAACGTCGACGGGTAGCCGAGGTTCCCCGTCATCGACATCAGCCCGAGGTAGCCGCTCCACCAGGCCCGCTCGGTGCCCCAGAGCAGCACCATCGCCGCCAGCGCCCACACCGGGGCCCAGGGGCGGCGCGGCGCCAGCACCCGCACGAAGCGGCCGATGCCGGTCAGCAGCACCAGCAGGTTCACCGGCGCCGACAGCCGGACGACCTCCCAGCCCGCGAGCCCCGTCACCCGCGCGAAGGCGCCCTGCGCGACGGCGTACGGCGAGTAGTACGGGCTGCCCGCGCCCGGCAGGTCGGCCATCGGGTGGCGGGGGTCGAGGAGCCGTGCCTTGAGCCGCTCGACGACCGCCGCGTGCTGGCCGAAGTCGCAGCACATCGGCACCCGCCAGTGGGCGAGCGACATCACCAGCCAGAACAGGCCGCCGAAGACCTGGTACGGAGTCGGACGCCAGGTCGCGCCGCCGCGCAGCGCCGTGGCGCCGTGCACGGCCCGCCGGACGAGGAGGTCGGCGCTCACCGGGCGCGGGGGGTCGAGCGGGGCGAAGCGATTCGGAGCATTTGACGTATGTTCCCGCGGGAGTCAACGCCCTAGCGGTGCGTCACCTCAACGGGGGACGCGCTCCTGCTCATCCGCCGCGGTCCCGGCGCGCTCACGCCGGGACCGTGCCCGGGTGCCGTGTGCCGCGGCGCGCCGCTAGCGGGAGACGGGCGCGTCCCTGCGCAGCGGTCCCGGGACCGTGCCCGAGAGCGCGGTCCGGGGCCGGGCGGCGCGTTCCAGGAGCAGCGGCAGCCCCAGCACCGGCAGCAGCCAGGCCAGCACGATGAGCCGGTCCCCGTAGATGTTGATGTCCGGGTGCCCGGCCTGGTTCAGCACGCCGGTGAGGGCGGCCGCGAGGACGAGGACGCCGAAGGCGGGCCGCTGCCTGAGCGCGCCCCAGGCCCCGGCCAGCATCGCCGCCAGGAACAGGGGCTCCCACAGCCGGCGCCGCAGCCACTCCAGCCAGAAGTTCGTCTGGAGGTGGAGGAACTCCGGCCACGGCCGGCTCCGGTCGGGGTGGCCGAAGTGCCCGGTCAGCAGGTCCTGGAGGCTCTCCGACTCGGACGGGTAGCGCAGCAGGCGTGCCGCGAGGACCGTGGCCACGGCGGCACCGCCCCCCAGCACGGCGACCGTCCGCAGCGGCCGCCCGAGCGCCTTCCAGGCGCCCGGCAGCGACGCGCCCGCCCGGCGCACGCCGATCACCGCGCACCCGCCCGCCAGGCACAGCCCCAGGAACAACGCCTGCGAGTGCTTCACCGTGAACAGCAGCAGCAGGGAACCGCCGACCAGGGCCGCCGCGGGGCGCGTCCGGCCGTCCAGGGCCAGCGCGCAGCCCCACAGCGCGGCGAGGGTCAGGGCGAGCAGCAGCCCCTCGGTCATGGGGCGCATGGCGGTCGTGCCGCACGGCAGGACGAGGAAGAGGACCTGCCCGCACAGCGCCGTCGGGGCAGGCGCGCGCAGGGTGCGCAGGACGAGGAAGGCGAGGACCCCGCCGGCGACGGTGACGACGACGCCCGCCGCCCACAGGCCCCACGTCACGCCGAGCACCGTCACGAAGGGCAGCAGGAACACCGGATAGCCGGGCCGGGCCTCGAAGATCCGCATGAAGCGGGCCGGCATGAACGGCACCGTGTGCCCGGACGTCTGCCCCGCCCGCAGCCGCTGGTCCACCTGCCGCCACTGCTCGCGCCGGCACTCCCCGGCGACCCGCGGGGCGGGACTCGCGCGGTGGAAGCGGACCACGTCGACGCTCTGGTTGCGGCGCGCGATGGACGCCTTCCCGGCGCACACGTAGTCGATGGTCGCCGCCGCCGCCTCGCGCTTGCCCTCGCCGCGCAGGCTCAGCGCGTACGACAGGTAGTTCTTGGTGTCGGGGGTGTCCCGGCCGGTGACGTTGGCGAGCTGGAGCACCGCGAAGACCAGCGCGATCAGAGCCACCCAGTGCCGGGTCCGCACCGGGCGGACCGCCCACCCGCGCCCCGGCCTCCGGAGCACCGGCCGGCCGCCGGGCCGCGGGCGAGGGGCCCCGCCCGGGGCCCCCGGGGCGTCCGGTGTCACGAGGACACCCGGACGTCGTGCCCCGCGGGCGCGGGCACCCGGACCGGGGCCGGCGCGTCCGGCTCGCCCAGCATCAGCGTCCGCACGACCCGCTCGGCGGCCCGCCCGTCGTCGAACTCGCAGAACCGCGCCCGGAACCCCGCCCGCAGCCGCGCCGACTCCTCGTCCCGCCAAGCCCCGGACGCGAACAGCCACGCCAGTTCCCGGTAGGAGGCGGACACATGGCCCGGCGCGTCGGCCGTGATGTCGAAGTAGGCGCCCCGGCTCGCCGTGTACGCGCCCCAGTCGTCCGCGTGGACCACGATCGGCCGGTCGAGGTTGGCGTAGTCGAACAGGAGGGCCGAGTAGTCCGTGACCAGCACGTCGGAGGCCAGCATCAGCTCCTCCACGTGCGGCTCGTCCGTCCCGTCGACCAACACGCCCCGCCGGTGCAGCTCGGTGAGGCCGAGACCGCGCGCCGGACCCTCCGCGAGCGAGGGGTGCAGCCGTACGACGAGGGTGTGGCCCGCGCCCAGGTCGTCGGCGAACCGGGCCAGGTCCACGCGGTCGACGTGCCCGCCCCGGACGTAGTCGCGCCGCGTCGGCGCGTACAGCACCACCGTGTGGCCGGCCGGGATGCCGAGCCGGGCGCGGACCGCGGCGCCGTCCTCGGGGCGCGCCCGCACGAGGACGTCGTTGCGGGGGCTGCCGGTGCGGAGCGAGGTGAAGTGGCAGGGGTAGGCGCGGTCCCAGACCAGCTCGGAGTGCCGGTTGGCGACCAGGCTGTAGTCCCAGCGGTCCGCGCGGCGCAGCATCTGCGGGACGTCGAAGCCGTGCCGGGCTCCCGGCTTGCCCAGCAGGTCGGCCGCCATGTACTTGAGCGGAGTGCCCTGGTGGGTGTGGACGTGGACGCTCCCGGGCCGTTTCACCAGCGTGCCGGGCCAGTTGACGTTGTTGACGAAGTACGTGGCCCGGGCCGTCACCTGCCGGTAGCGCAGGGAGTCCGGCGTGACGTGGTCGATGCCGGGCGGCAGCAGCGGCACCTGGTCCTCGCGCACCACCCACACCGCCCTGATGTGCGGGGCCAGTTCACGGGCGGCGCGGTGGACGGCGGCCGGATCGCCGAGCACCCCGCGGTGCGAGAACGCCGAGTACACCGCGAGATCCGGGTCCAGCGGCCGGTGTTCCTGCACGGCGGACCAGCCGCGAAGGACCCGGCCGGCGGCCGCCGCGCGCAGCCGCTGTCCGCGCTCGTCGAGCGCCTTCCCGGCCAGCGCGGTCCGCCGCCGCACCCGGTAGTGGGCGTAACCGCCGCGCAGGACCCGCAGTTCGGCCGGCACCGGCCCGTCGCCGTACCTGCGGAACAGCTCCGCCGTGCGCCGGAAGAACTCGCTCTTGTCCGCCTCCGGCAGCCGGTCCGGCTTGCCGAGGACGTCCAGGCAGTGCTCGCCCATCTTGCGGTGCAGGTACGGCCGCCAGTGCGCCAGCTCCGGGTGCGCCTCCAGATACGCGAAGACCCGCTCGTACTGCGCGTGGATGTCGAAGTGCTTGCGGCTGGTCGTGGACAGGATGTTGCCCTGGCGGCGCTGGCGGTAGGCGAGGCAGATCCGGTCGAGGGTGGCGATCCGCTCCGCGCTGAGCAGCACCGGGAACGTCCACGGCGTGTCCTCGTAGTAGCCGGGCGGGAACTGGAAGCCGTGCTTGTCGACGAAGTCGCGGCGGTAGACCTTGTTCCACACCACCATGAGCAGTTCGAGGATCTCGGGGTGCTCGGCGGCGGTGAAGGTGCCGTCGCCGCCCTCGGCCAGGACCCGCGCCAGCACGTTGCGGCGCGTGCCGCCCCACCAGTAGGTCCGCGCGTAGTCGAAGACCAGCACGTCCGGGTCGGCGGTCTCGTCGAGCCGGTCGGCCATGGCGCGCAGGGCGCCCGGCGTGAGCGTGTCGTCGCTGTCGAGGAAGAACAGGAAGTCGCCGGTGGCGTGCGGCATCCCGGCGTTGCGGGCCCGGCCGAGGCCCACGTTCTCGGGCAGGTGCAGCACCCTCACCCGCGGGTCGCGGTCCGCGTACTCGTCGAGGATCGCCGCGCAGCCGTCCGGTGAGCGGTCGTCGACGGCGATCACCTCCAGGTCCGGGTACGACTGCTCCAGGACCGAGTCGAGGCACTCGCGCAGAAAGCCCTGCACCTTGTAGACGGGGACGATGACGCTGAAGCGGGGCACGTCAGCTCCTAACGAGGGTGGGGGCCGGGGTGCGCTCGGCGAGGGGGAGCACGGGCGGGATCGCCTCGGGAGGTTCGCCGAGGAGCACCCGCCGCACGACGCGCTCGGCGGCCCGCCCGTCGTCGAACTCGCAGAACCGCTCACGGAACCGCGCCCGCAGGGCCGCCGACTCCCCGTCCGCCCAAGTGCCGTCGAGGAACAGGCCCGCCAACTCCTTTGGTGTGCGCGCCACATGACCGGGCGGGCTCTCCATCAGGTCGAAGTAGCTGCCCCGCGTCTCCCGGTAGACGTCCCAGTCGTCGGCGTACACCACGATCGGCCGGTCCAGGTTGGCGTAGTCGAACATGATCGACGAGTAGTCCGTGATCAGCCCGTCGGCGGCCAGGCAGACGTCCTCGGAGGAGCGGTGGCGGGTCACGTCGATGATCCGGCCGCTGCTCCGGGAGCGGCCCTCGTCGTAGAAGTAGTGGGCTCGCAGCAGGATGACGAAGTCGTCGCCGGCCGCCTCGCAGAACGCCTCCAGGTCGAGCCGGGTCTCGAAACCGGTGCTGTGGTCGCGGTGGGTGGGCGCGTACAGCAGGGCCGTGCGGCCCTCGGGGACGCCCAGCGCGCGCCGGACCCGGGCGACGTGATCGGCGTCCGCCGTGTAGTAGACGTCGTTGCGCGGATAGCCGTACTCCAGCGCCTCGTAGCCGCCGGGGAAGGCGCGCTCCCACATCTGGGTGGAGTGCCGGTTGGCGGACAGGTTGTAGTCCCAGCGGTCCACGCGGTTCAGCAGCTTGGCGAAGCTGCCGGTCGCCGCGGCCACCACCGGGTACGTCGACTGGTCCACGCCCATCTTCTTCAGCGGGGTGCCGTGCTGGGTCTGCAGGTGCACGCTGCCGGGGCGCTTGACGACCGCGTCGGCGAAGTTGGCGTTGTTGACCAGGTACTTGGCGCGGGCCAGCACCTCCCAGGAACGGCGGCTGCCGATCACCGCGTGGTCCAGTCCCTCGGGCAGCGCGTCCACCGCGTCCGGCTCGACCAGGAACACCGAGCGGATGTGCGGGGCGAGTTCGCGGGCCTTGGCGTGGATCGCCGCCGGGTTGCAGGCGTAACCGCGGCCCCAGTAGGCGCAGTACACGGCCAGGTGCTCGTCGAGGGGCCGCCGCAGGTTCAGCGCGTACAGCGCGCGGGTGCGCAGCATCCGCGGCCGCGGCACCCGTCGGCCCGCCGCCGCCAGCCGGTTGGCGCCCCGCAGCGCCCGGAACGCGCTGTAGGCACCGGACGCGAGGAGCCGGTGCTGCACGCCGAGACTGCCCGCGGGCGGCCGGTGACCGGCCGGGCGGTGGCGCCGGTAGAGGCCGCCCGCCCGGCGGAAGAAGGCCCGGCGCCGGCGCGCGGGCAGCCGCTCCGGATGGGCCGCCGTCTTCAGCACCAGGGTGAACAGCTGGTCGAACAGCGGCTTCGACCGCTCGGCCGGCAGGTCCTGTGCGGCGGCCCGGGTCAGCACCAGCTCCACCTGGTCGAGGAGGTCGAGCTGGTGAGGGCCCGGGGCGTTGAGCCGGCTGCCCTGGCGCCGCAGCAGGTGCCGTACGACGACCGTGCGCACCACGGCCACCCGGCGGGCCGCGAGGGTCACCAGGCCGCCCCAGCCGACATCCGTGAAGTGCGGCGCGGGGAACGCGAGCCGGTGCTCGGTGAGGAAGGCGCGCCGGTAGGCGGCGCTCCAGGCGGGCAGCGCGACCCCGGTGAGCCGGGGAGCCCGCTCCGGTTCGAAGGCGCCCGCGGGCGTCCTGGGCAGCGGGGGCGTGCTCGTCTCCACGTCCCACCAGTGCACCCGCTCGTGCTCGAAGTACAGGACGTCGACCCCCTCCTCCCGCAGCCCCGCGTCCAGGGCCGCCAGGGCGCCCGGCGCCAGCTCGTCGTCGCCGTCGAGGAACAGCACGTACGTGCCGGTGGCGGCCGCCGTCCCGGTGTTGCGGGCCGCGCCGAGCCCTGCGGACGGCGGGGACTGGACCGGGGCCACCCGGGTGTCCCGCCCGGCGTACGCGGCGGCGACGGCACCCGCGGGCGAGTCCGGCGCGTCGCAGACGGGGATCAGCTCGAAGTCGCCGAAGGACTGGGCGAGGACCGAGTCCAGCGCCTGGGACAGGCGCCCGGCGACTTCGTGGGTGGGGACGACGATGCTGAAGCGGGGCATTCTGCTCTTTCTGTCGAGGGGTGCGGAGCCGGTCAGCGCCCCGGCCGGCCGGCGGGACGCCAGGTGGCGGGCCGGGTCGGCGTGGGCCGGGACGAACCGCGGGGCATGCGCACTCCGGTTCAGAGGCCGTCGGGGGTGACGGGAGCGGCGGCCCCCGCCCCGGGTGACGGCACGGACGTGAGGGGCGGGACGTCCGAGAGGGGGACCTCTCCGGACGGCGACGTGGTGAGCGGGACGGCGGGACGGGCCGACGCCGCCGACGGCACCGGGCGGCGCTCGGCGAGCGGCACCACCGCCGGGAGTCCGGACCGCTCGCCCAGGACGACCCGGCGCACCACCCGCTCGGCGGCGCGGCCGTCGTCGTGCGGGCAGAAACGCTGGCGGAACGCGGACCGCAGCTGGGCCGAGCGCGAACCCCGCCAGTGACCGGTCGCGAAGATGTCGATCAGCTCGTCCTCGCTGCGGGCGACCGCCCCCGGCGGGAAGGACCGCAGGTCGAAGTAGGTGCCGCGGGCCGCCTCGTACGCCTCCCAGTCGTCCGCGTACACGACGATCGGCCGGTCCAGGTTGGCGTAGTCGAACATGATCGACGAGTAGTCGGTGACCAGGGCGTCCGCGGCCAGGCACAGGGACTCGACACTCGGGTGGCCGCTCACGTCGATGAGGCGGCCGCCGGAGCCCTCGGCGAGCGGGCCGCCGTAGGAGGGGTGGGCCCGGGTCAGCAGCACGAAGCGCGGGCCGAGCCGGCGCAGCACCCGTTCCAGGTCGAGGGTGCGCAGCTGCCCGCGGCGGTAGTCGCGGTGGGTCGGCGCGTACAGGACGGCCACGGACGACTCGGGGATGCCGAGGGACTCCCGCAGCCGGGCCACGTCCGCCGGTGTCGCCTGCTGGAACACGTCGTTGCGCGGCTGCCCGTACTCCAGCGTCGTGTAGCCGGACGGCAGGACGCGCTCCCAGACCAGGGTGGAGTGGCGGTTGGCGGAGAGGCAGTAGTCCCAGGTGTCGGCGGAGCGCAGCAGCGCGGCGAAGTCCGTGCCGCGGGCGGCCGCCGGACGGTCCTGGAGGTCGAGCCCCATCCGCTTCAGCGGGGTGCCCTGCTGCGTCTGGATCACCACCTGGCCGGGGCGCTTGACCAGCCGGAGGCCCAGCCCGGCGTTGTCGACCAGGTAGGCGGAGCGGGCGAGGGCCGTCCAGTACGCGGCCGACCCGGGCCGTACCCGGCGGGTCGCCGGCGGCACGGTGTGGTGGTGCTCGGCGTCCGCGATCCACGTCGTGCGGATGTGCGGGACGAGCGTGCGGAACGCGGACTCCAGGGCGCCCGGATTGCAGCCGTACCCGCGGCCGTCGTGGCTGGAGAACACCGCGCGGTCCGCGCGCAGCGGGAGCCTCAGCTGGACGCGGTAGTGCAGCCGGAGCGCGGCCTCCCGCACCCGGCGGCGCAGGCCCGCGGCCGACCGCAGCGCCCGTCTCCGCAGCCGCGAGCCGAGCGAGAGCAGCCGGTAGGTGCGGTGGCTGCCCAGGCGGACCAGGGCGTGCCGGAGCCGGACGCGCGGTCGCACCGGCGCGCCCGGGGTGCGGTGCCGGGCGCAGTGGGCGCGGGCCCTGCGCAGGAACTCGGCACGGCTGCCGCGCGGCAGGCGCCCGCGCCGGGTAAACACCGTGGCGATGTGGTCGAGCATCCGCCGGAACAGCAGCGGCCGCCAGTGCGCCAGCTCCGGGTGCGCGTCCAGGTACGCGAAGACCCGGTCGTACTGGTCGAAGACGTCGAAGTGCCCCCGGCCGGTCGTGCCGAGGATGCTGCCCCGGCGCCGCTGCCGGTAGTGGACGCAGACCCGGTCCAGGGTGGCGATGGACTCGGCCGACATCAGGGCCGGGTAGGTCCAGGGGGTGTCCTCGTAGAGCCCGGGCGGGAAGGTCAGGCCCGTCCGCTCGACGAACTCCCGCCGGTACGCCTTGTTCCAGACGACCATCAGCATGGTGAGGAGGCCCGGCCGGTCGTCGAGCCGGAAGGGCGCCGGGCCCTGCTCGGTGAGCTGTCCCGCCAGCCGGTTGCGGACGGCGTCGCCCGACCAGAACGTGCGCGCGTAGTCGTAGACCAGGACGTCCGGCTCGGAGGTCTCCTTCAGCCGGTCGGCGATCGACCGCAGGGCGTCCGGGGTGAGGGTGTCGTCGCCGTCCAGGAAGAGCAGGTAGTCGCCTTGCGCGTGCTGGAGACCCGCGTTGCGCGCGCGGCCCAGACCCACGTTCTCGGGCAGGTGCAGCGGGCGCAGGCGGGCGTCGCGGGCCGCGAACTCGTCGATGATCGCGCCGCAGGCGTCGGGTGAGCAGTCGTCGACCGCGATGACCTCGAGGTCCGGGCAGGACTGCTCAAGCACGGATTCGAGGCACTCATGCAGGTACGCCTGAACCTTGTACGCGGGGACGATGACACTGAACCTGGGCAAGGGACATCCATGGGTCGGCGCGGGCATACTGCCCGGGAACGGCCGAAGGGGTGACCTGGTTACGCCGGATGCGGCATCCGGGGGACGACGGCCGCGTGAGCCCGGCGAACGCTCCGGCGCCCGCGCCCCCAGGACGTCCCGCGCTGGACCGGCGTACGCGTGACGGAGGGCGGACCGGAACCGGCCCGCCCTCCGACTGCCCTGCCGGCGCGGCTACTTCACGGCGCCCGCCATCACGCCGGACACGAACTGCCGCTGGAACGCGAAGAACACGGCCACCGGGATCACCATCGAGATGAAGGCGCCGGGCGCCAGCACGTCGATGTTGTTGCCGAACTGCCGTACCTGCGTCTGCAGGGCGACCGTGATCGGCTGGGTGCCGGCCTTGGTGAACACCAGCGCGACCAGCATGTCGTTCCACACCCACAGGAACTGGAAGATGCCGAGCGAGGCGATCGCCGGCCCGCCCAGCGGCATCACGACCCGCAGGAACAGGCGCAGTTCACCCGCCCCGTCGAGCCGGGCCGCCTCCAGGAGCTCCCGCGGGATCTCCGCGAAGAAGTTCCGCAGCAGGAACACCGCGAACGGCAGGCCGAAGCCGACGTGGAAGAGGATGACTCCGAGGATCGTCCCGAACAGGCCCAGTTTGCCGAAGAGTTCGGCGATCGGGATGAGCGCCACCTGCACGGGCACCACCAGCAGACTGACCACGCCGAGGAACCACCAGTCGCGGCCCGGGAACTCCATCCAGGCGAACGCGTAGCCGGCGAGCGAGCCGATCACCACCACCAGCAGCGTCGCCGGGACCGTGATCAGCACCGTGTTCACCAGGGAACCGGTGATGTCGCTGTTCTCCAGCAGCTTCTGGTAGCTGTCCACGGTCAGCTGCGAGGGTTCGCTGAGGACCTTCCACCAGCCGCTCGCGCTCATGTCCTCGGGCTTGCGCAGCGACGACAGCAGCAGCCCGAGGGTCGGCACCAGCCAGAACAGGGCGACCAGGATGAGGAACAGCTGCAGCACACCGCCGCTGACCCCGCTCACCAGCCGGGACCCGAGCGACCGTTTCGGCCTGACGGTCTCGACGGGCGCCGCCTTCACCGACGTGCCGGTCCGCGCGGTCTGCGTGGTCATCGTCGTACCTCCCGCCGCAGCCTGCGGACGTTGAACAGCATCACGGGGATGACCAGGAGCAGCAGGAACACGGCGATCGCGCTCGCGACGCCGGGCTGGTCCTCGGAGAAGCCCTTGCGGTACAGCTCCAGGGCCAGCACGTTCGCGTCGTCCTGGGACGAGCCCGGCGGGATGATGAAGACCAGGTCGAAGACCTTCAGCACGTTGATCATCAGCGTGACCGTGACGACCGCGAGGACCGGCGCCAGGAGCGGCACCGTGACCCTGCGGAACACCTGCCACTCGGTGGCGCCGTCCACCCGCGCCGCCTCCAGGAGTTCGCGCGGCACGCCCGCCAGCCCCGCGGCGATGAGCACCATCGCGAACCCGGCCCACATCCACACGTACGAGCCGATGACCGCCGGGGTCACCAGGGAGGGGCCCAGCCAGTCCACGCCGTTGTACGGCTCGCGGAAGTTGCTCGCCGGCAGCCGCAGCAGCGCCCCGTCCGCCTCGCCGGACAGCGTGAAGGTTCCGTCGGCGCCGACCTCCGCGGAGTCCACGACCTTGCCGTCCTTCACCGCCTCGACCCGCATGCCCGCGTAGCCGAGCTCCGTGCCGTCGACGGCGCCGAGTTCGCCGACGCCCTTGCCGCGGGTGAAGTCCTGCCAGGCCGTACCGGTGACCTTGCCGGGCTCCGCCTTCGCCTGTACGGCGTTCTTCGCACCGTCGGGCATCTTGTCGGGGGCGACGCCGACCAGCGGCAGCGTCACGGGTTGACCGGCGCTGACCGGCGTCCGGGTGACGAACCCGCCGTCGTCCGCCTTGAGGGGCGACTTCCGGCCCGGGTGCGCCTTCGGGAAGGCGGACGACTCCGCGAAGGTGTCGTGCACGCCCACCCAGACCGCGTTGGCGACCCCCTTCTCCGGGTCCTCGTCGTAGACCAGCCGGAAGATGATGCCGGCGGCGAGCATGGAGATCGCCATCGGCATGAAGACGACCAGCTTGAACGCCGTTCCCCAGCGCACCCGTTCGGTGAGCACCGCGAAGATCAGGCCGAGGGCCGTCGAGATCGTCGGGGCGAACACCACCCACAGCACGTTGTTCTTCAGCGCGGTGCGGATGCCGTCGTCCGTGAACAGCGCTTCATAGTTGTCGACGCCGGCGAAGCCGTCGCCGCTCTGGTCGAAGAAGCTGCGGACCAGCGAGTACCCGATCGGGTAGACCACGAGCGCGCCGAGCAGCACCAGGGCGGGCAGCAGGAACAGCGCTGCCACCGCCTTGCGGGTGCCGGTCACGCTCTTGCGGTTGCGAGCCGCGGGACGAGTCGGGGTGACTCCTCCCGCCGATGCCGACGTCATCCCCGGATCAGTCCTTGTACGCCTTGGCGGCGGCCGACTCCAGCCTCTGCTGCGTACCCGCGACGTCCTTGGGGTTCTTCAGGAAGTCCTGGAGCTCCTTCCACTCGCCCTTGCCGGGGGTGCCGCCGAACGCCTGCGGCGCCTGGTCCGACATGTCGAAGCGGAAGTCGTCGCCGGCCGAGACCAGGGCCTGCGCCATCTTGCGCTGCACCGCGTTCGGGTACGCCGACGCGTCGACGTTCTTGTTGGGGGAGAGGTAGCCGCCGAGCTTCGCCTGGATGCTCGCCGCGTCGGAGGAGGCGAGGAACGTGGCGAGGGCCTGGGCCGCCTTGGAGTCCTTCAGGATGACGGCCGCGTCGCCGCCGCTGACGACCGGGGCCTCGTCGCCCACCGCCGGGAACGGGAACACCTTCGCGCCGGTGCCGACCTTCGCCTTCGTCTCCGCGATGTTGACCTGGACGAAGTCGCCCTCGAAGACCATGCCGGCCTTCGGCTGGTCGCCGCCCTGGAACGTCTGCGTCACGGAGTCGGGGAACTCCGTCTGCAGGGCCCCGCTCGCGCCGCCCGCGATGTAGTCCTTCTTGCCCCACAGCTGCGCGAGGGTGGTCAGCGCGTCCTTCACGGACGCGTCCGTCCACTTGATCTTGTGCTCGGCGAGCTGGTCGTACTTCTCGGGGCCGGCCTGGGAGAGGTAGATGTTCTCGAACCAGTCCGTGAGGGTCCAGCCGTCCGCGCCGCCGACGGACACGGGTGTGACGCCCGAGTCGTAGACGGTCTGCGCGGTGTCCAGGAACTCGTCCCAGGTCTTGGGCTCCTTGGCCCCCGCGTTCTCGAAGACCTGCGTGTTGTACCAGACCAGCGACTTGTTGGCGGCCTTGTAGTACACGCCGTACTGCTCGCCGTCGACCTTGCCGAGGTCCTGCCAGCCCTGGGAGTAGTTCTTCGCCAACTGCTCCTTGGCGGCCGCGCCGACGGGCTTGGCCCACTTCTTCTCGACGGCCTGCTTGATGGCGCCGACCTGGGGCAGCATCGCGATGTCCGGCGGCTCCCCGCCCGCGATCTTCGACCCCAGGAAGTTGATGATCGGGTCCTGTGCCGGTACGAAGGTGACCTTGGCGCCGGTGCGCTTCTCGAACTCGGCGAGCACCTTCTTGAAGTTGGCCTGCTCGGGGCCGGTCCAGACGGCGGCGACCTCCAGGTTCTCGCCGTCCAGCTTGGGGAGCGAGACGGACGATCCGCCGCTCTCCTTGTCCTTGCCGCCGTTGCCGTCGCCGCCGTCGTCGTCGCCGCCGCACGCGGTGAGCGCGAGGGCGAGAGCACCGGCCGTGAGGGCCGCGGCCGCGTTCCGTGCGGTCCTGCCCGTCTTGCGTGAATGAACAGTGCTGCGCATCTGTGCCCCGTTCTTCGTTCCTCGTCGAACGTCTGAGCGGTGTCTTGAGTGGTGTCTTGAGCGTGTCCCGTCCGCTCTGGTCTACGCCCGCCCGCTTGAGGGCGGCAAGAGTGCCTACGGTGTCAAGTCGGTGATCGTGACCGCGTCGTGACCTGGGGGCTTCCGGTGGAGGCGGACTCCACCGGCTCACGGGTCGCGGCCGCGCCGGCGCGTTTACCGTGGGGGCACGGGAACTGAGGCCCCGTCATGGGTGGGGCGGTGCGCAATGCCCCAATTGGACAGGGCAGTTGACGGGCCGGCGTAAGTGCGGACGGCTCGTTCCGAGCGCCGAGCGCCGAGCGCCGAGCGCCGAGCGCCGAGCGCCGAGCGCCGAGCGCCGAGCGCCGGGCGCCGGGCGCCGGGCGCCGAGCGCCAGTCGCCGGTCGCCGGGGTCGAGGGTTCGGGCCGGGCGCCCAACCCCGGGGCGGCAGTTGGGGTCGGGCGCCGGGCGACCGGGTCGGCAGTCGGCGCCGGAATCCGGCGTCGGGGTCGGCAGTTGGGGTCGGGCGCCGGGGTCAGAGCAGTGAGGGGACCTCGGTCGCGGCCACCGAACGGGCCGCCCGCTCCAACGCGCTGGCGAGCAGCGCCAGATCGGTCGGGCCGTTGCCGAGCTCCCGCACGGGCCGCCGGGCCGGCGGATCCCCCATCCGCTGCCACTCCAGGGGCACCACCGTGGGCCGCAGTGTCGCCGTACGGGGAATCCGCCCCGTCACCCGCCCGCCCTGGAACGGCGTGACGCGCCCGTCCGCCCCGGACACCCGCCCCCGCCCGGGCGCCGGTTCGTCCGCCCCCGGCGTCGGCGCGTCCAGCGTGACCCGCAGCGCGGCCGTCCGGGCCAGCTCCGTGTCCGTGGCCCGCCCGCACATCCCGGTCGTCGCCACGAGGTGCACGCCGAGCCGCTCGCCCTCCCGGGCCACGGCCTCCAGTGCCCGTACGACGGAACCCGCCGAGGGCCTGCCCGGCGAACCCAGCGCGGGCGACAGCAGGGAGTCCAGGTCGTCGACCACCACGACCAGCCGGGCCAGCGGCGGCCCCGGCTCCGTCCGCGGGCGGGACGCCGCAGGGCGCAGCCTGATCGTCGACGTGGTGGGGCTGTCGAGATCGCCGGTGCCGGACGAGCCGCCGGCCGAGCGCTGGGTGACCATCCGGCCGGACACCTCGCGGTTCGTGTGCCACTCGGTGAAGTCCTGCCGGCCCAGCAGCTCGGCCCGCCGCTTCAGCTCGGCGCTCAGGGACTGCGCGAACTCCCGCATGCGCACGGGGTCGTTGGCGGTGAGGTGGGTCGAGACGTGCGGCAGGTCGGTGCAGGCGGCGAGCCCGTCGGCCGGCCCCTGTGCGCCCTTGCCGCCGGTGTGGTCCCGCCCGTCCATCAGGACGATGCCGAGCCGGTCCGGGCGCTCGGCGGCGGCGAGCGACGCGGCGATCGACCGCAGCAGCTCCGTACGGCCGCTGCCCGAGGGGCCCTCGATCAGCAGGTGGGGGCCGTCGGCGGCGAGGTCGACGCAGACCGGGCCGCGGGGCCCCGCTCCGAGCACCGCGCGGGCCCGCCCGCCCAGCGCCTCGGTGTCGTCGGCCGCGTCGGCCCAGCGCGCCATCAGGGACGCGGGGGTGGCGCGGGCGAGCCCCAGCTCGTCGAGCAGCCGGGCCGCCTGGGGCAACGGCGCGGACACCCGCGTATGCCGGTCGCCGGTGCCGTCGGTGCGCAGCGGCGCGAGGGCCCGCGCGAACCGCTCGGCCCAGGCCGCCGACACCGCGTCCACCGCGGCGACGGTGCCGTGTCCGACGAACCCCGGGGCGGAGCCGCCGTCGGGGCGGTCCGGGGAGCCGGCCCCGGCGTCGTTCGGCGCGGCGCCCGGCTGGGTGTACCGGCCGTGCCCGGAGGTCCGCCCGCCCTGGCCGGGAACGGTCGGGTCGCCGCCGGGCGTGCCCGCGCGCTGCACGCCGGACGGGTCCGCGGGGCCGCCCGGGGCGACCCGCATCAGATGCAGTGCGGTCGCCACGTCGCCGCTGAGCAGCGCGACGGCACCGCACTCCCGGAAACCGGGCGCCGCCTCGCACGCCGCCTCGTACGTCCGCGACACCGGGGACGCCGGGGACGCGGCCGCCGTCTCGGCGAGGCACACGACGTAGATGCCCGCCCGGGCGCCCTCGCGGGCCAGCCGCACCACCGCGTCGCGCACTCCCGCGCCGCCGGGGTCGCCGTCCACGACGAGGACGGTGTACGGCCCCTCGGCGGCGTCTTCCGGGTCCTCGCCCCGCGCCCACGAGGGACGGCGGGCCGCTCCGCGGACGGGGCCCGTCGCGCGGGGGGAGGGACGGGCGCCCGCCGGGCCTCCGGCGTCCGCCAGGTGGTCGTCGAGACGGCGCAGCAGCTCGTCCGCGCGCGCGGTCGCCTGGTCACGGTCGTAGGCGAGGAGGAGACGGCAGTCCTGGCCGTGAGCGGGGCGGACGTGCGGGAGCCAGCCGAGCCAGGACCACTCGGCGGTGCGCTCCTCCACGCCGCGCGAACGGTCGGTGCTGATCAGGACGATCTCAAGGGTGTCGGGGGAGTGCAGAGCGGCCAGCTGGGCGACGACCGCGCGGGCCAGCCCCGCCAGCCGCGCCCGGGGGCCCGCCAGGCCCAGCGAGCCGACCTCGCGCAGCCCCGCCGTCACCGGCACTGCGGGCAGCAGCCCCGAGCCGTCGGGCGCCGCGCGGTCGGCCGTGCCCAGCCGCACGGTCAGCGTCTCCGGGTGCCCCGGCTCGCGCTCCCACAGCCGCGGCCCCGGGCCGAGCGCCGTGAGCAGCAGCGTCGCGGGGTCCGGCCAGGTGTCCGGCAGCCGCGCCGGAGCGGCCTCGGGGCCCGCCGGCTCCGCCGCCGGTTCGTCGTACGTTTCGGGACCATCCTCGGGCAGTTCGCCCCGGCCGCCGGCCAGCCGCCTCGCCCAGGCGGAGAAGCCGCGCCTGCGGACGCCGGGCGGCAGGTCGGCGCCGAGGGCGGGCGCGGCCCCGCGCGCCTCCTGGCCCGGGGCGCCTCCCTCCCGGGTGCCCGCGCCGGGGGCCGCGGTCGGTGCTCCCTCGCCGCGCCCCTGGGGGTCGCCGTGCCGGTCGTGGCGCGGTGCCGCGGCGGCGGGGCGGCCGCTCTCGATACGGGGTGCGCGTCCCTGTCCCGGGACGACGGGCGTCGCGCCGGGCTCGTGCCCCTGGGCGCCCGGGGCACCTCCGGCCGACCCCCAGCCCCCGGAGCCGTAGCCGTGACGGGTCTCGCCCGCCGGGGCGTACGGGTCCCGCCCGGCACCACCGTCCGTACGCGTGCCCGCCGCCGGGGTCTCGGTGCCGCCCTGCACGCGCGCGTGGGGCACGGCGGCGGTCCGCCGGGGCGCCCCGGCGGACACCGGGGCGGCGGACGTCCGGGCCGCCGCACCCGAGGAAGCGCCGGACCCGAGGGCGCCCGCGGCGCCGGGCGGACCGGTCTCCCGCCCGCCCGCGGCGGGCACCCGCACGTGCCCCTCGCCGTCGGGAGCGGTCGGGACCGTCCCCACGCCGGTGGCCGGGGCGAGACGCAGCGCGGACTCGCCGACCCGCAGCAGCGCCCCCGGCCCGAACCGCACCGGACGGTCGCCCACCCGGGCGCCGTCGACCGTCGTCCCGTTCGTGGAGCCGAGGTCGGCGACCGCGACCCGGCCGTCCGCCGAGACCGTCACCGCGCAGTGCAGCCGGGACACGTCCGGGTCGTCCAGCGGGACGTCGGCGTCGGCGGAGCGGCCGATGTGGATACGGCCGCCGTGCAGCAGATGGACGCCGCCCGCGTCGGGACCCGCGATCACGTGCAGCTGGGCGGTGACGTCGGTCTCGTCGGGACCCGGCTCCGCGGGGGCGCCCAGCGACAGCACCGCGCCGTCGATGAGCGGCGGCTCGCCCAGGGTGCAGCGCTGCGCGTCGAGCCGCTCGGCACCGGCGTACAGCACGAGCGGACCGTCGGACCCCGCCACCGCCGAGGCCAGCCCGGAGGCGATCGCGGCCAGCGCCGTCCCCGCGGGGGCGGTGACCAGCACATCGCAGGCGGCGGCTCGCCCCCGCGGCTCCGAGGGCGGGCCCAGCGGGTCTACGACGGTCAGCCGGATCTGCATCGCCGTCAGGGGTCCCTTCCGCGCGGGCACCCGGGACGGGGACGAGACTGCGCCGCGGTCCCCCACCGCAGACTCCCCCACCGCACACGGGCACGTCGGCCAGTACTGAGGGCATCCTCGCACCTGCCACCGACAACACGCCCGCCGCCCGGGAACAAGTGATCTTGATTGGTCGGCTCTGCCCGCAAAAGTGCCTGACCAGTGCCCGACCGGTGCCCGCTTGAGATCGGTCACGTCCAGGGTTCGGCAACCAACGGTCCGAAGCGAGCGTCTTTCCTTCGAAACACGTAAGGAACCCGTACGCGGACTCCGCCGCAGGCACCGGAGCGAGCACGGGGAAGCACAGCGGGACGACAGCCCGGTCCCGCGTCCCACGGCACTACAGTGGGGCGGAACACCCGAGCACTCCGAGCGACGTGGACGACGGTGGACGGACCAGCCAAGCAAGCAGCAGGGAGCGCATGACGTGCGGCCGGTAGGGAGCAAGTACCTCCTTGAGGAGCCGCTGGGGCGCGGCGCCACAGGCACCGTCTGGCGCGCCCGCCAGAGGGAGACAGCGGGCGCCGAGGCGGCCGTCGCCGGGCAGCCCGGCGAGACCGTGGCGATCAAGGTCCTCAAGGAGGAGCTGGCGAGCGACGCGGACGTCGTGATGCGGTTCCTCCGGGAGCGGTCCGTCCTGCTGCGCCTGACCCACCCGAACATCGTCCGGGTCCGCGACCTGGTCGTCGAGGGAGACCTGCTCGCGCTCGTCATGGACCTCGTCGACGGTCCCGACCTGCACCGCTACCTCCGCGACAACGGGCCCTTCTCGCCCGTCGCCGCCGCCCTCCTCACCGCCCAGGTGGCCGACGCGCTCGCCGCCAGCCATGCCGACGGGGTCGTCCACCGCGACCTCAAGCCGGCGAACGTCCTGCTCAAGCAGGACGGCGGCCAGATGCACCCGATGCTCACCGACTTCGGCATCGCCCGGCTCGCCGACTCACCCGGGCTCACGCGGACCCACGAGTTCGTCGGCACGCCCGCGTACGTCGCGCCCGAGTCCGCCGAGGGCCGCCCCCAGACGTCCGCCGTCGACATCTACGGCGCCGGCATCCTGCTGTACGAGCTGGTGACCGGGCGCCCGCCGTTCTCCGGAGGGTCGGCCCTCGAGGTGCTGCACCAGCACCTCAGCGCCGAGCCCCGCCGGCCCTCGACCGTCCCGGACCCGCTGTGGACCGTCATCGAGCGGTGCCTGCGCAAGAACCCCGACGAGCGGCCGAGCGCCGAGAACCTCGCCCGCGGACTGCGCACGGTCGCCCAGGGGGTCGGCGTGCACGCCGGCGCCGCGCAGATCGCCGCCGCGGAGGGGGTCGGCGCGCTCCTCGCGCCCGATCCGGCTCCCGCCGCCGTGCCGGGCACGCCGGGTGCCGCCGACCCGACGCAGGTGCTGCCGCACGGTGCCGGCGCCTACGACCCGAACGGCGCCACGAGCGTCCTGCCGCACACCTCCGGTGCCGCCGATCCGACGTCCGTGCTGCCGCACCGCGGCGCCGCCGATCCGACCGCCGTGCTGCCTCCGGTGCCGCCGAACGGACCGGGCGGGCAGCAGGGGCAGCCCGGTCAGCCGGGACAGCCCGAGGATCCGCATCCCTGGCAGAGCCAGCTGCGGGCGGCCCGTGACCGCAACGAGCAGACGCAGGTCCAGTCGTACCTCGACCCCGGGGACGATCCGCTGCGGCGCCGCCCGCAGCGGCAGGTCGCCCGGCCTCAGCAGCAGCGGCCTCAGCAGCAGCAGCGGCCCCAGCAACAGCAGCGGCCCCAGGGGCAGCAGCCGCCGCCCGGGTACGGGTATCCGCAGCAGCAGCCCCAGCAGTACGCGCCGCAGCGGCAGCAACCCCAGCCGCAGCGGCAGCAGCCCCAGCCCCAGCGGTACGCTCCCGCGCCGCAGCAGCCGCAGCAGCCCGCGCCCCGGCAGCCGCGCGAGCCCCGGCAGCGCAGCGCCAACCCGATGAAGATCCCCGGGCTCGGCTGCCTCAAGGGGTGCCTGTTCACCGTCGTCATCCTGTTCGTCGCCGGGTGGCTGGTCTGGGAACTGAGCCCCCTCCAGGAGTGGATCGGCACCACCAAGGGCTACTGGGAGCAGCTGAGCGACTGGTTCAACACGGTGAGCGGCTGGATCGGGGACCTGGGCGCCAAGACCGGGCAGTGAGCTCGCGGCGCTCCTGAGGGATCGCTCCGGGCGGGACCGGCGCCGGCCTTGCGGGGTGCTGTCGGCCCGGCGGTGGCGAGTGGTGTCGCGGGGCGGCGGCGCGCCCTCCGGGAGGGCCGACTCTGGGGATTTGTCGACACCCGACGGGTGATTTCCGTCTCCGCGGTGAAGGTTGGCTCCTCCGGCGCGTAGTTTTGACGACAACACGCGTCTGTAGGAGCAGTCTTGGCACGGAAGATCGGCAGCCGGTACACCGCCAACCAGATCCTGGGGCGGGGCAGCGCCGGCACGGTGTGGCTGGGCGAGGGGCCGGAGGGCCCCGTCGCCATCAAGCTGCTGCGCGAGGACCTCGCGTCCGACCAGGAGCTCGTGGGGCGCTTCGTCCAGGAGCGCACGGCGCTCCTGGGTCTCGACCACCCCCACGTGGTCGCGGTGCGCGATCTCGTCGTGGACGGCAACGACCTCGCACTCGTCATGGACCTCGTCCGCGGCACCGACCTGCGGACCCGGCTCGACCGGGAGCGGCGGCTGGCCCCCGAGGCCGCGGTCGCGATCGTCGCCGACGTCGCGGACGGGCTCGCCGCCGCGCACGCCGCCGGTGTCGTCCACCGGGACGTGAAGCCCGAGAACGTCCTCCTGGACATGCAGGGCCCCCTCGGGCCGGGCGGCTCGCATCCCGCGCTGCTGACCGACTTCGGCGTGGCCAAGCTCATCGACTCGCCCCGGCGGACCCGTGCCACGAAGATCATCGGCACGCCGGACTATCTCGCCCCCGAGATCATCGAGGGGCTGCCGCCGCGTGCCGCCGTCGACATCTACGCGCTCGCGACGGTGCTGTACGAGCTGCTGGCGGGGTTCACCCCCTTCGGGGGCGGACACCCCGGGGCGGTGCTGCGGCGGCACGTCACCGAGCGCGTCGTACCGCTGCCCGGCATCCCCGACGAGCTGTGGCAGCTGATCGTGCAGTGCCTCGCCAAGGCGCCGGCGTCCCGGTTGCGGGCGTCCGAGCTGGGGGCGCGGCTGCGGGAGCAGTTGCCCTTGCTGGCCGGGATGCCGCCGCTCGACGTGGACGAGCCGGACGCGGAGCCGGAGGAGGGCGAGGGCCCTTACGAGGAGGCGGCCGAGGCCGCTCCGGCGCGTGAGGGCGAGCGGGCGGAGCGGGGGCGGGTCCGGCGGGGCGCCGTGCCGTTGGTGCCGGGGGCTGCGCCGGACTCCAACCGGGACACGCATACGTCGATGCGGGTGCCGGGGCCGGACGAGCTGGCCGGGGGTGCGCGGGGGACCGCTCGGGCGCCGCGGGCCGCGGGGGCGCCGCGGCCGGGGTCGGCCCGGCACCGGGCGTCCGCCCGGCGGCGGAGGATCACGCTGGGGGCGGCGGCGGTGGCGCTGGTCGCCGCGGTGGGCGTGGGGACGTGGGTCGCCACGTCGGGGGACGACGCGGGGGCCACACCCCGGGACGACAAGGGGACGTCGGCGCCTGCGGCGCCGTGAGCGGGCGCCGGCCCTTCGGTCGGCGTCGGTGTTCTTTCGTGCGCGTTCCGTGAGCGTCGGGCGCTGCCGGCAGGGTGCTTGGCGTCGAGGGCCCGCGCGTCCAGTGGGCGTCGGGCGCTTTCCGCCGGTGGGTGGGTCGGGGCCGTGCCGGTGCATCCGGCCGTCGGTAGTTGGTGTCGGCCTCTGCTACCAGCGTTCCTCGGTTGCGTACCTCCCGTACCCGAC